>NZ_CP050296.1:0-327916 GCF_014189455.1 Mesorhizobium huakuii
CGCCTTCGCCAGATGCGCCGCAATCGCGCTGGCCAGCATGCAGCCCGTCCCGCGCATCGATGCGGCAAGGCGCGGTGTGTCGAAGCGGATTGGCTCTTGATCGGAGCGCAACAGAATGTCAGTTGATCGAGGCCCCGATGCGTGGCCGCCCTTGATCACCAGGGCCTGCGCTGCGGCGGCCATCAATTCCTGGCCTTGCAACACTGCGCCGTCCTCGTCCACCGCCAGTTCCGAGCCAACAAGGAGCGCCAGTTCGACGAGATTGGGTGTTACGAGACGGCAAAGCGGCATCAGATCACTTTTCATGGCGGCGATGGCACCTGCTTCCAGGAGCGCCCGGCCTGACGTCGAAGCCAGCACGGGGTCGAGCACTGCCGGCACCTGCGGATTTTCGCGCAGCACGGCGGCAACGGCGGTGATGATATCGGCCGTTGCGAGCATGCCGATCTTGATGGCCGCCACATGGTTGGCCTGCAACGCCGCTCGCATCTGATCTGCGACCAGACTGGGTTGCACATGATGGATTGCCGTGACGGCTTCGTGCGTCTGCACCGTTAGTGCAGTGACAGCAAGGCAGGTGCGCACGCCAATGGAAGAGATCGTCTCGATATCGCGTGCAATTCCAGCCCCACCGCTGGAGTCCGATCCACCGACGACAAGCACATAAGGGTCTCGCTTCAGCGCCATCGGTCCGTCTTTTTCGATCCATTCCCGCGTGCGCGCTTCGGGATCGGCATTCAATGTGATGTCGGTGACCACCGCCGCGCTGTCGCCGCCTGAGGCGAAGACACCGTCGAGCCGGTCAGGGTTGAGGCCGCCTATGGCGACCAGGGGTATCGGTGCGACCCGGCGCTTCCACTCGCGGATCCGTTCTATCCCTTGCGGCGCCCATTTCATCTTCTTCAGGATCGTGGGATAGACGGGCCCCAACGCGATATAGTCAGGCTCGGCGGCCATCGCCGTTTCCAGTTCGATATCATCATGTGTGCTCAGTCCGAGCCTCACGCCGGCTGCCCGTATCCGCGAGCGGTCGGCGGTCTGCAAATCCTCCTGGCCAAGATGCACGAAGTCGCAACCTTCCTCGATCGCCAGCCGCCAGTGGTCGTTGACAATGAGTTGGCATTGCTGCTCGGCGCACAAGGCCTTCGCCTTGCTGATTTCGGCGCGCAACCCGGCATCATCCATGGTCTTGATGCGAAGCTGCACCAGCTTGACGCCGAGCGGCACCAGCCGTTCGATCCAGGCGGCGCTGTCGACGATCAGATAGAAGGGATCGAGCTTCATGAGAAAATCGGCCTGCCGATCGTCGGCGTCGATGGCACGGCGACGTCGCGCGGCTCGATCATGCCCGAGCAAAAGGCCTCACGGCCGGCATCGACCGCCTTGCCGAATGCGCGCGCCATGCCGACCGGATCGGCCGCCTTGGCGACCGCTGTGTTCAGGAGCACAGCGTCAAAGCCGAGTTCCATGACAGTCACCGCGTGCGACGGACGTCCGAGCCCTGCATCCACAATCAGTGGGACGCCAGGAAAATGTCCGCGCATCGAACGCAGCGCCATGATGTTGACAGGTCCGAGGGCGGAGCCGATCGGCGCGCACCATGGCATCAAGACCTTGCAGCCCGCCTCCAGCAGCCGCTCGGCGACGACAAGATCGTCGGTGGTATAGGGAAATACCGTAAAACCGTCCTCACACAGGATACGGGCAGCTTCGACCAGGCCGAACACGTCCGGCTGCAGCGTGTCGTGGTTGCCGATCACTTCGAGCTTGATCCAGCCAGTACCGAACACTTCGCGCGCCATTTTCGCGGTCGTGACAGCTTCCTTGACGGAGTGGCAGCCGGCAGTATTGGGCAGGATTTTTACACCCAGCGAGCGGATCAACGACCAGAATTGTTCGCCAGCCCTGCCGCCTGCCATTTCACGGCGCAACGAGACGGTTACCACCGACGTGCCCGACGCCTTGACCGCATCGGCAAGGATGGCCGGCGAAGGGTATTGCGCCGTGCCGAGAAGCAGGCGGGAGAGAAGCGTCGTTCCCAGAAGGTCGAACATGCTAGCCTCCCTGCATGGGTGAGAGGATTTCGATCCGGTCGCCATCGCTCAACTGGAACTCCGCCCGCTTGGCTTTGTGTACGAGATCGCTGTTGACGGCCGTTGCCAGCCAATCGCCCTCATAGTCGAGCACGGCAAGCAGCTCCGCCAGCGTGGTGGCGGCAACCTCATGCGCTTCGCCGTTGACGGTCAGTTTCATGAGCAAGCTCCCTGGTTCTGTCTTGGCTGAAAACCAGGTCGGCAGCCTGGCGCGCCATGGCGGGGGCGAGAAGAAAGCCATGGCGGTAAAGCCCATTGATTGCAACGATGTCTCCGCTCGTTTCGACGCGCGGCAGATTATCGGGAAAGGCCGGACGAACGCCGACACCGGTTTCAACGACCTCGGCTTCGCCAAAGGCCTGGTGGAGGGCATAGGCAGCACCCAACAGCTCCATCATGGAACGCGCCGTGACCGGTCCGGCGGACTGGCTTTCAATCATCGTTGCGCCGATCATGAAACGCTGGTCAGTGCGCGGCACCGCATAAAGCGGAAGGCGCGGATGCAGCAGCCGGACCGGGCGCGACAGCGAGATGTCAGGCGTGCGCAGGATCAGCATTTCGCCGCGAACGCCGCGCAGCCTGTCATCGGCTGCTGCCATTCCCGTGCAGTCGATCTGCCATTCGAAACCGGAAACAGGCTGGGCGTCGGCCCCGAAGCGGAATTCGACGCCCATGGCCACGAGCTTGTCATGAAGTGCTGCCATCGCCTGGCGCGGGTCGAGATGAGCCTCATCGGGAAACAGCAATCCGCGCCGGAAGCGGCCGGCGAGGTCGGGCTCCAGGAGCGCAATTTCGTCTTCATCGACACGCCGATGCCCCGACGTGCGACTGGCGAACCGGTCGAGCTCGCCAGCATCACGCGGGGCGGCCACGACCAGCGTTCCGGCCCGTGTCACCTGACCCGGCAGCACCGCATCCCACCAGTCAGCGGTGTCGCGTCCGATATCCAGCACCGGCTGCTCGGCGCTTTCTCGCTCACACCATGGCGCCAGCATGCCGCCGGCAAACCACGATGCATTGCCGCCGAGGCCATGCCGGGTCTCGACCACGGTCACCGCCGCGCCTCGGATCGCGAGTTCGAAGGCGGCGGTGAGGCCGGCGACGCCAGCCCCTTTGACCAGAACCCTCATGACGGCTCCGGCACCTCTGGCATGAGCGGTACGCCGGTCTTGTCAGCCGGCATGTAGAGATCGCCACCCTCGCGGTATTTCGCCGCCATCGCCGCCATGCCCTCTTTCTGTGCCTCGGCGCGGATGTCGTGGGAGATACGCATGGAGCAGAATTTTGGTCCGCACATCGAGCAGAAATGTGCCACCTTATGCGCCTCCTTGGGCAAGGTCTGGTCGTGGAAAGACCGCGCGGTTTCGGGATCGAGCGAGAGGTTGAACTGGTCCTCCCAGCGGAACTCGAAGCGCGCGCGGGAAAGGGCATCATCCCTGACTTTTGCTGCCGGATGGCCCTTCGCCAGATCGGCGGCATGGGCGGCGATCTTGTAGGTGATCACGCCGATCTTGACGTCGTTGCGATCGGGAAGGCCGAGATGCTCCTTCGGCGTGACGTAGCAGAGCATGGCGGTGCCGAACCAGCCGATCATGGCAGCACCGATGCCGGAGGTGATGTGGTCATAGCCCGGCGCGATGTCGGTCGTCAGCGGTCCGAGCGTATAGAACGGCGCCTCGCCGCAGACGGCGAGCTGCTTGTCCATGTTCTCCTTGATCTTGTGCATCGGCACGTGGCCGGGGCCCTCGATCATCACCTGGCAGTCCTTTGCCCAGGCGATCTGCGTCAACTCGCCGAGCGTTTCCAGCTCGGCGAATTGCGCCGCGTCGTTGGCATCGGCGATCGAGCCGGGACGAAGGCCGTCGCCTAGCGAGAAGGACACGTCATAGGCGCGGCAGATGTCACATATCTCCGCGAAATGCTCATAGAGAAAGCTTTCCCGGTGATGGTGCAGGCACCATTTGGCCATGATCGAACCGCCGCGAGACACGATGCCCGTGACCCGGTCAACGGTCAGCGGGATGTAGTGCAGCCGCACGCCGGCGTGGATGGTGAAATAGTCAACCCCCTGTTCGGCCTGTTCGATCAGCGTGTCACGGTACACCTCCCAGGTCAGGTCCTCGGCAATGCCGCCGACCTTCTCGAGCGCCTGATAGAGTGGCACCGTGCCGATCGGCACCGGCGCATTGCGAACGATCCAGTCGCGGATGTTGTGGATGTTGCGGCCGGTCGACAGGTCCATCACCGTATCGGCGCCCCAGCGGATCGCCCAGACCATTTTTTCGACCTCTTCGGCCATCGATGAGGTGACCGCCGAGTTACCGATATTGGCGTTGATCTTCACCAGGAAACTGCGACCGATGATCATCGGTTCGCTCTCGGGATGATTGATGTTGGCTGGAATGATCGCCCGCCCGCGCGCCACCTCGTCGCGCACGAATTCCGGCGTGACGAAATCGGGAATAGCCGCGCCGAAGCTCTCACCGTCGCGCGGCAGCTTGCCGCGCATGATCTCGCGTCCAAGGTTCTCGCGGATGGCGACGAACTCCATTTCGGGCGTGATGATGCCGGCGCGCGCGTAGGCAAGCTGGGTCACTGCCTTGCCAGCCTTGGCCCTGAGCGGCCGGTTGCGGACCGGAAATTCCGGCGTCAGGCGCTCGCCCACGGCGAATCCATTGTCTTCGGGCCGAACATGGCGGCCGTCATAGGCCTCGACATCGCCGCGTGCCGTAATCCATTCGTGGCGAAGCCGGGCGAGGCCATTTTCGATGCTGGTTTCGACAGTCGGGTCCGTATAGGGGCCGGACGGATCGTAGACGGTGACGGGCGGTTCGCCTGCCGTCGGATGGACGGAGATTTCGCGCATCGGCACCCTGATGTGCGGATGCAGGACGCCGGACTTGTGGATTTTCCGTGAGGCAGGCAGCGGTCCCGTCGAGACGGCTGGGGTGAGGGCATTCATCTTGAGGCTCCTTTGCTCATTGCATTGGAGACCCAGTTCTGTGCCGGAAGGATGAGACGCTTCGGTCGCCCTGCTTGAAAAAAGGACTTCGGGCGTGAACTCCCGCAAAGCGCTTGCACCGTCCCTACGCCAGTATGAACTGGATCAGGTTCAACGGGTCACTGCGCCGCGAAGCCAGCAGTATCTCAGCCCCTTGCCGGGACTCCCCTGGTGAATGCTCCAAGTTGAATGGGCCGGCGCTATTTTGTCAAGCGCATTTGGCCGGCGCGGCAACCGGGACTGATTGCTGTTGTGGACGAAGGTCGGCGGCGAAGCTCAGGCGAAGGCCCAGATATCCTCGGCCTGGAAGCCGACCTGGTAACCCGCCGTCTTCAGTTTGACCACGACCTGGCCGATCTCCGGGGCCGGCAACGCACCAACCTCGACCTTGATCATGCCCGGACGATAGCGTTTGAGGTCGAGTTGTTCGAAGACGATCCAGTCGGCGCCTTCGCAATCGACGAGGAAGGCATCGATGTGGCTGATGCCGTTGCGATCGAGCAAGGTCTGCAGCGTTTCCGAGGGCACCTCGATGTCTTTCAGGTGTGGCGCGAATTTGTTGAAGTTCGCGTCGGCCTCGCCCCAGGCGTTCTTGCCTGACATCAGATTGGTGTCGGTAACCGAGGAGCAGCCGATGAACTCGATCGGCAGCGTGCCCGCCTCGAGCGCGGCGGCATCGAAGGTGTGGACGGTGATCGTGCCTTTCGCCTTGGTGACGGCCACCGGCTCGATGATGAAGCGATTCGTGTCGGGATAGTTGGCGCGCAGCCGCTTCTGATTGTACGGGATCGGCTCGACCAGCATGGCGCGGGCGCCGGATATCCTGTGCAGCCATGGCGTGACGTCGTCGAACAGCGCGCCGTCGCAAGCGCCGACATTGACCATCTGGAACGGCTGCCCTGCCCCACCGAAGCGTGCCTTCAGCGCCGCCCTGGCAAGGAATTTCGTACCGCGCAGCGACGGCCCGCGGTCGAGCAGGCTCGAAGGAAGACCGAGCGACAAGGCGATGCGCGCCAGACTGGATAGCGAACTCATGGCTTGTCTCCGGGAATGACGTGCAAGGCGGCGCGATGCTGGCCGCGAGCCACGGCCGCCCACAGCGCCATGAACGGCGTTGCCAGCAGCAGGAAGGGCGGGATCAGATGTGGGAAATAGATGCGCGTGTCGTGGATCGGGAAGACCGTGAACTTGGCCAGTGCCCCCAGCACCAACGCCGCGAACAAAATGCCGGCGCGGCGGTCGAGGCGGAAGCCGGCGCGGCTGGCGGCGAACCAGCCGGCCAGTGCCAGCACCGAAACACCGACCCAGCTGTTCAGATTGACGGCACGCAGCAGCGATGTGGCAAACGCCTTGAGATAGGCGGTGACCGAGAAGGCCGGCTCGAACCCGTCCATATTATAGTACTGTTCGATGCTGGAGAACCACAGATGCGGCCACCAGCCGGGATGGTGGGCCCAGTGCGAAATGGCAAAATAGGCGACAAAGGACGCGGCGAAGCCGGCCAGCGCCCCCAGGCCTTTTGCCGGAAGGCGACCAGAAGGACGGCGAAAACGGCAAGGAAAACAATATTGTCCGGCCGCACCATGAAGGCGAGAAACAGCAGGATCGCCGTCGCCGCCTCTCGGCCCCTGATATAGGCGTAGAGCCCGCCGAGCAGCAGCGCCGACGTCAGCAGATCCGGCGTCGAAGCCCGCGCCGCGTCGCCGAAATCGGCCATGATCAGCACCGCGCCGACCACCGGCGCCAGCGCCAAAGCCTTTTCCGAGCGCAGCCAGAGCAGCGTGATCGCGCCGAACAGCAGCACCGAAAACAGCTGCACCAGGCGCATCGCCTCGACCGGCGACATCACCGCGCTCAGCGTCGACAGGATCTCGGCGTAGAGGAATTTTATTCGGTACATGCCGAGCAGAGAATGGAAGTCGGCGGCATTCTCCGTCATGTGGCTGCGGAAGCCGCCGCCATCATCGGTCAGTGCCTTGTAATCTCCCGCCGACACGCCTGATTTGACGGTGCTGTAGGCGTAATCATGCAGCGCCTGCACATCGGGATAGCTGCCTTCCTCCGATATTGCGAGATAGGGCAGCATGTCCCAATTGGCGTCGGGCATCACCCATGCCGTGAATGCCGTCAGAAGGATGTAGAGCGCGAAGGCCGCCGCACCGATCGGTGCGGCCAGCCGCGCATAACTCCCCTCGCCCCACGCCAGACCGGCCTGGACAAGGCGGTCGAGCATGTTCTGCGGAGCGGGTGACTTGGTCAGCATCGTTGCTCAACGGACTTTCGTTTTTAACGGACTTGGCTTTTGACGAAATCCTTCACGATCGACACGATGCCGCGCGACAAAAGACTGTCGAAGGCATCGACGAAGCGGTCGACATGCTCGCGCTGGCAGATCAGCGGCGGCTCGAGCCGGATGACGTTGCGGTTGTATTCGGTGAAGGCGACGAGCACGTCGTAGTCGCGCAAGAGCAGTGCGCCGACGAAGCCGGACAGCGAGCCCTTCAGCTTGTCGTCGAGCACGCTTACGATCGGGCGCAGCACCATCGGCAAGGTCTGCGAGAAGTCGTGGAACTCAAGGCCGACCATAAAGCCTTTGCCGCGCACATCCTTGATGATCTTCGGATATTTGTCCTTAAGCGCCTGCAGGCGCGCGAGCAAATAATCGCCGGTAACGGCGGCGTTGTCGATCAGCCCCTCGTCATAGAGCACGTTGAGGCCCTCGATCGAGGTGACGCAGGCCTCGCCCATGCCGCCAAAGGTGGCCATGGCATGGATCATCGCCGTCTTTGGCGTGCCATAGGCCTTCATGTAGACATCTCGCCTGGCGATCATCGCGCCGACCGCTGCCTTGCCGCCGCCAAGCGACTTCGCCAGCGCAGTCACGTCGGGAACCACGCCGTAATGTTCGAAGGCATAGAAGCGGCCCGAGCGGCCGTAGCCGCACTGCACTTCGTCGGCCACCCACAGCACGCCATACTGGTCGCAGAGCGCACGCAGCTTCTGCCAGTATTCGGCTGGTGCCTGGATAATGCCGCCGCCGCCCTGGATGGTTTCGAGCACGATGACGCCGACCTCCGGATCGGATCGGAACAGGCGCTCGACGGCCTCGATATCGCCGAACGGAATGCGCACCGTATTGTTGGCCATCTTGAAGTCGGCACGGTAGAGCTGGCCGTCGGTGATGCCCAGCACGCCCTTGGTTTTGCCGTGGAAGGAATTTTCGGCATAGACCACCTTCGGCCGCTTCGGCCCCGCCGCGCGTTCGGCGAGCTTCACCGCCGCTTCCATCGCTTCGGAGCCGGACGAGCCCAAAAACACCATGTCGAGATCGCCGGGCGAGCATTTGGCGATATTGTGTGCGAGCGCTGCCGCGTATTGCGACATGAAGGCGATGGCGATTTCCTGGCGCTTCTCCTCCTGGAATTTTTTGCGCGCTTCGAGGATACGCGGATGGTTGTGGCCGAAGGCCAGCGAACCGAAGCCACCGAAGAAATCGAGGATCTTGCGACCGTTCTGGTCGATGTAGAACATGCCCTCGGCGCGCTCGATCTTGATCTTGTGGAAGCCGAGCAGCTTCATGAAATGCAGCTGGCCAGGGTTGAGATGCGCCTTGAACAGGTCGGTCATGCGGGCGACGTCCATCGCCTTGGCCTGCTCGACGCTGATCAGATCGGGCTTGGCGATGGTAGCGGGCGACAGCGCCGGCGCGCTCACCATGGTGCGTGCATTCGTCTGTTCCGGCTTGGCCATGACGGTCATTTCAATCTCCTGTCCGCGCTACGACCAGCGTCGTGCGCCGTAAACTGTTTGGCGAGCCCACTATTCGGCGGGCACATGCTTGGTGGCGATGGCGTGCCCGGCCTTCTTGGCGCGGTATTCGCTGTAGGCGGCGATCAGCATGTCCTCGTCGCGATATTGCGGCACCCAGCCGAGCTGACGCTCGGCCTTGGACACATCGAGCACGCATTCCTCGTCGGCGATCAGATATTGCCCGGATCCATGATCGGCATGTTCATCAGGTCGAGCAGGTCGAGCGTGCGCTTGACCGCCCAGCCCGGTGTCGGGATCAGGATCGATTTCGATCCGGCATGGCGGATCAGGTCGCCGAGCAACTTCTTCACCGGCGGCGGGTTGAGCGAGCCAAGATTATAGGCCTCGTTGGGCACGCCGGCCTTCCAGGCCGCGCGGGCAGCTTCCGCGCAGTCGAACACCGAGATGAACTGATAGGGGTTTTTGCCGGAGCCAATCATCGGCACCGGAAGATTCCAGTCGATCAGCTTGAAGAGTTTTTCGAGAATGCCGAGCCGGCCGGGGCCGATGATCAGACGCGGCCGGAACAGCGCGATCGACATGCCGCGCTTGCGCCATTCGGCCGCCAGTTCCTCAGTCTTCTGTTTCGACCAGCCATATTCGCCAAGCGGCGCGACCGGATGCTCCTCGGTCATCGGCTGGGTGACCGTGTGGCCGTAAATCATGTCGGTCGTGTAGTGGACGAGCCTTAGTGCGCCAGCCTTGTCCATGGCCTGCATGATGTGCTCGGTGCCGTGGAAATTGACCGGGAAGAAGAAGTCGTGCCGCTTGGCCCGCACCTGGATCGGCGACAGCATCTTGGCCGACAGATTGTAGACCATGTCGTCAGCCTTGAGCCCGACCGCGGCGACCGAACCCGGATCGGTGACATCGCATTGGATAAAGCGGACGTTGCGGTAGTGCGCAAGTTCGCTCCTGGCGATGTCGGCGACGACGACCTCTTCGCCATCGGCCACAAGTTTCGGGGCAAGGTGACGGCCGACGAAACCGTCACCGCCGAAAATCACATGTCTCATCGAACGATCTCGTTTGCTGGGATCTTGTCGGGCGTGATGGAAGCGGTCTGGTCTTCATGCCCTCGCCCACTTTGCGCGATCAGCACGGTGCCGACGCAGATGCAGGCGATGCCGGCGATGCGCCAGCCATTGAGGTCTTCGCGGAAGACGAAATAGGCGAAGATGGCGACAGCGACATAGGCAAGGCTGAGGAAGGGATAGGCAAAGGAAAGCTCGACCTTGGACAGCACATAGAGGTGCGAGGCCATGGAGATCACGAAGGTGCATAGGCCGAGGAACACCCAGGGGCTGAAGACGATCTGCAGCAGCTTGACGAGCGGATTGACGCCCTCGAACGAGATTGGCCCAAGCGACATCATGCCTTGCTTCAGCATCAGCTGCGCAGCGGCATTGGTCATGACCGTAAAGAGAATGAAGACGATATATTTCATGCTCGCGCACCCACCCCGTGATTTCCAGTAATACAAACCCGAAAAGATTTCGTGAACTCACAAGAATGTTTTGAGTAAACCTTGCAATTAATCATTCACTAACCATGATTCATTCCAATTTTATCTATTCCGCCGCCTCAGCGCCGCGCCGCCGCAGGTCGATGCTGCCAGCCGTACGCGCCCAGAAGTCGGACATGAAGGCGGGGTCGCGCAGCGCTTCCAGTCTCGGCCAGTCCGCAAAGGAAGTAGCAAAGGTCGCAGCACTCATGCGCGCATCCTTGTAGGGATTGACCGCTCCGCCGGCCGCGACCGTGATGCGGTCGAGCTCGCCAAGCAAAGCGAGCGTGGCAGCTCCCTTGTTGGGGAAATCCAGCGTCAGCGTGTAGCCTGGGCGCGGGAACGACAGCAGCGCCGGCGAGCGGATCGAACCGAAGCGCTTCAGCACGGTGAGGAAAGACCCCTGCCCGGCTTGCCGGGCTGCCGCGAGCAGTTCCGGCACGACGATGCGCGCAGCCTCTTCCGGCACCACGCTCTGGTGCTGGAACAGCCCGTTTGGACCATAAAGCCGGTTCCAGTCGCGCACCCCGTCGAGCGGAAAGAAGAAGCCTTGATAGCCGGTGTGGCGCGGTATCGTCGGCCCGCCCTTCTTCCATCGGTAGGCGGCGTTGAAAGCAGTCAGGAACGGCCGGTTGAGCACATTGAACGGCGGCTGGAACGGCACGGAAAGATTGCCGCCGGCGCGCGCGGCCGCATGCGAGCCATGCTCGGCGTGATTGCCAGTAAACAGCAGCCCACGCCCGCTGTTGCGGCCGCCGGCGAGCTGGTCGATCCAGGCCACCGCATATTCATTGGCCTGATCCGCCGCTTCGGCCAGATCGAAGAATTCGCCCAGATCGCGAAATGGCGTCGTCGTCTCGACGATGTCGAGCGAAGGCACCCGCATCAGCCGGATCGAAGCCGACAGGATCAGGCCGGTCAGGCCCATGCCGCCGATGGTCGCCGCAAACAGGCGCGGATTGTCCGTGGCCGAGCAGCGATAGGCCTTCCCATCGGACCGCAGCAGCGTGAAGCTTTCGACATGGCAGCCGAACGTGCCGCGCCGGTGATGGTTCTTGCCATGCACGTCATTGGCGATGGCGCCGCCAAGCGTGACCAATTGCGTGCCCGGAACCACCGCCGGAAAGAAGCCGTAGGGTGCTGCGTGCGCGATGATGTCGGACAACAGCACGCCGGCATCCGCTTCGAGCACACCGGTCTCGGCGTTGAAGGCGCGGATATGGTTCAGCGTCCGCATGTCGACGACCGCGCCGGCCCGGTTCTGGCAGGAATCGCCGTAGGAACGCCCATTGCCATAGGCCAGCAGCGACCCTTCCTTCGCCTGGCCGCCCTTCAGCAGCGCAATGGCGTCGTCGGCGCGGATCGCACGCGGCGCAGGCGGCGTGGCAAGGCCGAAGCTGCGAAAACGGTCAGCCATGTCTACCAGCCCCCGATGACCAGCAGCACGGCGCCGATCGCCACCACGATCTGGCTGCGCCAGTCGCGGATGATGAAGACGACCGGGTCGTCATGCATCTCGTCGCGGCGCGCCAGGATCCAGACGCGCATGGTGAGGTAAAGGACGATCGGTGGCAGCGGCCAGATCAGCCAGGGATGCGGATAGAGCTCGCGCACCGCGACACTGTCCATGTAGAGGGCCAGCACCAGTGCCGAGGAGAAGGCGGAGGCCATGCCGGCCTGGGCGACGATCTCCTGGTCCTCGGTGCGGTAACCGCGCCCGGCAATGCGTTCGCCGGGCGGAATGGCGGTGGTGCGCAATTCGACGAAGCGCTTCACCAGCGCCAGCGACAGGAAAAAGAAGATCGAGAAGGCGAGCAGCCAGAACGAAACGTCGACGCCGGTCGCGGCAGCACCCGCGATGACGCGGATCGAGTAGAGGCCGGCCAGCGTCAGCACATCGACCAGAAGCATGCGCTTGAACGACAGCGAATAGGCCGTGGTGACGACCATGTAGCCGCCGAGCACACCGAGGAATTCGATTGGCAAAAACAGGCCGGCGCCGATGCCGATCGCCAACAGCACGACCATCGCACCGAGGCCGAACGGGATCGACAGCGCGCCGCTGGCGAACGGCCTGTTGCGCTTGGTGACGTGTTTGCGATCGAGCGCGAGATCGAAGAAATCGTTGAGGATATAGATCGCCGACGCCACCGCGCTGAACGAGATGAACGCCAGCAGGCATTGCCAGATCATGTTGGTATTGAAGTACTCGTGCGACAGCACCATCGGCACGGCGATCAGCGAGTTCTTGAGCCACTGATGCACGCGCAGCATCTTGACGATGGTCCGCAAGGTCGGCTTCGGCGCCGGCATGGTTTCGGCGCCATGCGCCGCCTGCCAGCGCGCGGCATGGCGGTCGGGCGCAACGACGATCGCATTGCGCGCGGCGTCGAAGACCTGGAGATCGTGGCGGCTGTTGCCGGCATAGTCGAAGCCGCCATCGCCATAGGCTGATATCAGCGAGGCGCGCTTCTTGCCGGAGGTGAGATTGTCCAAGCCATCGGTCGCCAGCACGCGGTCGAAAATGCCGAGATGGGCTGCTATGGCGTCGGCGAATTTGCGCGGCGTGCCGGTCGCCAGCACGATCTTGCGGCCTTCGCTGTGCTCAATACGCAGCCGATCGAGCAGCGGCGCGCGATAAGGCAGCGTCGCGGGATCGATGTCGATGCGCTGCGCGATCGCCAGCTTCACCCGCGCCGGCCCGCCGGCCGCCCAGAACGGCACCAGAAAGATATAGAGCGGGTTCTTCTTGAGGAGGAGGAACAAGCCTTCCCACAAAAAGGTCGGTCGCGATCAGCGTGCCGTCGAGATCGACCGCAAGCGGTATTGCGTTCCTGTCCGACCGCGCGTCCATGTCTGTCCTGCCCTGCCAGCGTATGATCCGGGAAACCGGAATCTGGTTGCGCGCCGCTTGTCGGCGTCTTGACGCTGGTATAGCGGGGGATGGCGTAGCGAACGTTAAAACGCCTGGTTGCAGGCGGCTGCCGCACCGGTATTTCCGGCGTCATTGTTAAGTAACTGCTACCGGAAAGGATAAAAGGCCGAGCAAATGCCCGGCCTTTCCAATCATGCCGCCACGATTACTTGATGCGGGCGACACCACCCGAGATTTCGACGGTTTCCGAACCGGTCAGGGCCTCGAGGTCCCCATTCGGCAAGGTCACGAAGCAGCCGTTCTGGCAGAACTCGACGGTTTCACCGCCGGCCAGCGCAAGGTCGGTCTTGCTGCCGCCCTCCGTCACGACCAGCGTGCGGGTCTCGGCGTCCTTGTTGACCGCGCTGGCAGCATGGGCCGAACCGCTCACGGCGAGCAAGGCCACGGCAGCGACGAGAGACTTCCACATTTTGCAATATCGGTGTTCCCACCGCCTCTGTTGCATTTCGCAAGGCATTTTCGCCCTTTGCATGGGAGCTTATATGAGATGGA
The DNA here is from genome assembly GCF_014189455.1 of Mesorhizobium huakuii. NCBI lineage: Bacteria > Pseudomonadati > Pseudomonadota > Alphaproteobacteria > Hyphomicrobiales > Phyllobacteriaceae > Mesorhizobium > Mesorhizobium huakuii. Next base: position 13,836 of record NZ_CP050296.1, read on the forward strand.
AGCTGAACCGCAACTGAATGCCGCATTCATGCCGCAATCGGCTTTGGCTGCCCGAAGGCATACGTCCGACCTGTTAATTTCGCGAACCGGCACGATATGATGTCGAAGGCGGCGAACGCGAAGAAATGACCATGCACGACAATTGGCTGGAAACGATCGGCGTTGGGGTTGAGTCGCGAAGGATTACGCGCGGGGCTGACCCACTATGTGCCCGCATCCGTCAACCATCGGCTTGGAATCCACGTCGGAGCGCCGGTCAACGCGTCGTGCCATTGCGATGGAAAACATCACCGCCGGGTCCAGTCGGACGGCGACATCGATATCGTGCCCGCCGGCCTCGATGGCGACTGGGAGGATGACGCGGACTGCACCATCCTGAGGCTGTGGGTCAGTCCCGCACTGGTCCGACGTGCTGCCGAGGATCTCGAAATCGATCCGGACAGGTTCGTCGTCAATCCGCGGTTCCGGCACCGCGATCCCAGGATCGAACACATCGCCCATGCGCTGGCGACCGGTTTGAAACCGGATGTGCCATCGGATCGGCTGTATTTCGAAAGCCTGGCCAGGGCGCTGGCGGTGCAGATCATCCAGGGTGCTGGGTCAAAGCCGGAAGCCCCAGCCAAGCAAACGCTTTCTTTCGGTCAGAAGCGCAGGCTGGCCGATTTCATCGAAGCCAATCTCGACCAGGATCTTTCGCTGGATGAATTGGCCCAGGTGGCGGCCATCAGCGTCTCGCATCTGAAGGTGCTGTTTCGCCGCACGTTCGGCATGCCGCCCCACCAATACGTCATCCATCGCCGGGTCGAGCGGGCCAGGACCTTGCTGCATCAGGGGAAGATGCCGCTCAGCCAGATCGCGCTCGAGGCCGGTTTCGCGCATCAGAGTCACATGGCGCAAAGCATGAAGCGCATCCTCGGTGTCACACCGGCCGCGCTGATCCGCATGCAGCGATAGCCAGCGGTTCGGCATTTTCGCCGGCCTTTGGCTTTCGCAGCCAATCATCCGTTTTTGTCTTGCGCCGTCTATATCTGGGCGACCCAAGCCCGCCCATCCGGCATTCCTGACATCCCATTGGTCAGATTGAAGGGTACAGGACATGTTTGTTGTGTTGGGCGCTGCCGGAAAGATTGGACGGGCCACCATCGGTGCGCTGCGTCAGCATAACGTTCCGGTCAGGGCCATAGTGCGAAACCCGTCCCATGCCGAAGAGTTCCGTTCGCTTGGTTGCGAAACAGAAATCGCCGATCTGCGCGATGCGCCGGCATTGGCGCGGGCGACAAAGGGCGCCACCGCTGTTCAGGTCATCTGTCCCACCGGCTTCCGCGCCGATGACGCGTCGGCGGAGATGGAATCCACCATCCGGTCCATCGTCACCGCACTGGATCAGAGCCGGCCGCAAAGCATTCTGGCAATCTCGGACTATGGCGCCCAGCTTGCCGCCGGCACCGGCATCACGCTCACATTCCATCCTCTGGAATCGCAGCTGAAGACAATCCCGGCGGCGCTGACGGTGCTGCGTTCCGCCGAGCACATGCAAAACTGGAACCGCCTGGCTGGCCGGGCGATTGAGACCGGCGTGCTGCCGAGCCTGCATCATCCCGTATCAAAGTCCTTCCCGACCGTATCGGCCGGCGACGTCGGCCTGATGGCGGCTGATCTCCTCCTTTCGGGCGGCGGCGACGCGCTTCGCTTGGTCCATGCCGAGGGGCCTGATCGTTACAGCGCAACCGATGTGGCGCGGACGCTTGGCGAGGTTGCCGACCGCGAGATCGTCGCCCGCGAATTGCCGAGGCAGGACTGGGTTCCGGCCCTCGTTGGCGGTGGCATCAGCACGAGTTACGCCGAACTGGTCGCCGCGATGTTCGACGCCCACAATGCCGGCCGCATAGATGCCGAACACGGCGTCGGCGAGATCAGGCGCGGCAAGACCGATCTGCGCGCGGCATTGTCGGCGCTGATCGAGAACCGCGAACAAACCTAATCGGGATCGGGCTTGCGCACCTTTCGCCCCGATTTGGCGAGCTTTTTCGCCTCGGCCGCGGCGTCCGCCTTGGCCTGCTCCTGTTCGGCAAAGTCGGCCTCGATCTTGTCGTCGTCGGTCGGCCAGGCCTTCGCATGTTTGGTCTCGATGACGGCGCGCGGCGTGGAGGGGATCTCGATGTGCTGGTCGCTGAATTTTTCCAGCACGGCAAAGCGGACATCGTTCTGCACGATGTTGCCGTTCATCACATCGGCCAGGAACACACGGATCTCGAATTCGAGCGCCGCAGGTCCAAAATTGGAAAACAGCACGAAAGGTTCGGGGTTCTTCAGCACCATCGGGTGGCCGCGTGCGATCTCCAGCAGGATGGCGTGAACCTGCTTGACGTCGCTGCCATAGGCGACGCCGACCTTGATGTCGATGCGGCCGAGCTTGTTGCGATGCGTCCAGTTGCCGACGGCGTTGTTGATCAGGTTCGAATTGGGCAGGATCACCGACTGCCGCTGGAAAGTCTCGATCTCGGTGGCGCGCACGCTGATCTTCTTGACCGTGCCGCTGACGTCGCCGGCGACGATCCAGTCGCCGACCTTGAACGGCCGCTCGGCCAAAAGGATCAGGCCGGAGACGAAATTCGACACCACATTCTGCAGGCCGAAACCGATACCGAGGGAAAGCGCACCGGCCACCAGTGCCAGGCTGGAGAGATCGATACCCGCCGCCGAGATGCCGACCAGCCCCGCCAGCGCCACGCCGGCATAGCCGACCGCGAGCCGGATCGAGTTGCGCACCCCGGTATCGACCTTGCCGCGCGCCATCACGGAGCCGTCGAGCCAACCCTGGAACCAGCGGGTCAGGAAATAGCCGATGATGAAGACGACGATGCCGGACAAGATACCGGTGACCGAAATCGTCACCGAACCGATATTGACCCCGGTCGCCAGCTTGTAGGCCCATGCCTGGATGTCGCCGGGCTGGAACCCCCACATCAACAGGATCAGCGGCAGGAAAACCAGCACGATCAATAGGTTGATGGCAACACTAACGACCAGGCCGAGCTGGTCTAGTGCCGTGTCCTCGTAGCTGGAATTGGTCGACAGCCAGCGCCCGACAGTGGTGTTGGCGAAAGCCCCCTCCTCGCCGATCGCCTGCGCCGACAGGAAGCCGATATAGGCGGTGATCAGCGCCGTGCCGGTGACCACGACCTGTAGCGAAACGAACAGGGCAAGGCCGATATAGCCGAGCAAGGCGGCGATGATGGTGAACAGGCCAAGCGCCAGCGCCAGATAGCGCAGCCATGCCGGCCACGGCCGCCAGCTTCCGTCGCGTGCCTTGAAGGGCCGCAGCATCGCCATCAGGATCAGGATGATGCCGACGACAATGGTGGCGACGAAACTGCGCGCGATGGTCAGCGACAGCGGCGAACCCATCTTGTCGTTGACGACAGACAGGAAGGTGTTGACGCTGATGACGACCGCCATGGCGGTGGACAGGCGCACCAGCCAGCGCGCCGGCCCGGTTTCGACCGGGATGAGGCGCCAGTTCGGCAGCCGCGGCTCAAGCGCCGCATTGGTCAGCCGGTTGACGCAGAATATCACGCCGATGGCAGTTGCCAGTGCATTGAGGAACAGACCAATGTCGCCGCGCAACACATTGTAATAATTGAAAAAGAAGATGGTCGAGCCGAGAAACGAACCGACTGCCAGCGTCGGCAGCAAGGTAGACCAGAAGGCCACCGACAAGCGACTGAGATAGGATGGGTCTTCGTTGGAAGGGTCGGCCTCGAACACGCGCCCGAACAGGCGCCTGCCGCCGACCAGCAGCACCAGCGCCAGCCCGAGCGCCACGAAGGTTGCCGCCAGGATCGCCTGGAACTTGAACTTGAAGGCGAAGGTCAGCCAGGACGACACCGCTTTATAAAAGTTGGCGTATTCCTCATGGGCGTCGGAGAAGACCTGCGGGCTCAACGCATCGGACAGCACGTAGCGCTTGGTCAAAAGGTTGCGGAACAGCGCGCTGCGCATGTTGCCGATCTTGTCGATCAATCCGCTGATACGGATCGACAGGTTTTGCGCGGCGGCGACGACGGCGTTGATCTCGGCCTTTTCCGACGCCAGCGCCTGGCGCTCGCCGGTTACGATGTCGGGCTCCTGCGGCTGACCCGCCGCCGGCGGTGGACCGAGCACCTCGATGCGGTTGTTGATGTCGGTAAGCCGCGAACGGAACGCCAGCGCACTGGTCAGTGCCGCCCGCGACAGATCCTCCAGCTGCAGACGAATATCCACGAGCGAGGCATCGTCCTCACCGTCCTGCTGTATTTTCTTCTCGAGATCGTCCGTCTTGGCCGTCAGGCCCTGGATGACTTTCTGCTGATCGGTGATCAAGCCGGCGGAGCCCTGGCCAAGCGCCTGCGCCATCGCCTCGAACGAAGGCGGCGCCGAAATAACCAGCGCGAGGACCAGGATGAGGCGAAGCAATCGAAAAAGCATGATTTGTGGGCGACTCACCGGCGGCAAAGACATTCAAAAAGCCTGTCCTTGATAAAGACGGCCATATCATGGGGCAAGCCGTCGCATCGCGGCGTCGGCCAGTCGAAAGGCCATGGCGCAATATTGGCTTTGCGGATGCGGCCTGCTCTATAGTCTGCCGCATCGCCCGAACCGGATGACAATGATGGCAGAGTACTCGGCCTTTTCGCTGCTCGCGAACGCGCTCAAGGGAAACAAGGACTGGAAGCCGGCCTGGCGTAAGCCGGACCCAAAGGCTTCCTATGATGTCATCATCATCGGTGGCGGCGGCCACGGGCTGGCGACCGCCTATTATCTCGCCAAGGAACACGGCATCACCAATGTGGCGGTGCTCGAGAAGGGCTGGCTCGGCTCCGGCAATGTCGGCCGCAACACCACGGCCGTGCGCTCGAACTATCTGCTGCCCGCCAACACCCGCTTCTACGAACATTCGATGAAGATGTGGGAGGGCCTGTCGCACGAGCTCAACTACAATGTCATGTTCTCGCAGCGCGGCTGCCTGAACCTGGCGCACACACCGGCCCAGTTTGACGACTATGCAAGGCGCGGCAACGCCATGCGCCATCTCGGCGTCGATGCCGAATTGATGACGCCGGCGCAGATCAAGCGCCTGATCCCGGCGCTCGATATTTCCAGCGACGCACGCTTTCCGGTGGTCGGTGGCCTGATGCAGCGGCGCGCCGGCACCGCCCGCCACGACGCGGTGGCCTGGGGCTATGCGCGCGGCGCCGACCGGCGCGGCGTCGACATCATCGAGAATTGCGAGGTCACCGGCTTCCTGCGCGACGGCGACCGCGTCACCGGCGTCACCACATCACGCGGCGATATTAGGGCCAGGAAGGTGGCAGTGGCGGTGGCCGGCAGCACCGGCCGCGTCATGCGGCTCGCCGGCATCGAAACGATGCCGATCGAGAGCCATGTGCTGCAGGCCTTCGTGACGGAATCGCTAAAGCCCTTTATCGACACGGTCGTGACCTTCGGCATGGGGCATTTCTACATGTCGCAGTCCGACAAGGGCGGCCTTGTCTATGGCGGCGACATCGACGGCTATAACAGCTACGCCCAGCGCGGCAACCTGCCCATCGTCGACGAGGTGATGAGCGAGATGCTGGCGCTGTTCCCGGGCCTTGCGCGCGTGCGCATGCTGCGATCCTGGGGCGGAGTGTGCGACATGTCGATGGACGGCTCGCCGATCATTACCACCGGCCCCCTGCCCGGCATGTATCTCAACTGTGGCTGGTGCTATGGCGGCTTCAAGGCGACGCCGGCCTCCGGCTGGACCTTTGCCTGGACCATTGCCAAGGATGAGCCGCACGATTTCAACGCGCCGTTCACCCTCGACCGCTTCCACCGCGGCCTCGTCATCGACGACAAGGGCCAGGGCGCGAACCCGCGGCTTCATTAGGAAACATCCTGTGCTGATCACTTGCCCCTATTGCGGCCCGCGCGACGTCATCGAGTTCACCTATCAGGGTGACGGCAACCGCGAACGTCCCGACCCCGCCTCGCAGAATTTCGAGGCATGGAACGCCTATGTCTATGACCGGCTGAATCCAGCCGGCGACCACAATGAGATATGGCAGCATTCCGGCGGCTGCCGCGCGCATTTGCGCGTCGTGCGCAACACGCTGACGCACGAGATTTCGAGCGTCGCTTTCGCGAGCGGCGATCATGGCTCGACCGCGCGCCGCAAGGCGGAGGACAAGCCATGAGCCCGCGCCGCACCGACACTGGCGGCCGCATCGACCGGCTGAAAACGATCCGCTTCACCTTCGACGGCGTTGCCTATACCGGCCATGCCGGTGACACGCTGGCCTCCGCCCTGCTGGCCAAGGGCGTCACGCTTTTCGGGCGCTCGTTCAAATACCACCGTCCGCGCGGCCTGCTGACCGCGGGTGTCGAGGAGCCGAATGCGCTGGTGACGGTGCTGAAGGGCGAGGTGCGCGAGCCCAACATTGCGGCGACCATGGTCGAGATCCATGACGGGCTGGTCGCCGTCAGCCAGAACCGCTTTCCGTCGCTGGCCTGGGACGTCAACGCCGTCAACCAGCTTGGCGGCAAGATCCTGTCCGCCGGCTTCTACTACAAGACCTTCATGGGGCCGGTGATCGGTCCGCTGAAGGGCACGCGCTTCTGGATGTTCTGCGAGCACTTCATCCGCCGCGCCGCCGGTCTCGGCAGCGCCGGATCGGCAAAAGACCCCGCCCGCTACGAGCGTATGAATGCCTTTTGCGACGTGCTGGTGGTTGGCTCCGGCCCCGCCGGCCTGATGGCCGCCAAGGCCGCCGCCGATCAGGGCGCGCGCGTCATGCTGGCCGATCTCGAACCGCGTTTCGGCGGCTCGACCAACTGGTCCGGTGAAACCATCGATGGCGCACCCGCCGCCGAATGGGCGCGACGCACCGTCACTCAGCTCGAAGGCCGCGACAATGTCCGGCTTCTGCCACGCACCACGGTCTGGGGTTATTACGACAACAACACACTTGCAGCACTCGAACGGGTCAGCGACCACAAGGAGCAACCCGCCAAGGGCGAACCGCGCCACCGCTACTGGGCGATCCGCGCCAGATCCGTGGTGCTGGCCACCGGCGCCTTCGAACGGCCCCTGGTTTTCCCGGGCAATGACAGGCCGGGCGTGATGCTGGCACATGCCGCCGAGCGATACGTCAACGAATTCGGCGTGCTGTCGGGCGAGCGGATCGCGCTGTTCACCAACAATGACAGCGCCTATCGCGCGGCCGTTGCCTTGAAGAAGGCGGGCGCCGCGATCGTCGCCATCGCCGACGTCCGGTCCGAGCTTTCAGCCGAGATGCGCAAGCTGGCGACGGAAGCCGAGGCCGAGATCCTTGCCGGCCATGCCGTCGTCGCCACAGAAGGCGGCAAGGCGGTCTCCGGCATCAAGGTCCAGCGTTTCGACATGGTCACCGGCGCGCTCAGCGGCGATGAACGAAGCATCCATGCCGACTGCCTGCTGATGTCGGGCGGCTGGTCGCCGACCATCCATCTGGCCAGCCAGGCCGGCGCCAAAGCGGAATGGAATGCCGCGCGCCAGGCTTTCCTGCCGCCGAAGCCGACGCAGCAGTGGATCGGCGCCGGTGCCTTTACCGGCAGCTTTTCCACCGCCGAGGCGATCGCCGAAGGCCGGGCCGCCGGTCTTGCTGCCGCAGGTGGAACGAGCACGCCGGCGGCATTGCCCACGGTCGAAGCTCTACCCGGTGACCCCGATCCGGCGCCTGTCTTCGAGATCAGGGCCAAGGGCAAGAGCTTTGTCGACTTCCAGCACGACGTGACCGCCGAAGACGTGCGGCTGGCGCATCGCGAAGGCTTTGTCTCAGTCGAGCACCTGAAGCGCTACACCACACTCGGCATGGCGACCGACCAGGGCAAGAGCTCCAACGTTCCCGGCCTTGCCATCATGGCCGAGGCGCTCGGCAAGCCGATCCCCGAAGTCGGCACGACGCGCTTCCGGCCGCCCTTCGCGCCGGTATCGATCGGCTCGCTGGCGGCAGAGCGCTTTGACGACCTGAAGCCCGAGCGGCTGACGCCGATGCATGACTGGCACCTCGCCAATGGCGCGACCATGTATTCCGCCGGCCTCTGGTACCGGCCGATGATCTACGGACTTTCAGGCGAAACGATCGAGCAGGCCTATGTGCGCGAAGCCAGGGCGACGCGCGAAAGTGCCGGGATCGTCGATGTCTCGACGCTGGGCAAGATCGCCGTGCAGGGCCCCGACGCCGCTACCTTCCTCGACCGCGTCTACACCAACATGTTTTCGACGTTGGCCGTCGGCAAGGCGCGCTATGGGCTGATGCTGCGCGAGGACGGCTTTGCCTTCGACGACGGCACCACCTGGCGGCTCGGCGAACAGGATTTCCTGATGACCACCACCACGGCCAATGCCGGCAAGGTGATGCAGCATCTGGAATATTTCCTCGACGTGATCTGGCCGGAGCTGAAAGTCCACGTCACCTCGGTGACCGACGAATGGGCGGGCGCCGCGATTGGCGGACCGAAAGCGCGGGCAATCCTTGCCGCCTGCGTCACGGGCACCGCTGTCGACAATGCGACCTTGCCCTTCATGGGCATCGTGCGTGGCGAGATATCAGGCGTGCCGGTGATGATTTGCCGGCTGTCCTTCTCCGGCGAAATGGCCTTCGAGGTCTATTCAGGCGCCGGCCATGGCACCCATGTCTGGGAAGCCTTGATCGAAGCCGGCAAGCCGTTCGGGTTGGTCACCTACGGGCTCGAGGCGCTGGGCACGATGCGCATCGAGAAGGGCCATGTCACTGGCGCCGAGATCGACGGCCGCACCACGGCGCGCGACCTGCATCTCGACTGGATGCTGTCGAAGAAAAAGCCTTTCATCGGCTCGGCGATGATGGATCGCGAAGGCCTGATCGCGTCCGATCGGCTCGAACTGGTCGGCCTGATCGCACTCGACAACCGGCCGCTCAATGGCGGCGCGCACATTGTCGAAGCGTTGGACGAGGCCAATCCGCACGGCTCGATCGGCCATATCACCGCCTGCTGCTATTCGCCGGCGCTCGGCAAACATATTGCGCTGGCACTGGTCGAGGGCGGCAAGGCCAGGCACGGCACGCGCGCCCATGTCTCCGATCCCTTGCGCAACCGCTTCGGGCCGGTCGAGATCGTCTCCAACCATTTCTACGATCCTGAAGGGACCCGCATGCATGGTTGAGCGCCAATCCCCGCTTGAGCCGGAGTTTCATGTCGGCTCGCATGGCAATTTCGAGCATGGCGTCGAGATCCTCCTGACCGAGACGCGGCCGGGCTCGATCGTGCAGCTCGCCGCCTGGCCGGGTGAAGAGAAGACGCTGATCGCTGCCATCCGCGCCGTCACCGGGCTTGCCCTGCCCGATGGCGCCGGCGGTGGCCTGAGCGATGGCGTTAAGTCAGTGTTCGGCTTCGCGCCGGGAAAATTCACTGTCGCCGACGAGGCCGAACGGCTAGCCGCGGCTTTTGCCAAGGCGGTGACGCCTTCTATTGGCACGGTGACGGACCTGTCGCATGGCCGCACCGCCATCCGCATCGCCGGGCCGAAGGCCGAATGGATTCTGGCGAAATTCTTTGCCATCGACTTCGCGCTTACGGCCTTCCCGGTCGGCGCCGGCCGTTCGACCGCTCACCACGACGTCTTCGCCCAGATCCAGCGTACTGGCGCCGACCAGTTCGACATCTACGTCTTCCGCTCCTTCGCGCGTTCGTTCTGGAAGGCTCTCTGCCATGCCAGCGAGGAAGTCGGCTACGAAGTACAATAAGGCAGTGGCGGCATAGCCCATTTCGCCGCCGCTTCTGGCCTCAATGCCGGCCGGTTCTGCCGCTAGAGAATCGCGCCGTGGACGGCCATGGTGGAAAAACGTGGCCGCCCAATCGGCCCAAGGGATAAAAATCCCGTCTCAGACTCGGCACATTCGTTTGGTTCGAACATCCCCATGACCGCAGAACTATCCGCCGGCGCACCGGATCGCGCCGATGTGTCGGCCAGAGCCTTGCTTCTGCTGCCGCTGACGGTCGCCTGTGGCGTGTTCATGACCAGCCTCGACCAGAATGTCGTGGTGACGGCGCTGCCCGGCATCGGTGAAAGCCTCGCCCGACCGCCGAGCCAGCTCGGCCTTCTGATCACCGTCTATGTCGCCAGCCTGATCATCTCTATGCCGCTCGGCGGCTGGGCCGCCGACCGCTTCGGCCTGCGCAACGTCTACTGCTTTGCCTTGCTGGTGTTCGCCGGCTCGTCGGCGCTGTGCGGACTGTCCGACAACATCTGGACGCTGGTCGGCGCCCGCGCGCTGCAGGGATTTGGCGGCGCGCTGATGGGCACGCTCGGCCAGGTCGTCATCCTGTCGAGCTTCCCGCGCAACCGGACGCTGAAGATCAATATGTATATTTCGGTGGCCAGCCAGACCGGACCGCTGGTCGGGCCACTCGTCGGCGGCGCGCTGACCACCTACATTTCCTGGCGCTGGATCTTCTTCATCAATGTGCCGTTCGCTCTGGCGGCTGCGATCCTTGCCGCCTCACTGTTTCCGACCGTGACCAAGCCCGTGCGCACACGCTTCGATTTTCCAGGCTTCCTGCTGGTCGGCAGCGGCATGATCCTGCTGGTGTTCGGCATGGACTCGCTTGCAGCCAAAGACGCCGCCGCCGGCATGATCGCCGGTGAGCTGGCGCTGGCGGTCATCATCCTGTCGATCGCCTCGCTCTACTGCCTGCGCGTGCCCAATCCCCTACTCGACCTCAAGCTCCTGCGCATCCGCACCTTCCGCATCTCGTTCCTCACCGGCGGCGGGCTGGACACGATCGGCCTCAGCTCCGTCGCCTTCCTGCTGCCGCTGATGTTCCAGCTCGGTTTCGGCATGAGTGCGGTGCAGGCGGGATCGCTGACCTTCGTTGCTGCGCTCGGCTCGGTGATCATGCGTTTCTTCATGCCGCGCGTCCTCAACCGGTTCGGCTTCCGCCGCGTGCTGGTCTTCAACACGCCGTTCGTGGCCGCCATGGTTGCCGGCTTCGCCTTGATGCAGGCGACGACGCCGGTCTGGATCGTGCTTGGCTATATCTTTGCTTTCGGCGTCTTTCGCTCCATACAATGGGCGTCGACCGGTAACCTCGCCTATTCCGACATCGCCCCCGAACAGCTCGCCCGCTTCAGCGCCCTCTATTACATACTCTGGCAGCTCGCGGTGGCGGTCAGTGTCGGGCTGGCGGCAGCGATGCTGTCGTTCCTGGCCGGCGGCGGGCCTGCCGTGACCAATGATTTCCGCATCCTGTTCGCGGTCGAGGGCGTCATCACGCTCTGCGCGCTGCTTGCCTACCTCAAGCTGACGCCGCAGGACGGCGCCCATGTCAGCGGGCACGGCCTGCAGATGAATACCGAATAAGGCATGCCGCCTATTCGCTGAACGTCACCCACTCTTCCAGCGGCACGCGGTCGGTGCGGAAGGCGTTTTCCGGCTTGGACGTGTCCTCATAGCCGAGTGCCATGCCGCAGACGACGATCTCCTCATCGGGAATGTTGAGCACCGGCCGGATCTGCCGGTGATAGGGCGCGAAGGCGGCCTGCGGGCAGGTGTGCAGGCCCCTGCCCCGCGCCGCGACCATGATGTTCTGCAGGAACATGCCGTAGTCGATCCACGAGCCCTGGTTGAGGCGGCGATCGATGGTGAAGATCATGCCGATCGGCGCGTCGAAGAAGACGAAGTTGCGGTCATGCTGGGCACGCATCTTGTCGACCTCGCGGCGGCCAATGCCAAGCGCACCATAGAGGCCGAAACCGTTGGCACGGCGGCGCGTAAGATAAGGCTCGAAGAACTGGGTGGGATAGTAGCGATACTCGTCCCAGTCAGCCTTTTCGGCGCGGATACCGGAATTCAGGATAGCATCCGATATCTGTTGCTTGGTCTCGCCCTTGGTGACGTAGACCCGCCATGGCTGCATGTTGGTGCCAGACGGCGCGCGTGCCGCAACGGCCAGAATGTCGCGGATGGTGTCGTCGTCGATCATGTCGGGCAGAAACGCGCGCACCGAACGGCGCGACAGGATCGCCTCGTCGACGATCTCGGCCTCATCCGCGATTCGAGCCTTCTTTTCCAACATGGGCCGTCCCTTAGCCTTTGTGTCGATCGGACGTCCCCACTCGCCGCTCGCGGCCGAGCCTTTGCATGAACCGTCAAAATCCTGCAAGCAAATCTTGAGCATTGGTGAAAATCTACTTGATTTTTTCATGAGCTTGATCTCTCATGAAATTCGGATGGAAATTTTCATGAAATGAGCGTCCTGCCTTCCACTACCCCGCGAACATTGCAGGGACCTGACGAACGCGTGCTGGCCAGCGATATCAGGGCGCTGCGCCGGGCACGCGGGCTGACGCTCGCCGAGATCGCCCTGAAACTCGGCCGCTCGGTCGGCTGGGTCAGCCAGGTCGAACGCGGCCTGTCGACGCCGTCGCTCAGCGATCTCAGGGCCTTCGCCGAGCTGTTCGGCGTGCCGATCAGCCTGTTCTTCAGCCATGACGTACCGGTCGAGAGCGAGCGCGGCGTGGTGGTGCGGGCCGGCAGGCGCCGCACGCTTGGCACCAGCGAATCCGGCCTGGTGGAAGAACTCCTGTCGCCCGATCTCGGTGGTAGCTTCGAGATGGTGCGCTCGATCTTCGCGCCGGGCGCGGAGATGAAGACCCAGCAGCTGCGGCCGACCGAGGAAGCCGGCTATCTCGCCTCGGGCATTTTCGAGATCGAGATAGCTGGTATCTGGCACCGGCTCGGCGAAGGTGATTCCTTCCGCTTCGAAGGCAAGCCCTATCGCTGGCGCAATCCAGGCACCGAGCCGGCGGTTGTCATCTGGGTGGTTTCGCCACCGGTTTATTGAAATAAGACTTGGGAGAACAACATGGCGGGTTTGCCGAGCACGGCGCGCGTGGTGATCATCGGAGGTGGCGTTGTCGGCACCTCCTCGCTCTATCATCTTGCCAAAGCGGGCTGGACCGACTGCGTGCTCTTGGAAAAGAACGAGCTGACCTCAGGCTCGACCTGGCATGCCGCCGGCAATGTGCCGACCTTCTCCTCGTCCTGGTCGCTGATGAACATGCAGCGCTATTCGACCGAGCTCTACCGGGGCCTCGCCGACGCGGTCGACTATCCCATGAACTATCACGTCACCGGCTCGCTGCGTCTCGCCCACTCCTGGGAGCGGATGCAGGAATTCCAGCGTGCCAAGGGTATGGGCCGCTACCAGGGCATGGACATCGACGTGGTCGGCGTCGACGAGATCAAGCTGCGCTATCCCTTCATCGAGACGCACGACCTGAAGGGCGCGCTCTATGACCCGAGCGACGGCGACATCGATCCGGCGCAGTTGACCCAGGCGCTGGCCAAGGGCGCGCGCGATTTGGGCGCCAAGATCATCCGCTTCTGTCCTGTGTCAGGCGTGCGCCGCGAGAAGGACGAATGGGTGGTGGCCACGCCGCAGGGCGAGATCCGCTGCGAAATCGTCGTCAATGCCGCCGGTTACCGTGCCGCCGAGGTCGGCAGGATGTTCGGCCGCGAAGTGCCGATGATGGTGATGAGTCACCAATACATCCTGTTCGAGGAAATCCCCGAACTCGCCGCCTGGTCGAAGGAACAGGGCAAGAAACTGCCGCTGCTGCGCGATGTCGATACGTCCTATTATCTGCGCCAGGAAAAGGCCGGCATGAATCTCGGCCCCTATGAGCGCAATTGCCGCGCCCATTGGGCCACCCCTGGCGATCCGATGCCGGAGGATTTTTCCTTCCAGCTCTTCCCCGACGATCTCGACCGGCTGGAACATTACCTGGCCGACGCCGTCGCCCGCGTGCCGATCCTGGGCACCGCCGGTCTGTCCAAGGTCATCAATGGCCCGATCCCCTATGCGCCGGACGGCAATCCGCTGATCGGGCCGATGCCTGGCGTGCCCAATGCCTTCGAGGCCTGCGTCTTCACCTTCGGCATTGCGCAAGGCGGCGGCGCCGGCAAGGTGCTGGCCGAATGGGTGACGCAAGGCCAGACGGAATGGGACATGTGGTCCTGCGATCCGCGCCGCTTCACGTCCTTTGCCTCGGCGCCGGACTATTGCGTCGCCAAGGGTCTGGAAATCTACGGCAATGAATACGCCATCCAGTTCCCACGCCACGCATGGCCGGAGGGGCGCGACCGGAAACTGTCGCCGATCCACGATCGCATCAAGGCGTTCGGCGGCCGCTTCGATGCCTATAATGGCTGGGAGCGCGCCACCTGGTACGCGAAAGACGGCGACGACATTTCCGAGGAAGCCACGCTGACCTTCCGCCGCGACGGGCCCTGGCAGCATCGCGTGCGCGAGGAGTGCCTGGCCGTGCGCGACGCCGCCGGCATACTCGACCTGCCCGGCTTCTCACGCTTCAACCTGGAGGGCCCCGGCGCCGCCGAATGGCTGAGCCTGCAGGTCACCGGATTGGTGCCGAAGCCCGGCCGCATCGGCTTGGTCTACTTCGCCGACGACAAGGGCCGCATCGTCACCGAAATGTCCGTCGTGCGCCACAGCGAGGATCAGATGACGCTGATCACCGCGGCGGTCGCGCAATGGCACGATTTCGAATGGCTGAAATCGCGCATGCCCAGGGATGCGGCCTTTACGCTGACCGACCGCACAGAGGACTATTCCACCCAGATCCTGGCCGGCCCCAACTCGCGGAAAATCCTCGCCGATGTCTGCGACGCCGACCTCACTCTGCCCTGGCTGACACATCAGGAAACGAAGATCGCCGGCCGCTGGGCGAAGCTGGTGCGCGTGTCCTTCGCCGGCGAACTCGGCTGGGAAATCCACACCAAGGTCGGCGACACCGCCGCCATCTTCGACGCCATCTGGGCGGCCGGTCAGAAGCACGGGCTGAAGCCGTTCGGTATGTATGCGCTGGATTCGCTCAGGCTGGAAAAAGGCTACCGCACCTGGAAGGGCGATCTGTCGACCGACTATTCCATCCTGCAGGGCGGGCTGGAGCGCTTCGTCAAATGGGAGAAGCCCGACTTCCGCGGCAAGGCCGCACTTCAGAACGAAAAGCAGCAAGGCGTGAAGAAGCGTTTCGTCACGCTGGTGGTCGAGAACCCCGGCGATTGCGATGCGCCCTACATGTCGACGCTGTGGCATGGCGGCCAGATCGTCGGCGAGACCACCTCAGGCGGCTGGGGCCATCGCGTCGACAAGTCCATCGCGCTCGGCATGCTGCGGATGGATTTGACCGAGCCCGGCACCTCAGTCGAGGTCGAAATCTTCGGCGACCGTTTCCAGGCGGTGGTGCAGAAGGATGAGCCGCTCTGGGATCCCAGAAACGAAAGGCTGCGCGCATGAAGAATGTCATCCTCACCGATGGTGGCATGGGCCAGGAACTGGTCCGCCGCAGCAAATCCGAGCCGACGCCATTGTGGTCGGCCAGGGTGCTGATCGACGAACCCGATCTGGTGCGTGACCTCCACGCGGAATTCATCCGCGCCGGCGCGCGCGTCATCACCATCAACACCTATTCGGCGACACCTGAGCGCCTGGCGCGCGAGGGCGCCGAGGAGCTGTTCAAGCCGCTGCAGAGGCGCGGCATCGAGCTGGCCAGGCAGGCTCGCGACGAAGCCGGCGACGCAGCGGTCGCCGGCTGCCTGTCACCGCTTTTCGGCAGCTACGCCCCGGCGCTGATCATTTCCTACAAGGAGACGCTCGACATCTACCGCCGCATCGTTGCTGAGCAGGCGGATGGCGTCGATCTCTTCCTGTGCGAGACCATGGCCTCGGCCAATGAGGCGCGCGCTGCCGTCACCGCCGCCTCGGAAAGCGGCAAGCCGGTCTGGGTGTCGTGGACGCTCGCCGATCATGGCGCACCGCGGCTGCGCAGCGGCGAAACAATCGCCGCCGCGGCCAGCGCGCTCGATGGCCTGCCGATAGCGGCGCGGCTGCTCAACTGCTGCCGGCCGGAAGCGATCGCCGCCGCCTTGCCTGAACTGATCGATCTCGGCGGCCCGGTCGGCGCCTATGCCAATGGCTTCACCTCCACTGAGGCGCTCAAGCACGGCGGTACCGTCGATGTGCTGCACGCCCGCCACGACCTCGGCCCGGACGCCTATGCCGAGCAGGCGATCGGTTGGGTGGAGGCAGGTGCCGACATCGTCGGCGGCTGTTGCGAAGTCGGACCGCCGCACATTGCCGCGCTGCGCGACCGACTGCAGCAGGATGGTTACGAAATTTCGGGAGTTTTGCATGCCTAGACCATCGTCGCGCATTTCCGGCATCGTGCCTTCGGGCAAGGATGGCTGGGAAGTCCATTCCGCCGCCTGGGCCCGCAAGGCAGCCGGCGAGGACATCATCATGCTGTCGGTCGGCGACCATGATTTCGACACGCCGTCGCAAACGATCGAGGCCTGCGTGGCCGCGGTCCGCGGCAGCAACCACCACTACACGCCGTTGCCCGGCCTGCCGCGCCTGCGCCAGGCGATGGCGGCAGCCTCCAGCGCCTGTACCGGCGTCGAGACGACGCCTGACCAGGTCATCGCCACGCCAGGCGGCCAGGCGGCACTTTACGCGGCCGTGCAGGCAGTTCTCGACCAGGGCGACCACGCCATCGTCATTGCCCCTTACTACGCCACCTATCCCAACACGTTCAGCGCCGCCGGCGCCAGTTTCACCGTCGTCGAGACGCCGGCCGAGGATGGTTTCCAGCCGCACGTCGACATGATCCGCGCGGCACTCAAGCCCAACACACGTGCCATCCTGATCAACACGCCGAACAACCCGACAGGTGCGGTCTATTCGCGCGAGCGGCTGGAACAGCTGGCCGAAATCTGCCGCGAGCACGACCTCTGGCTGCTCTCGGACGAGGTCTACTGGACGCTGGGCGGCGGCGAGCACGTCTCGCCGCGTTCGCTGCCCGGCATGGCCGAGCGCACGCTGGTCATCAATTCCATGTCCAAGAGCCATGGCATGACCGGCTGGCGCATGGGCTGGCTGACCGGTCCTGAAGCGATGATCACGCTGCTGATCAATCTCAACCTTGTGACCACCTACGGCCTGCCGGCCTTCATCTCGGTCGCCTGCGCGGAGGCGCTTGAGAACCATTACGGCGTGAAGGACATCGCCGAGCGCTACGCGGCGCGCCGTACCATCTTCCTCGATGCCGTGCGCGGCATGAACGATGTCAGCGTGCGCGGCTCCGAAGGCGGCATGTATGTGATGCTCGACATATCCGAGGTCGAACCTGACGACGAGAAATTCGCCTTCGCCTTCCTCGACAAGGAGAATGTCGGCGTGATGCCCGGCTCCAGCTTCGGCGAAGCCGCCGCCGGCCACATCCGCATCAGCCTCTGCCAGCCGGAGCCGATTCTCCAAGAAGCAGCACTGCGGCTGCGCCGTTTTGCTTCCAGCTATCGCCGCGAGGCCGCATGACCAAGACCATCCCCACCAAGGCCCGCGCCGTGATCATCGGTGGCGGCGTCTCCGGCTGTTCGGTCGCCTATCATCTGGCCAAGCTCGGTTGGACCGACATTGTGCTCCTGGAACGCAAGCAGCTGACCTCGGGCACGACATGGCATGCCGCCGGCCTGATCGGCCAGCTGCGCGGCTCGCAGAACATGACGCGGCTGGCGAAATATTCGGCCGACCTCTACGTCAAGCTGGAAGCCGAGACCGAAGTCGGCACCGGCATGCGCCAGGTCGGCTCGATCACCGTCGCGTTGACCGAGGAGCGCAAGCACGAGATCTACCGGCAGGCGTCGCTCGCCCGCGCCTTCGATGTCGATGTGCGCGAGATTTCTCCCAATGAAGTCAAAGAGATGTACCCGCATCTCAACGTGTCCGACGTCGTCGGCGCCGTCCACCTGCCGCTCGACGGCCAGTGCGATCCCGCCAACATCGCCATGGCGCTGGCCAAGGGCGCGCGTCAGCGCGGCGCCACCATCGTCGAGAATGTGAAGGTGACGAAGGTCCATACCAAAGCCGGCCGCGTCACCGGCGTGTCCTGGGCACAGGGCGAGGACCAAGGCACCATCGAAGCCGACATCGTCGTCAACTGCGCCGGCATGTGGGCGCGCGAACTCGGCGCGCAGAACGGCGTCACCATCCCGCTACACGCCTGCGAGCATTTCTATCTCGTCACCGAGCCGATCCCCGGCCTCTCCCGCCTGCCGGTGCTGCGCGTGCCGGACGAGTGCGCCTACTACAAGGAAGACGCCGGCAAGATGATGCTCGGCGCCTTCGAGCCGGTGGCCAAGCCATGGGGCATGGACGGCATCCGCGAGGATTTCTGCTTCGACCAGTTGCCCGAGGACATGGACCATTTCGAGCCGATCCTCGAAATGGGTGTCAACCGCATGCCGATGCTGGCCACCGCCGGCATCCACACCTTCTTCAACGGCCCCGAGAGTTTTACGCCCGACGACCGCTACTATCTCGGCGAGGCGCCGGAATTGTCCGGCTACTGGATGGCGACCGGCTACAATTCGATCGGCATCGTCTCCTCCGGCGGCGCCGGCATGGCGCTGGCGCAATGGATCAACGACGGCGAAGCGCCGTTCGATCTGTGGGAAGTCGACATCCGCCGCGCCCAGCCGTTCCAGAAGAACCGCCGCTATCTCAAGGAGCGCGTCTCCGAGACGCTCGGCCTGCTCTATGCCGACCATTTCCCCTATCGCCAGATGACGACATCCCGCAACGTCCGCCGCTCGCCTTTGCATGAGCATTTGAAAGCGCGCGGCGCCGTGTTCGGCGAAGTCGCCGGCTGGGAGCGCGCCAACTGGTTCGCCCGCGAGGGTCAGGAGCGCGAATACCGTTATTCCTGGAAGCGGCAGAACTGGTTCGACAACCAGCGCGAGGAGCACCTGGCCGTCCGCAACAAGGTCGGCCTGTTCGATATGACCTCGTTCGGCAAGATCCGTGTCGAGGGCCGCGATGCCTGTGCCTTCCTGCAAAAACTGTGCGCCAATGACATGGACGTGGCGCCGGGCAAGATCGTCTACACGCAAATGCTCAACCAGCGCGGCGGCATCGAAAGCGATCTCACCGTCTCGCGCCTGTCGGATACGGCCTACTTCCTCGTCGTGCCGGGTGCCACGCTGCAGCGCGACCTCGCCTGGCTGCGGCGGCATGTCGGCGAGGCGTTCGTCGTCATCACCGATGTGACTGTGGCTGAAAGCGTGCTCTGCCTGATGGGCCCGGATGCGCGAAAGCTGATACAAAAAGTCAGCCCCAACGACTTCTCCAATGAGAACAACCCATTCGGCACCTTCCAGGAGATCGAGATCGGAATGGGGCTGGCCCGCGCCCACCGCGTCACCTATGTCGGCGAACTCGGCTGGGAGCTCTATGTCTCGACCGACCAGGCTGCCCATGTCTTCGAGGCGATCGACGAGGCCGGCACCGATGTCGGCCTGAAACTCTGCGGCCTGCACACGCTGGATTCCTGCCGCATCGAAAAGGCTTTCCGCCATTTCGGACACGACATCACCGACGAGGATAACGTGCTGGAAGCCGGCCTTGGCTTCGCGGTGAAGACAGCCAAGGGCGATTTTCTCGGCCGCGATGCGGTCTTGAAGAAGAAGGACGCCGGGTTGAACCGCCGGCTGGTGCAGTTCCGGCTGAAAGACCCGCAGCCCCTGCTCTTCCACAATGAAGCGATCCTGCGCGACGGCAAGATCATCGGCCCGATCACCTCAGGCAATTACGGCCACCATCTCGGCGGTGCCATCGGGCTGGGCTATGTGCCCTGCCAGGGTGAGAGCGAGGCGGATGTGCTGGCTTCGTCCTACGAGATCGAAATCGCCGGCGAGCGGTTTGCGGCGGAGGCATCGCTGAAGCCGATGTATGATCCGAAGGCGGAAAGGGTGAAGATGTAGCTCCCTCTTCCTTCTCCCCTTGTGGGAGAAGGTGGATCGGCGCGCAGCGCCGAGACGGATGAGGGGTGCGCGACGAAGCGCGACTTGAAAAGATTGAAGGATCTCAAGCACTTACTCCAACAAGACAGAGATCCTTCGCGCATCCCTCAAAACCTTGCCAGCTTCGTCCGCACCTTTGCCAGAAACGCCGCCCGCGTTGCCGGCGTCGAGGCATCCATCAAATAATGCGCCAGGAAGAACGTCTTGCAGCGTCTCGCGCACAGGGCTCGCATGCCGCGCAGCAAGGTCTTGCGTCCGGGCTGGCCGACGACGACGCTCCACCAGGTCGGCGCGCCGCAGGTGGTGATGACGCCGACCTTGCTGACATGCGTCATCAGCGATTTGATCCGCCCCTTGCCCGCCGGCAGCTTGAAGGCGACGTCCGTCGCCCACACGCGGTCGAGCCAGCCCTTCAGCATCGCCGGCAGCCCGTACCACCAGGTCGGATAGACGAACAGTATCGCTTCGGCCCAGTTGAGCAGTTCGAAATGCGGCTTCAGCGCCGGATCCTGCGGCGCCTGGTTGTTATAGCTGCGCCGTTCCTCGCAGCCCATCACCGGATCGAATTTCTCGGCATAGAGGTCGAGCAACCGCACCTCCCAGCCCCTTGCCTTCAGCACGTCCACTGCGGTGTCGCGAATCGACGCACAGAAGCTCTCGGGCACCGGATGGCAATAGACCACGAGGACCCGCATCAGAATGCATCCATGCTCGCGGCAACCTTCGCCATGAAGGACTTCCGTGTTTGGTCGGTCGACAGGTTCATCGCGTAGTGCGCGAGGTAGGTCACCGGCGCGCCCGGCTTTACGGTGGCGCGCAGCATGCGCTTGATCAGCCTGCGCGGCGGATCAGCCATCACAATGGCGCGGAACCGGCTGCCGCCATAGGTGGTGAC
This sequence comes from Mesorhizobium huakuii, assembly GCF_014189455.1. Taxonomy (NCBI): domain Bacteria; kingdom Pseudomonadati; phylum Pseudomonadota; class Alphaproteobacteria; order Hyphomicrobiales; family Phyllobacteriaceae; genus Mesorhizobium; species Mesorhizobium huakuii. Next base: position 34,653 of record NZ_CP050296.1, read on the forward strand.
GGCCGCGACCTTCCTGATGTTGTGCAGCGACGGCTGCACCTTGCCGTCGACCAGCCTGAACGACACGCCGGGCAGGAAGACACGGTCGAAGAAGCCTTTCAGGATCGCGGGAAAGCCGTAATTCCAGACCGGATAGGAAAGCACCAGCGCTTCGGCGCGCAACAGGCGCTCGACATAGGGCGCCGCCGGATCCGCGGAGCCGCGCGGGTTGTGATAGTCCAGCCTCTCCTTGCGCATCAGCCGTGGGTCAAAATCCTCGGCGTAGAGGTCGCAGTCATCGACCGCGTGGCCGGCCGCCGTCAGCCGCTCGACGATCAGCCGGTGCAGGCCGGCATTGAAGCTGGTCTCGACCGGGTGGGCGTAGAGGACGAGGATGTTCATCAGCCTGCCTTTTGCAGCCCCTTGAACAGGAATGTTCGCCCCGACCGGTAGTCGTAGTCCGGATTTTCCCAGGCGATCATCTTGCCGGGGTTGAGCAGCCCTTGCGGATCTGTCTCTCGCTTGAAGGCGAGTTGCACGGCATCGGTCTGCTTCATGCCGCCCTCTTCCAGCGTGTAGCGGTGCGGGTTGAAGATCGGGCAGCCATTTTCCTCGTGCAGGCGCACGATCTCGTCGAGCCGCGCCTCGGTGGTGAACTTCACCAGCGGCAGGCCGAAACAGGTGATGTTGCCGTCCAGCCGGACGAATTCGAGATGCGAGAACACCTCGCCCGGAAACATCGCGTCCATCTTCTCGACCAGCGCCAGCTGGTTGGGAAAGGGATAGAGCGATTGCAGATAGGTGATGGCGGGATCGACGCGCAGCGCTCTCAGCGTGGTGTGGTTCCAGGCCAGCTCATAGGCCGGCGGCAGGCCCTTTTTCTCCCCTGGCGTCGCGGTCGAGGCATTGAAGATCACCTCGCCGCCCGCACGCCGGGTGAAGGCGAGGAAAGCATCAAGCCCATGCTGCGCCACCATGACGACGCAGATGCTTTGCCCTTCCCTGAAAAATTTCTTGTGGCGCTTGAAATAAAGCTGCGGCACCGGTGCGGCGATCGGCGTGATCAGCTTGGTCAGGATGCCGTCCTGGCACGCCAGCGCATTGCCGTAGCGCGCCGCGTCGATGAAGGCATCGAAGCCGACAATGACGTCGACCCACTCATAGGCCGCGGTCAGCGGCATCTCGACTTCGGTGATGATGCCATTGGTACCATAGGCGTGGGTGACCTTGTGCAAATCCTCACCGGTGAGTTCGAGCACTTTCGGCTCGGCCTCCATCGTCACCACGCGCAGGCGCAGCACATTGCCGAAATCGCGCAACCCGCCGAAATTGATCGAGCCGACGCCGCCCGAACCACCGGCGATGAAGCCGCCGATCGAGGCGGTGTTGTAGGTCGAGGGCGAGAGCCTGAGTTCCTGCCCGGAATGCGCGCGTGTTGCCTTGTCGATATCGGCCAGCACCGCGCCCGGCCCGGTCACCACGCGCCCCGGCGCGATCGACTTGATCTCGTTCATCTCGGCCAGATTGAGCACGACGCCGCCCGACAGCGGCATCGCCTGGCCGTAATTGCCGGTACCGCTGCCGCGCGGCGTCACCGGCACGCCATGCCGGTGACAGGCGGCCAGCACGCGAATCAGTTCGGCCTCGGTCTTCGGCGTCACGATCAGATCGCCGGTGACATGGTCGAGCTGCTGTTTCAGCACCGGGCTGTACCAGTAGAAGTCGCGGCTCTTCTGCTGGACGATGGCCGGATTGTCGTCGAGCTTTATCCCGTCGAGATCGCGTTTGAGCGCCGAAACGTCCATCATTCCACCATCAATCCGTCGAGTTCGGCATAGTCGGGCAATTGCCGGTCGATCGCGCGGCCGGCGCGCACGACGATGCGATCCGATTCGGGCCGCGACAGCAATTCGGTCCAGCTTCGACCTTTGAACAGAATGAAGTCGGCATCGCCGCCGGCGGCAAGCGTGCCGAAACCATCGAGCCGCATCACCTTGGCTGGCGTCGCGGTGACCGCTTGCGGCCAATCGGCGACCGGATGATCGAAATGCAGGATGCGCGTCGCCATGCGATAGACCTCCAGCATGTCGAGATCGCCATAGGCATAGAAGGGATCACGCGTATTGTCGGACGCGACGGCGACCGGAATGCCCCTCGCCTTCATCTCATGCAGCAGCGTCACGCCGCGCCAGCGTGGCGTGGTCTGGTCCCCGCGCCGGTCCTGCAGGTAGAGATTGCACATCGGCAGCGACACGACCGCCAGCCCGGCCTTCGCCACCTTGTCGAGTGTGTCCAGCACCTCGAGGTCGGGTTGCCGCGCCAGCGAGCAGCAATGGCCGACCAATATCTTGCCCTCGAAGCCATTCCAGAGTGCCGCCTCGGCGATCTTCTTCAGCGAGATGGCAGCAATGTCGTCGGTCTCGTCGGCATGGAAATCGAGGTCGAGGCCATGCTTGATCGCTTGCGCGAAGACATGGTCGAGCAGCTCTTCCAGGTCCGGCACCATATAGGTGACGACGCCGAGCACGCCCTTGGCGGCAGCCACCCGTTTCGCCAGCCTGTCGAACCATTTTCTGTCGCGCACGCCCTCGATGCCGAGCAGGCAGGCGCCCTGCAATTCGATGCGACCGCGCCAGGTCTCGCGCATCGTTTCGAACACCGGCCAGGAGATTTCCTCTTGCGGCGCCACGCTGTCGAGATGGGTGCGCAGCGCCCTGGTGCCATGCGCGTGGGCCGAGCGCAGCGAGAAATCCATGCGCTTGGCCAGGTCCTCGGCGCTCCAGCGCGCGACGCGGTCGGCGCCGGCGGCGTTGAGCGCGCCCATGAAGGTGCCATCGGGATTCGGTTTTCTCGGCCAGATATGGCCCTTGTCGATATGCGTGTGACAATCGACGAAGCAGGGCAGCACGATGCGGCCGGCAAGGTCGACGGCGCCGGGTTGCATCGCGGCATGATCACTTACCGCGATAGTGGAGATCTTGCCGTCGGCGACGGCAAGATCGGCCAGCGCAAAGCCATCCCCGTCATAGGCCGCAACGAGCCCTGGCGTCAGCGACGCATGAAGCCGGGCATTGGCGAGCCGGTATGAAGCAGAGTTCGGTATCAAGGCCCTACCGCTCCTGCTTCAGTGCGCTCTCGTGCCAGCGCCGCAGAATGAGATGCGAGATCAGCGACAGCACGAGGAAGATCAGGATGCCGGTCAGCGAGATGAGGAACAGCGCCGCGAACAGCCTTGGCGCGTTGAGCCGGTAGCCGGCCTCGATGATGCGCGAGGCGAGCCCCGACGACTGGCCGGTGGTGCCGGCGACGAACTCGGCCACCACGGCGCCGATCAGCGACAGGCCGCCGGCGATCTTCAACCCGCCGAGGAAATACGGCATCGCCGCCGGCAGGCGGAGATAGCGCAGCTGCTGCCAGCGCGTCGCGCCGTTGAGCTTGAACAGGTCGCGCAGATTGCGGTCGACGGAGTTCAGGCCGAGCGTGGTGTTGGACAGGATCGGGAAGAAAGCGACGATCCAGGCGCAGAGCAGAAGCTTGGTGGTCTGGTTGTTCACATAGATGTTGATCAGCGGAAAGATCGCCACGATCGGCGTCACCTGCAGCACGATGGCGAACGGGAAGAACGACATCTCGACCCATTTCGATTGCGCGAACAGCACCGACAGGCCGACGCCGCCGATGACGGCCAAAGCCAGGCTGAGGAAGGTGATGCGCAAGGTGACCAGCAGCGAGGAGAACAAAAGGCCGGCATCGTTGTAGAGCGTCTGCAGCACCACGCCCGGGCGCGGCAGGATGTATTGCGGGATCTCGTTCCAGACACAGATGCGGTCCCACAGGCAGATCGCCAGGATCATAATCGCCAGCGGCAGAACCCAGCGGCCGATGCGCTCGAACCGCTCCTGGCGCACACGCCGTGCTTCCTCGGGGTCGAGCTTGAGCACCCTATCGTCAATGGCCGTCATGATGCGCGCCCGCGGTTGAGTTGATGGCATTGACCAGCACGTCGGAAGCCTGACGGCAAAGGGCTGCATAGTCGGGCGAGGTGCGAAACACCTCGTCGCGCGGATAGGAGGCCTCGATGGCGAGTTCGTCGAACACCCTGCCCGGCCGCGCCGCCATGACCACGACGCGGTTCGAAAGAAACACGCTTTCAAACACGCTGTGGGTGACGAAGACGACGGTGAAGCGTTCGTCCTGCCACAGCTCCAGCAGGTCATTGTTGAGCTTGAAGCGAGTGATCTCGTCCAGTGCCGCGAACGGCTCGTCCATCAACAGCACGCGCGGCTTGGTCACCATGGCACGCGCGATCGACACCCGCATCTTCATGCCGCCGGACAATTCGCGCGGCACGGCGTCCTCGAAGCCGGTCAGATGAACCCGCGCCAGCATCTCAGTGATCGCCGGCGCAGCCTTGGCGCGGGAAATGCCTTTCAGCCTGAGCGGCAGCCAGACATTGTCGAAGACGCTGGCCCAAGGCAGCAGCGTCGGCTCCTGGAAGACGAAGCCGATATTGGCGCGGTCGAGCGAGCCGCCGCCGCGCCAGTCGAGCACGCCGGAGGTCGGCGTCGACAGGCCGGCAATCAGCCGCAGCGCCGTCGACTTGCCGCAGCCGGACGGCCCGAGCAGGCTGAGGAAATCGCCTTCCCGGATCGTCAGGTCGACATTGCTCAACGCCGTCACGCCGTTGGAAAACACCTTGCCGACGCCGCGCAGCGCCAGCAAGGTCGGAGCGACGTCCGATGCCGGCGCTCGCGCCACTTTTTCCCCTATCATGCCCAGGCTGGCCTATTTCTTCAGGTCGAGCCCGACGCCCTTGTTGACGAAGGCCAGCGTGTAGGCCTTCGTGATGTCGATGCCTTCAGGCGTGACCTTGGCCTTGACCATCTTGTCGTAGAAGCTCTTGACCCGCGCGTCGGTCATGGCGCCGATGCCGAGCTTTTCCGTGTCGCCCGAATCGGCAAGGCCGAACTTCTTCATCTGGTCGATGGAGAAGGCGATCTGGTCGTCCGTCATGTCAGGATTGTCTTTCTTGATCATGTCGTTGGCGGCCTTGTTGTCGCCGTAGAGATATTTGTACCAGCCCTTGGCCGAGCCATCGACGAAGCACTGGACGACCTCCGGCTTCTTGTCGATCGTGTCCTGCATCACCTCGATCGTCGTCGAATAGGTGTCCCAGCCATAGTCGGCGAGCAGGAACTGGTTCGGCACGAAGCCGCCTTCCTTCTTGACCGCGAAAGGTTCCGAAGTGACATAGCCCTGCTGGATCGACTTCTTGTTCGCGAGGAACGGAGCGGTGTTGTAGGTGTAGGGCGCGCGCTTGGCAGCGTCGAAGCCGAGCGCGGTGACCATCCACTGGAAGAAGGTCTGCACGCCTTCATCACCCAGAATGTACTGGTCGGCGTTCTTCAGATCCTCCCACTTATCCAGCCCCTCGCCAGGATGGGACATGATGACCTGCGGGTCCTTCTGGAAATCGGCGGCCACCACGCGCATCGGAATGCCTTGCTGGACGGCATCGAAGGCCGACAGCAGATTGCCGCCCATGTAGAAATCAATCTTGCCGGCCAAAAGCATCGGCCGGCCGCTGACCTGCGGGCCACCCTGCATGATGGTGACGTCGAGGCCGCAGGCGGCATAGGTGCCGTCCGCCACGGCCTGGTAGTAGCCGCCATGTTCCGGTTCGGCCAGCCAGTTGGTGCCGAAGGTGACTTTTTCATTCGCCGCGGCCCCCAGCGTGCTGGCCGCCAGCAAGGCCACCACCGCCACCGAGATCTTCTGTTTTGCGTACATCGACAACCACCCTCTGTTTGCTCCGGCGCCACGCGCCAGGCTCGACACCAAAGATTCAAGAAGCAAGACACATGCCACCGGCGTCTCGCGCCGGGAACCGCCCGCCTGCACCACAGCCATCTGCGAAAGCCGGAAAGGTCGTGCTGCACCGGAGGCATCGTGCCTATTTTTTGAACGCCTGTCCACAATCGCGCCAGCGCCATGCACGGCCGTCTTGAAGCTGTAGTGAATGCCGTCTTAGGCTGACGGTATCCAGGAGATTGCCATGTTCAGATTCCTCACCCCGAAGTCGATCAAGCCGCCCTTTGCCCGCTACAGCCACGGCGTCGAAGTGCCGGCGGGCAAGCGGCTGGTGCTGTGCTCTGGCCAGGTCGCGATCACGGCGGACGACCAGATTCCCGAGGACGCCGGCGCCCAGGCAGAGCTCTGCTTCCGCAACATCGAGGCGATCCTTGCAGAGGCGGGATTGGGGCTCGGGGATATCGTGCGCATCAACGCCTACGTTACCGACCGCGCGCATCTGCGGCCCTATATGGATGTCCGCGACCGGCTGTTTTCGAGCCCTGCGCCGGCCTCGACGCTGATGATCGTTTCCGGCTTTGCCCGACCAGAGTTCAAGGTCGAAGTCGAGGCCATCGCTGCCGGGTGATCGACAGGAAGCCTGTACCGCGCTAGGTCTGGCCGTACATCGAAGAGAAATGACATGACTGTAGCCAAAAGACGCGTCTGGTGGGGCGACTACCGGACCACAGAATATGCCTCGATCGATCCGGAGGCGACGATCGCCGTTCTGCCGGTGGCGGCGATCGAGCAGCATGGACCGCATCTGCCTGTTTCGACCGACACCTCGATCATGAACGGCATGCTCGACACGGTCATTTCGCGCCTGCCCGACGATCTCGACATCCGCATCCTGCCGGTCCAGGCGGTCGGCAAGTCGAACGAGCATCTGCATGCGCCGGGCACCCTCACTTTGCCGGCAACGACGCTGGTCGAGGCCTGGACCGAACTTGGCGTGTCCATCGCGCGCGCCGGCGTGCGTAAGCTCATCGTCGTCAATTCGCATGGCGGCAATGAAGAGATCATGGGCATCATCACGCGCGAATTGCGGGTGCGCGAAAAGATGCTGGCCGTGAAGACGAGTTGGCAGCGTTTTGGCCGACCGGCCGGCATGTATACCGAGCTCGAGGACCGCCACGGCATCCATGGCGGCGATGTCGAGACCTCTTTGATGCTGCATTTCCGGCCGGACCTCGTCGACATGGGCAAGGCCGACAATTTCGTTTCCAATGTTGCGAGGGCCGAGAAGGAATTCGCGCTCCTGCGCCACACAGGCACCCACGCCTTTGCCTGGATCGCCAGCGACCTCAACCCGAACGGCGTGGTCGGCGACGCCAGCATCGCTACGGCTGAAAAAGGCCGGCTGACGGCAGAGCATCAGGCTGATGGTTTCATCAGCCTGCTCAGGGATGTGCGCAAGGCGAAGCTGGCCAACTGGCTGAAGTAACTAACCGTCTATTTTAAGCTCGAAGGGCGTGCCTTCGAAGGCGTCGGCGCCGCGCCCGATCGACTGGATCGCCTCGATCATGCGGCCATTGCGCTCAAGCAGCGCATCGGCCACGGCAATGAGCCGAGGGTTGGGTGTTGCCGAGGGCGACAGCGCCCGCAATGTCCGGGCCAGTTCGGCCTCGTCGCGTTTTGGCGCGAGTGCGGCGACGATGATGTAGGCCGAAGCGGTCGAGCGGCTGATGCCGGCATAGCAATGCACGACCATAGGCTTTGTCCGATCCCAGCGGCGGGCGAAATCGAGCAGGTTGCGGACATGCTCCTCGCCCGGCATGGTCATGCCGTCCTGCGCCACCGCGATATCGTGCATGACCAGGTGCAGATGGTTTTCGCTCGATATCGAGGCCGGACGCGTCACATCGGTTCCGACGGAGAGCAGCGACAGCATGCGGTCGGCACCGGTCCTGGCCACCGTTTCCTCTATCTTCGCTAGCGAGCAGACATGGATCATGGTTTTGAACCTTTTTGTCGATCCTCGCGCCGCGTCGCCCATTCGGCAAGGGCCGATTCGAGCCGCTGCCATTCCAGCTCACTCCCCGGCAGGCCGGCGCGCAGGACATGCGGTCGGTCGGAGAAATGCCGAAGCAGGACGCCGCGCTCGCCAAGCGCTGAAAACAGGCCGGCCGCATCCGGCAGGCTGACATAGCGGAACAACGTGGTGCCGCCCGCGACAGGCACGTCGAAACGGCCGAACAATGCGTCAAGCTGCGCGGCTGCCTCGGCAAGCGATGCCCGCATTGCGTCCTGCCAGCCAATATCGGCAAGCGCGCGAATACCATATTCCAGCGTTGGGCCGGCGACGGCCCACGGGCCGAATTGCGTTTCCAGCAATTCTACGGTTGCGGCATCGGAAAGCGCGAAGCCAAGCCGCAGGCCGGCCAGGCCAAAGAACTTGCCGAACGAGCGCAGCACGACGATGCCGCCTTGATCGACATCACCGGCAAGGCTGTGTTCACGCGGGCCGACATCCATGAACGCTTCGTCGACGACCAGCAGCCCGCCTCTGGCGCGCAATCCGGCGGCCAGAACCAGCAGCCGGTCGTGCTCGATGACGCGACCATCGGGATTGTTCGGATTGACGATGATGGCAAGGTCAGCCTGCGCCAGTGCCACAAAATCGCTGACTTCGGCCACCTCGTGCCCGGCGATTGCCGCGGCACGGGCATGTTCGGCATAGGTCGGCCCCAGCACCAATGCCTTGCCGGGCCTGACCAGCGACGCCACGCGCGGCAGCAGGATCTGCGTGCCGGGTGCCGCGACGACATTGGCTGGCGACGGCGCGCCATAGGTTCTAGCCGCGATTTCTGTCAGCTCGTGAATCCGCGTGGCTTCCGGCAATCGCGACAGCGAGGTGGCGGGCAGGTCGAAAAACGGGTAGGAGTGCGGGTTGATACCGGTCGAGAGGTCGACGAAAGGCAGCACGGCGTTGGGGAAAAGCGCCCTCGCCCGGCCAAGACTTCCACCATGGTCCACCGCTCCTTCAAGAAGCTTCATGTCAGTCCTGATCGCTTTCCTGTCATTGGCCGTCGAACGTGTCCTGGGTTACCCGGACTGGCTGTTCCGCGCCATCGGCCATCCCGTAACGTGGTTCGGCAGGCTGATATCCTTTCTCGATCGCAGGCTCAACCGCGCCACTGATCCCGACGCGCTGCGTCGCCAACGCGGTGTCCAGGCGCTGCTGGTCATCGTGCTGGTGCCCGCGGTGGTCGGCCTCGGCGTACAGCTTGTCCTGCTCTGGTTCGTTCCCCTGGGATTTTTCATCGCCGCCCTTCTGGCGACATCGCTGCTGTCGCAGAAGAGCCTCTACGAGCACGTCGAGGCCGTGGCCGATGCGCTCGACAGCGCCGGCCTCGCCATGGGCCGTGTTGCCGTCTCGAGAATCGTCGGCCGCGATCCCGAAGCGCTCGACAGGGCCGCCATCTGCCGTGCGGCGATCGAAAGCTTGGCCGAGAATTTTTCCGACGGCATCGTCGCCCCTGCCTTCTGGACCGGTGTCGGCGGATTGGCCGGCGGCGCTGCCTACAAGGCCGCCAACACCGCCGATTCGATGATCGGCCACCGCACCCCGCGCCATGAGGCCTTCGGCTGGGCGGCGGCGCGCTTCGACGACTGGATCAACCTGCCGGCATCAAGGCTGACGGCGCTGCTGATCGTGCTGGCGGCTTTCCTGGTCAAGGGAGCCGACGCCAGCAGTTCATGGCAGGCGGTGCGGCGCGATGCGAAAAAACACCGCTCGCCCAATGCCGGCTGGCCGGAAGCGGCCATGGCCGGCGCGCTTGGCCTGGCACTTGCCGGGCCACGCAGCTATGGCGGCATCGTGGTCGACGATGTCTTTATGGGCGAAGGCGGCCGCCGCGACGTCGATAGCGACGACATCAGGCAAGCACTGAAACTCTACCACGTCGCCGATTATCTGCTTATCGTGCTGTTCGCGGTGGTCTCGGTCGTCGTTATTCTGGCCTAACCTCACCCCTCGTGAGTTCGCTCTCGAAGGGGAGGATGGGAGCCGGGCTACAACAGGTTCGCGCCTTTCCTCTCCCCCGTCGATCGGGGGAGAGGTGGCTCGGCGAAGCCGAGACGGAGTGGGGGTCGACCAGCTCGGCAGTCGCGTTTTCGCACCCGCCGGGTCGCGCTTGCCTGTCTGAGACCGCGCGTTCGATAACCGCCTTCCCCCAATCCGTCGCTGCTTCGCAGCGCCACCTTCCCCCTCCGGAGGGAAAGGAAGGGAGCCCCGCTGGGAGCGTTTGGCGACCTGACTTGAACGCTTACCCACAAAGGGGACAACAGATCTCAAAACTCGATCCCCTGCTGCGCTTTCACGCCCGCCGAAAAATGGTGCTTGGTCACGCCCATCTCGGTGACCAGATCAGCGGCCTCGACCAGCGCCGGCTTGGCGTTGCGGCCGGTGACGACGACATGCAGGCCTTCGCGCCGCGCTTTCAGCGCCGCAACCACCTTTTCGAGATCGAGATAGTCGTAGCGCAGCGCGATGTTGAGCTCGTCGAGCACGACTAGGCTGATCGACGGATCGGCGATCAACTCCAGCGCCTTGGCCCAGGCAGCCTCGGCCGCCGCGATGTCGCGCTTCAGATCCTGCGTCTCCCAGGTAAAACCCTCGCCCATTGCATGCCAGACGACGCGGTCGCCGAAGGCAGCAAACGCATCCTTCTCGCCGGTGTGCCACTTGCCCTTGATGAACTGGACGACGCCGACGCGCTTGCCATAGCCGAGCATTCTGAGCGCCAGGCCGAAGGCGGCCGTGGTCTTGCCCTTACCCGGGCCGGTGTTGACAATGAGCAGCCCCTTCTCGACCGTCTTGCTGGCCACCTCGGCGTCCTGCACCGCCTTGCGCTTGGCCATCTTGGCGCGGTGGCGCTCCTCGTCCTTATTGTCGATGTCGGTCATGTCATTTCACCTTGAGCGGCAGCCCCGCCACCATCAGCAGCACCGTATCGGCAATCGCCGCGACCTGCTGGTTGAGCCTTCCGGCATCATCGCGAAAACGGCGCGCCAAGGCATTGTCCGGCACGATGCCTTGCCCGACTTCGTTGGACACCACGAACCAGGGCCCGCGTGGCCGTGACAGCACATCCGCCAGCCGCCGGCATTCGGCTCCAACGTCGTGATCGGCCAGCATGTGATTGGTCAGCCACAGTGTCAGGCAGTCGACCAGCACCGGCTGGTTGTCGGGCAAGGCCTCGAGCGCGCCGGCGAGATCGAGCGGTGCGTCGATAGTCATCCAGCCCTCGCCGCGCCGCGAGCGGTGCAGCGCGATGCGCTCGCGCATTTCGCTGTCGTAGGCCTCAGCCGTGGCGATATAGGCCCATGGTGACGGCAACGCCGTCGCCAGGGTTTCGGCATGCGCGCTCTTGCCGGAGCGCGCGCCGCCGATGATGAACGTCAGCTTGTTGCGATCAGGCAAAGCTGTCGCGCAGGCTGGTCGCGGTGCCGGTGAAGCGTCCGCGCACCACGCCGACGACGGCGCCGAGCACCAGCCAGAACACCAGGTTGGTCACCGTCACCGCCACCACGAACTGGTGATGCAACCCTTCCGGAATCGCCGTCTCGAAGCTGTCGGGCTGTGGCGCGCCGACGATGTGCGGGGCAACGATCAGCGCCACGGCAAGGATGGCGAGCGGCAGTGACTTGCGGAACGCGATCAGGCCGAGACCAGCCGCGGTTGCCGCCACCGTTGCCCACCACCAGATCTGGCGCGGCAAGAGATCGGCCGCCGGCATGGCCGGCAGTTCCGGCGGTAGGCCGAGACCAGGCGCCAGCGTGAACACGGCAAAGCCGGCCAGGCCCCAGAATACGCCCTGGCGCCAATTGCCGATGCCGCCGGCGAATTCCGAAACCGCGACCAGGATCAGCGCGAAGCCGATGCCGGTGACGATATTGGCAAGCACGCTGAAGGCGAAACGCTCGAAACCGTCTGCCGGCGCCCAACCCTCGTCTTTCGCCGGAGCAGTCACTTCAGCCGGGGCCGGCGCCGCAGTGCTCATGGCATTCCCCGCCGGGGCGGCCGTACTCATGGCAGTGGTATCCGCCGCGGCCGGGGCCGCGGCATGGTCGTGCTTATGGCCGCCGCCGGCCTGTTCGTAGACTTCCGCCTTCAGGATCAGCGGCACAGTGGCATAGGCCTGCATGCAGGCGAGGATGACGCCGGCCACGAGCCCTGCGATCGCCGCGATGAACACGACGTTGCGAAACAGGTTCATGATGTCAGATCCTGGTCAGTGGCAGGGAAACGCCATCGAATGGCGATAGTCGTGAGCCGCATTGTGGACCGCATCGATATGCGAAAAGCCGACAAAGCCCATCACGAAAATGCCGAGCAGCGCGGCGAGCGCCAGCTGCATGAAGCGCGACTGCGAGGAGACGGAGGCGCCGAGGGAGACGGAAGCGGTATTCATATCTTGTCCTTTCACCCTCCACCCGAGGGCCTGTCAGTTTTGCCGTCGTCGGCAGGTCTCCTGGCTCGCGGATCAGCGCCCTTCTCCACCTTCCCGAAGACGAATCTTCAGTGGCATATGGAGAGGACTACCGCACACAGTTGCGGGGGCAGCCACGGCATTGGGCAAGAATTTCGCCCGCACCGCATTCCCTCTTGGCTCCAAAACGGAACCGACGACTGCATGACTATAGGGAAAATCACGACACGCGGCAAACCAAATTCCGCCGGCAAACAGCGCGATTGCGCCATGCCGTCGCGAGGCGCGACAATTGACAATTCTCCTGGCCGGGTGTCGGCTGGCATCTTCACTGGAAGCCAGCCATGCAGCCCATTGCCAGCGAGCGCGCCCCCTACAACGGCCTGACCCAGGCCGAACCGACGCTGCCTTCATCGGCCTATTGGGATGAAGCAGCCTATCAGCGGGATCTCGATGCCATCTGGTACAAAAACTGGCTGCTCGTCTGCCGCGAGGCCGATCTCGCCCAGCCGCTTGCCTTCCGCCGATTCCGCATCGGCACGCAGGACATCATCGTGCTGCGCGACGACACCGGCGCGCTGCGCGCCTTCCACAACACCTGCCGGCATCGCGGCTCGCAGCTTTGCCAGGAGAGCGAGGGCCGGCTGAAGGCGCGGCTGATCACGTGCCCCTACCACGCCTGGTCCTATTCGCTGCGCGGCGACCTCGTGCGCGTGCCGTCGAAATCGTTGCCTGATGGTTTCGACAAGGCCGACCATCCGCTCTACCGCGTCGCGCTCTCGGTGTGGCGTGGTTTCGTCTTCATCAATCTGCAGGAGGATGCGGCGGGCTCCGCGCAGGCCTCCTTCGACCCGGCCTCCGGCAATCTCGGCAACTGGCCGCTGGAAACGCTGGTCTCAGGCCATGTGCTGCGCAAGGTGATGCACTGCAACTGGAAGATTTTTTGGGAAAACTTCAACGAGTGCCTGCACTGTCCGGGCGTGCACAAGGACCTGTCACGGCTGGTGCCGATCTACGGCCGCGCCTGATGAGCCGGCACGATGACCCCGAATGGACGCGCCATGCCGACAATGACGCGCCGGAATTTTCCGGCGGCCTGCGCGCCGGGGCCGAGACCTGGTCGCGCGACGGCAAGACGCATGGGCCGGTCTTCTCAGGCCTGACGCCAGCCGAACGCGCCGCCGGCCAGACCTACGCCACCAGCCTGCCCTCGATGTTCATCGTCGGTCATGTCGACTATGTCAGGACCGTGCGCCTTGTGCCGCTCGGCCCGGAGCAAACCGAACTTGTCGCCGAATGGCTGTTTACCCCCGAGGCCCTGGCCACGACCGACATCGACAACATCGTCGCCTTTGGCACGCAGGTGCTGGAAGAGGATGCGGCGATCTGCGAGGTCAACCAGAGGGGCCTGCGTTCGATGCGTCACACCGCCGGCGTGCTGATGCCCGAAGAGTACGACTTGCACCGCTTCCACAACTGGGTGCGCGAGCAGCACGCGGCGCTTTCTGCCTGATCCTCACAGGGACTTCGGCAGGTAGCGCCACGTGACAAACCCGCAAACCGCCGCCAGCAGCCCGAGCGTGACGAACACCGAGCCCAGTCCAAAGAAGGCCAGCACCACCGAATAGACCAGCGGCGGCGTCAGCTCGGAAAAGTCGAGATAGGTGCGGTAGACTGCCGCCATCTGCGCCCGCTCATAGGAGCGCACCGAGCGCATGAAGGCGGTCGAACCCAGCGCATCGAGCGCGATGGTGAAGAAGGCGCCACACAGCAGGAAAGTGCCGGTGAGCAGCGGCACGCTCTCCCCGACAGCACCCGCCGCCAGAAGCATTGCCGACATGGCGAAATAGGCAAATGTCATGGTGCGCCGGCCGCCAAAGCGTTGTCCGGCCTTGCCCCAGAAGATCGCCATGAACAACAGCGCGTTGCCGGCCGAAACCAGAAGACCGCCGGCCAGCTTGCCCTCGCCGGTGATCACCATGAACAGCGGCCCATAGACGAAGAACGTCGTCCAGAAACAGGAGCGGCCGAAGGCGATCAGCCAGGCAAGCCTCAATCTGGGCTGCGCGACGAAGCGGCCGATATTGGCGAGCGGATTGGCCGGCCGTGTCTTGCCGGGCCGGATCGAAGGGTTGTCGCCAAGCCGATAGGTCCAGAACAGCGCCAATAGCGCCAGCGCGAACACCGCCACCGCACCATGCGCGGCATAGATGCCGAAGCGCGTGTAGAGGAAGATGCCGAGCGTCGGCCCGCCGGTCCAGGCGAGCATCGACCACGCCATGCGCAGCGATTCGGCCTGCATGAAGTCGGTCTTGCGGATGTGGTCCATGATGTAGAGGTTGAGCGTGATCGAGAGCGCACTAGCGCCCATCACACGGCACAGCATGCCGGCCAGTTGCCCGGCCAGCGTGTGGGTAACGAAGAACAGCGAGCCTATTGCAAGGAGGCAGGCGCCTGCCGTGTAGACCCAGCGCCGGGCAAAGCGGCGGATCAGCATCGGCATGAACAAGGTCACGGACAGGCCGAGCAGCGCCACGATGGTGTAGAGGATCGAGACGATCTGCTCATTGTGCAGAATCTCGTAGGCCTGGATCGGGATGACACTCGACACCGTGGCGCGGGCGAAGGATTCGACCGCGTAGAGCGAGGCGAAGGTGCGCGCATCCGCGGCCTTGAGGGCCGGAAGCCAGATCGGATGGCGGACATGGGTGGACATTGCTTCCCCAAAGCAGAATCACCGGCCAAATCTGCCGTGGTCGTTCCCGGACGATTAAGAGGAAACCGACGTGTAACCGGCGAAAAGCGAAACCGGTCAAAGGCTTCCCGGCTCTGGCCTAAAGCGGCGCTTGATCCGATGCCCCGGCCTTCTTCTGTCCCGTCCAACCGTGATAGTCCTCAGGCGGGGCTGAATCAGATCGCGAGACCATGACCATCCATACGCCGACCGCACCCGTTCCGGAGCCATCAAAGCGCATCGTCGCCATCGACATTGTGCGCGGCATCGCGCTGCTGGCCATGGCGAGCTACCATTTCACCTGGGATCTGGAATTCTTCGGCTACACCGATCCAGGCCTCACCGCTTTTGGCTGGTGGAAGATCTACGCACGCTGCATCGCCTCGACTTTCCTGTTCCTGGTCGGCGTCAGCCTGTACCTGGCTCACGGCCAGCAAATCCGCTGGAACGGTTTTTGGAAGCGCTTTGCAATGGTTGCCGGTGCCGCGGTCGCCATTTCGGTGGTCACCCGCATCGCGACGCCGGACGGATTCATCTTCTTCGGCATCCTGCATGAGATCGCGCTCGCCAGCCTGCTCGGCCTCGCCTTCCTGTGGCTGCCGGCCCTGCTGACGCTTGTCGTTGCCGCGCTCGTGATCGCTGCGCCCGTCTATCTGCGCTTCGAGGCCCTGGACCATCCCTGGCTATGGTGGATCGGCCTATCGGCGACCAATCCACGATCCAACGACTATGTGCCGCTGTTTCCATGGTTCGGCGCGGTGCTTATCGGCATCGGCGTGGCGAAACTCACTTCCGCCTCCGGCCTGCGAGCGCGTCTGGCGAGCCTTGCGCCCGGCCGCTGGGCCAATCCGCTGCTCTTCATCGGCCGCCACAGCCTCGCCTTCTACCTGATCCACCAGCCGTTGCTGATCGGCTGCGTCTGGCTGTTTTCGCAAGTCATGCCCGCCCAGGTCGAAACCCCGCAAGTCAATTTCCTGAAAACCTGCCAGCGCTCATGCGAGCAGACGCGCAACGCAACCTTCTGCACCAGCTATTGCAGTTGCATACTGACGACGATCGAGGGCGAGGCCACGCTTGATCGGCTTGAGAACAACGACCAGAGTGCGGAATTCCGGGCGCATCTGGGCGATCTGGCCGCCAGCTGCACGGCCCAGACCGAGGACAAGATGGACGAGGGAGGAACTCAATGACCGAACCCCAGCCGAAGCCCGGGGTGATACCGTGGCCGCCGGTGATCTATATCACCGCCATCGCCATCAGCGTCGCCCTCGGTCTTTTCTATCCCCTGCCCTGGATCGGCGACCTTCTCGGCGACCTCCTGTTCGCCGCCGGCTGGGTGGCACTGTTCGGCGTCGCGGCACTCTGGTTCACTGCCATCCGTACCATGATCAGGGCCAGGACAACGCTTAACCCCAACGCAGTGCCGGATCACCTCGTCACCACAGGTCCTTTCGGCATCACCCGCAACCCGATGTATCTCGCCAACACGCTGCTGTTGATCGGCGTCGCCTTTGTCTCGGGGATCGTCTGGTTCCTGCCGCTGGCGTTCATCGCCGCCTTCGTCACGCAGAAGGTCGCCATCGAGGGCGAGGAAAAGGTGCTGGCGGCGAAGTTCGGCAAGAAATACCGCGACTACGCCAAACGCGTGCGCCGCTGGATTTGAACAGCGTTACGTGTTGACGCCGAGCTCCACCAGCCGCTCGACGCAGGATTCCTCGGCCTGGTCGAGTTCGGCGAGCGTCTCCTCGAGGTCGCGGCGCTTTTGCCGGAGATCCTCGCGCTTTTCCTCGATGCGCTTGATCATCAGCTTGAGTTGACCGACCTCGCCCGGCGGCTCCTTGTACATCTGGATGATTTCGCGGATTTCGTTGATCGAGAAGCCGAGCCTTTTGCCGCGCATGATTTGCCGGATGAGATGGCGGTCGGACGGGCGAAACAGCCGCGTGCGGCCACGCCGCACCGGTTGCACCAGCCCCTCATCCTCATAGAAGCGCAGCGTCCGCGTCGACACGTCGAATTCGCGGGTCAGTTCGGTGATCGAATAATATTCCCGCATTGTCGCTCCATGCCGGAAGCCTGGGCAACACCACGCGGCGTCGCCTTCTGTCCCGAACCAAACCCTTGCCCGCCGGAATCGACATGGCCCCCGCGCGAGCCTCGCACGGCATTTACGTAAAAGTCAATTGAGCAGGGCCCACACCCCAAGGCAATCGCATCGGCTTAACGTGCGTGAGGCTAAGTCGGAAACATCCGCCTGGAGGATGGACTCACTGGTCCTGCCGCCGCGGCATGAGAAGACGTTATTGTGGGACTTCATAGAGAATTTTCGCAACGCCGTGCTCCAGTGGCCGCAGGTCAAACCGCACGGTATAATCCTCTTGCCAGCCGGTGTCGGCCTTGCAACTGTCAACCATACTTGCCGCCTCGGCTTTGGTCAGAACGACCAGGAACGTCTTCAAATCCAGGATTTCAGCAACGTCTGCGATTTCGGAAGTCGGAAAGCCGGCGTCCGCCATCATCTTCAGCACAGTGATGTTCTCGGCGATCCCGTTTGTCCAAGATAGGGCAAACATCGCGGGTGCGATCGCCTGAAAGCATCGCTCCGTCCTTATGCGCATCGGCTCTTTTTCGCGAACAAGTGCTTTGATCTGGTCCAGTTGATCTAGCGTCCGCGGTTTTAACGGAAACGTATACGCCGTAAGAGCCAGTCCGTTTGACGCGTCCGTGAACACGGTCCGGGCAAAGTCGGTCCAAGGCCGTGGCGTTCTCGCGCTGGGGCATGTCTGGCCGGCTTTTAAAGTATCGCCACCGGCGAGGCGCGCGTCGATCGCTTCGACCGTCGCGCGATCGAAGCCGCTGCGCAGCGCCTCGGAAACAAACGTCTGACGTTCGCGCGCCCAGTTCGCATCGTTGGCCGTGGAAGCCTTGACGCAGGCGAGTTCCTGCTGGCGCAGCAACACCATGTAGTCCGCATTGAACAGTGCGACCGACTTAAGCCCTTGCAAAATATCAGCTTGTGAATAGGCGGAATCCGCCGCCGCCGGGCAGACAGCGAACATCCCGAAGATCAGTGCAGTCATAAGTCGGAAGGATACCGCACCCATCATCGCGCCTCCTTGTTGCCAATCGACACGCAGATCATTCAATTCAAATACGGTGGGTGCATTTATCCGGCATTTCACGGACCGCCGGCCACACCGTCCATCTTGGGCAGTATTTTGGCGGAGGCAGAAGCATATATCGTCCGCCTGCCCGGCGGACCACAAGTTTCCGTGCCCCAGAGCGGCCTATGCCTTCACGCGACGCCGAACCACCAGGTGGCAAGGCCGAGGAAGGCGAAGAAGCCGACAACGTCGGTGACCGTGGTGACGAACACCGCCGACGCCACCGCCGGATCGATCTTGAACCGGTCGAGCAGCAGCGGGATAAGGATGCCGGCCAAGGCGGCGACGAACATGTTGATGATCATCGCCGCCGCTATGATGCCGCCCAGATTGGGATCGTGGAACCAGGCCGCCGCGACAATGCCGATCAGGATGGCGAAGACGACGCCGTTGATGAAGCCGACGCCCATCTCGCGACGGATGATGCGGCCGGCATTGTAGATGTCGATATCCTTGGTCGCCAGCGCCCGCACGGTAACGGTCATGGTCTGCGAACCGGCATTGCCGCCCATGCCGGCGACGATCGGCATCAGCACCGCAAGCGCCACGATGTGCTCGATCGTGCGGTCGAACAGGCTGATCACCGACGCCGCCAGGAATGCCGTCAACAGATTGATCAGCAGCCAGGGAACGCGCGAGCGCGAGGTCGAAAAAATGCTGTCGGAAAGCTCTTCGTCGCCGACGCCGCCCATGCGCAGCAGATCTTCCTCGGCCTCCTGCTGGATGACGTCGACGACATCGTCGATGGTCAGCACGCCGACCAGGTGCTCGTTCTCGTCGACGACGGCGGCCGACAAGAGGTCGTACTGTTCGAATTCGCGCGCCGCTTCTTCCTGGTCCATCGTCGCCGGAATGGCGTGCCGCGTCTCGTGCATGATCTCTCCGACCTTGACCGTGCGCTTGGTGCGCAGGATCTGGTCGAGATCGATGGCGCCGAGCAGTTTGAAGGTCGGGTCGATGACGAAGATCTGGCTGAAACGCTCGGGCAGGTTCCTGTCCTCGCGCATATAGTCGATGGTCTGGCCGATGGTCCAGAACGGCGGCACCGCGACGAACTCGGTCTGCATGCGCCGCCCTGCGGTCTCTTCCGGATAGTCGAGCGAGCGGCGCAGCCTGATCCGTTCTGTGAACGGCAGTTGCGACAGGATCTCGTCCTGGTCTTCCTTTTCGAGGTCTTCGAGAATGTAGACCGCATCGTCGGAATCGAGTGCCTGCACCGCCTGCGCGATCTGCGCATTGGGCAGATTGTCGACGATCTCCATGCGGATCGCCTCGTCGACCTCGGTCAGCGCGGAAAAGTCGAAATCGGCGCCCAGCAGCTCGACCAGGGCCCGCCGCTGTTCGGGATGCAGCGCCTCGATCAGGTCGCCAAGTTCCGACTGGTGCAGATGGTCGACTTCATGCTTGAGGGCCAACGTATCGCGGTCGGCGATCGCAGCCCCGATTTGGGCAAGGAAGGACGAAAGGACCGCACCGTCCTCGCCATAGATGTCGGCGTGGGCGTCGTCAGCCGCCTTGGCGGAGATCGTCTGCTTGTCCTCCACCAGCGCCTCCCGCCATCCCGGAAAAATTATGTCTCAGGTCTAGAGCATCGGACCTTAAAGCGGAAATCGGTTTCGCGGAAATCCGATGCATCTCGCATGCAGGCGCGATTCGATTTGAGAACTTATCGCTCTAAGGCACGGAATATCAAACGAAACGCTTGCTCCACGCCACCCCGGTGAGCGCATCACGGATGCCTGACCCGGCAATGCCTCTCCCATCAAAAACCAGCCAATCCCGGCTTCAGATGGCGCGACAGCCGATGTCGCTGGGGGAAAGAGCACCCCAGCGCGGTTGGGGCAGAATTGTCATGATACGGGACCAGGCCTGAAACCTGGCCTCGGAGTTGCGGCACAACCAGCCCAGGACAAAAACGGCCCTTGAACAGCAAGCCCGGGAAAACGAGCAAGGCAATTGGCGACCGGCGCATGCGCATTGTCGTCGCCGAGCGCAATCCGTTCGTCATATCGGCGCTGCGCGAAATGCTCGAATGCGACGGCCGCTTCGACTTGTTGAGCACCGTGCAAAGCGGCAAGCAATTCCTCGATCTGGCTATCAAGGGCGGGTTTGACGTCGCCATCGTCGGCTGGAAGCTCGCCGACATGGACGGCGCCGATGTGCTGGCCGAGGTACAGAGCCGCAAGCTCGATGTGCGCATCACCGTCTTTTCCAACGACCACGACATCGGCATCCTGAAACAATGCGTGCGGCTCGGCGCCCAGGGTTACTGTTTCCAGTTCGACGATCCGGCCATCATCTTCGACACGATCCTGGCCGTCGCGCATGGCCGCATCTGCATCCCCTATATCGACATCAACAAGGTCAACGACACGCCGCTCGCGCAGCTCACGGTGCGTGAGCGCGAGCTGCTGGCGGTGCTTTCCGACGGCTGGACAAATCTGCAGATCGCCACGCGGACCGGCATTTCCGAGAATACGGTGAAGTACCACCTCAAGAATCTCTACGACAAGCTCGACGTCCGCAACCGGGCGATGGCCGTCGCGCTCTACGCGCGAGAGAGGCGTACCCAGAAGCAGCCGTTCGGGTAGGCCAACCGGGTAGGCTCGCCCCACCCGCGCGCGGCGAGATCTTACCCGCCAAGGTGTTGTTGGCTTTAGCCGTCGAAACGAAACTCCCCCCACCGCTTTGCTGGATCAGGAGGAGTTCGCATCATGGCCGGTTTCACCCATCTTTTCATTCCCGGACCGACCAACATCCCCGAACAGGTCCGGCAGGCGATGAACCTGCCGATGGAGGACATGCGCGCCGCGTCCTTCCCCGATCTCACTTTGCCGCTGTTCGAGGACATCAAGGCGGTTTTCAAGAACGAGACAGGCCGCGTCTTCATTTACCCCTCCTCCGGCACCGGCGCCTGGGAAGCGGCGATGACCAATGTGCTCAGCCCAGGCGATCGCGTGCTGATGTCGCGCTTCGGCCAGTTCTCGCATCTGTGGGTCGACATGGCCGAGCGCCTCGGCTTCGAGGTCGACGTCATCGATTGCGAATGGGGCACCGGCGTGCCGCTCGAGCTCTATGCCGAACGGCTGAAGGCGGACAAGACGCATCGCATCAAGGCCGTCTTCTGCACGCAGAACGAGACGGCGACCGGTGTGACCAGCGACGTTGCCGGCTGCCGCGCCGCGCTCGATGATGCAAACCACCCTGCCCTGCTCTTCGTCGACGGCGTGTCGTCGATCGGCTCGATCGATTTCCGCCAGGAAGAATGGGGCGTCGACTGCGCCGTCAGCGGCTCGCAGAAAGGTTTCATGCTGCCCGCCGGCCTCGGCTTCCTCTCGGTCAGCAAGAAGGCGCTTGTCGCTTCACGGACCGCCACCCACAGGCGCTGTTTCTTCTCCTTCGAGGACATGATCCGCGCCAACGATGCCGGCTATTTCCCCTACACGCCGGCGACGCAGCTGCTGCGCGGCCTGCGCGCCTCGCTTGACCTGATTGCCGAGGAAGGCTTGGACAACATCTTCGCCCGCCATCATCGCCTGGCCGAAGGCGTGCGCAAGGCGGTCGACGCCTGGGGCCTGAAACTCTGCGCCAAGGCGCCGAAATGGCATTCCGACACGGTCAGCGCCATTCTGGTGCCGGAAGGCATCGACAGCGGCGACGTCGTCAAGCGCGCCTACCGCACCTACCAGACCTCGCTCGGCGGCGGCCTCAACAAGGTGATGGGCAAGGTCTTCCGCATCGGCCATCTCGGCTGGCTGAACGAAGTGATGGTGCTCGCTTCGCTGTCGGCGGCCGAAATGGCGCTGCTCGATTGCGGCGTCAGGCTGGCACCGGGCTCCGGCGTCGGCGCCGCCATCCAGCATTTCCGCGCCTCGGCCGCCGTGCCGGTCGCCGAAGCCGCCTGAGGGAGCCGACGATGAGCCACACCATCAACCACCTCAAGAAACTCCGCCTGCAACGCAGCGAGCTGGCGGTTCCGGGCTCCAGCCCGGAGATGATCGACAAGGCGGCCAACAGCGCCGCCGACTTCGTCTTCCTCGACATCGAAGACGCGGTCGCCCCGCCCGACAAGGAACGCGCCCGCAAGAACATCATCCAGGCGCTGAACGACATCGACTGGCGCGCCAAGGGCAAGACCGTCTCGGTGCGCATCAACGGGCTCGACACCCACTACATGTACCGCGACGTGGTCGACGTCATGGAACAGGCCGGCGACCGGCTCGACACCATTTTGGTGCCGAAGGTCGGCGTGCCGGCGGATCTCTACATGGTCGAAGCCATGGTCAACCAGATCGAGATGGCCAAGGGTTACAAGACCCGTGTCGGCCTCGAAGCGCTGATCGAGACCGCGCTCGGCATGGCCAATGTCGAGGCGATTGCCGCGACGCCCGGCCGGCTGGAAGCCATGCATTTCGGCGTCGCCGACTATGCGGCGAGCTGCAAGGCGCGCACCGTCAATATTGGCGGCCTCAACCCCGACTATCCCGGCGACCAGTGGCATTTCGCGCTGTCGCGGATGACGGTTGCCTGCCGCGCCTACGGCCTGCGCGCCATTGACGGGCCGTTCGGCGATTTCTCTGATCCGGAGGGCTATATCGCCGGCGCCAGGCGCGCCGCGCCCTCGGCATCGAAGGCAAATGGGCGATCCACCCTTCGCAGATCGCGCTTGCCAACGACGTCTTCTCGCCGCCGGAAAAAGAGGTCACGCGCGCCAGGCGCATTCTCGAAGTGCTGAAGGAGGCCGAGGCGCAGGGCAAGGGAGCGGCCGCACTCGACGGCAAGATGATCGACGCCGCGTCGGAACGCATGGCGCGCAACGTTCTGGTGGTCAACGAGGCCATCGAACGCGCCGGCCAGATCCGCATCGCGACGCATTGAAAGTTACGGGAGGACGACAATGGACATCCACGAATATCAGGCCAAGGAACTGCTCGCCCGCCACGGCGTACATGTGCCGCGCGGCGGGCTGGCCTACAGCCCCGAGCAGGCCACCTACAGGGCGCGCGAGATCGGCGGCAGCAAATGGGTCTTGAAGGCGCAGGTGCACTCCGGCGCCCGCGGCAAGGCCGGCGGCATCAAGCTGTGCGCCAATGACGAGGAAATCTCCAACGCCGCCGAAGCCATGCTCGGCCGCAAGCTGGTGACCCAGCAGACCGGCCCGCGCGGCAAGCTGATTTCGCGCCTCTATCTCGAGGAAGCGGTCGACATCGCCCAGGAGCTCTATGTCGGCTTCGTGCTCGACCGCAAGGAAGAGCGCGTCATGATCGTCGCCTCGGCTGCCGGCGGCATGGAGATCGAGGACATTGTCGAGAAAGAACCCAATTCCATCCTGCGCACATCGGTCGATCCCGGCGTCGGCATGCAGCGCTTTCAGGCGCGCGAGATCGCCTTCGGGCTCGGCCTCGACCACAATCTGATCGGCAAGGCGACCGAAACCATCTTCAGCTGCTACCAGGTGTTCCGCGACTACGACGCCTCGATGCTGGAGATCAATCCGCTGGTGGTGACGCGCGACGGCAATCTGATCGCGCTCGACGCAAAAATGTCGTTCGACGAGAACGCGCTGTTTCGCCGGCCGGAAATCTCCGAGCTGCGCGACAAGAGCCAGGAAGACCCGCGCGAAACCTTCGCCAGCGATCGCGGCCTCTCCTATGTCGGTCTCGACGGCAATATTGGCTGCATCATCAATGGCGCAGGCCTCGCCATGGCGACCATGGACATGATCAAGATCGCCGGCGGCGAACCGGCCAACTTCCTCGACATTGGCGGCGGCGCCTCACCCGAGCGGGTGGCGAAATTCTTCCGCGCCGTGCTCGGCGACAAGAATGTCGAGACCATCCTGGTCAACATCTTTGCCGGCATCAACCGCTGCGACTGGGTCGCCGAAGGCGTGATCAAGGCGATACGCGAAGTCGGCGTCAACGTACCGCTGGTGGTGCGGCTCTCCGGCACCAAGGCCGAGGAAGGCCGCCGCATTCTGGCTGATTCCGGCGAGGCGGTGATCGTTGCCGACACGCTGGCCGAAGCCGCCGAAAAGGCCGTCGCCGCCTGGCGCGCGGCCGCCAAGAAGAAAAAAGCAGCCTGAGGGAGGTCGAAAAAATGGCAATTCTGCTCAACCGCAGCACCCGGGTCATCGTCCAGGGTTTCACCGGCAAGATCGGCAGCTTTCACGCCGAGGACATGAAACGCTACGGCACCAAGCTGGTCGGCGGCGTCACACCCGGCAAGGGCGGCCAGAAGCATCTCGGCCTGCCCGTCTTCAACACGGTCAAGGGCGCGGTGCGCGAGACCCGCGCCGAGGCGAGCATCGTCTTCGTGCCGCCGCCCTTCGCCGCCGACTCGATCATGGAAGCGGCGGATGCCGGCATAAAACTCTGCGTCTGCATCACCGACGGCATCCCCTCGCAGGACATGATGCAGGTCAAACGCTACATGCTGCGCTACCGCTACGAGGACCGCATGCGGCTGATCGGCCCGAACTGCGCCGGCGTCATCACGCCGGGACAGGCGCTGATGGGCATCATGCCGGGCAGCATCTACCTGCCTGGCCGGGTCGGCATCGTCGGCCGCTCCGGCACGCTCGGCTACGAGGCCGCCTCGCAGATGAAGGCGCTCGGCATCGGCGTGTCGACCAGTGTCGGCATCGGCGGCGACCCGATCAACGGCTCCTCCTTCAAGGACATGCTGAAGCTGTTCGAGCAGGACGACGAGACCGACGCCGTGGTGATGATCGGCGAGATCGGCGGGCCGCAGGAAGCCGAAGCCGCGATCTGGGCGCGCGACAACATGCGCAAGCCGCTGATCGCCTACATTGCCGGCCTCTCCGCCCCGAAAGGCCGCCGCATGGGCCATGCCGGCGCCATCATCTCGGCCTTCGGCGAGTCGGCGCAGGAAAAGGTCGAAATCCTGAAAGAGGCCGGTGTCGTCATCGTGCCGACGCCTTCCTCCTTCGGCGAGGTCGTTGCCGATACACTGGCGCGGATGAAGAAGGCGGCGTGATGGCCGATCGGGCGAAGGCCGCATGGCGCAAGACGTGAAGTCTGTCCCAGCGGCACCGCAGCCGCTGGAGGACGTCGTGCTGTTGCCCGACCGCCTTCTTCGAGGGTCACCCGGTCCCCGATTGGGTCGCCCGGCAGCCGGCGCTGCCCTCGAAACAGGGCGCGGCTATAGCAGCAATCGATGCGGACAGATCAGGAAAGCAGTTTGGAACAGAGCCGACGCATCAACTTTCGTGAGGACGAGCGCAGCCTTTTGTTGCGCCTGCTGCTGCAGGTCGCAAGCGCGCGTGAGCCCGAGATCGCCGCCGTTCTGACCGGACGCAGGTCGCTTGTCTCCCTCGCCCCGGAGCAGCGCATCCCGGCACTTCAGGCGAGCGGCGTATGGTTCCAGTTGCTGGCGATTGCGGACGAGTTGCTTGCCATGCGGGCGCGTCGCGAACTCGAACAAGGCGCGGGCTTCGACGAAGTGCCGGGCTCCTTTGCCAGCGTTGTCGCGCAGATGGCAGCCAATGGCCACTCAGCGCAGGAAGTCCAGGCGACGCTCAATGAGCTTTGCGTCGGCCCGACCATGACCGCGCACCCGACCGAGGCCAAACGCGTCACGGTGCTGGAGATCCACCGCCGTATCTATCGCAAGCTGACCGAGCTCGATCAGCCGCGCTGGGCGCCGCGCGAACGCGACCTGTTGATCGCCGATCTGGAAAGCGAGATCGAGCTTCTGTGGATGACGGGCGAGTTGCGACTTGAGCGCCCGACTGTCGAACGCGAAATCGCCTGGGGGCTGCATTTCTTTCGCGAAGTCATCGTCGAGGCAACGCCGCAGCTCTATGGCAAGCTTCAAGGCGCCTTCGAGCGTCACTATCCGGGAGAGCCGATCAGAATTCCCTCCTTCATGCGCTATGCCTCGTGGATCGGCGGCGATCGCGATGGCAATCCCAATGTGACGGCCGCGGTCACAGCCCATGCCGTGACCGAATACCGCGATACCGCCATGGGTTGGTATCTGACGCAGGTGCAGCGGCTGGTGACGGTGCTCAGCGCCAGCTCGAATGTCGTCGCTCTGCCGACCAGCTTCAAACCGGTGCTGCAAACCGCGCTCGATAAAAGCGGACAGGCGCACCTGATCGCCGCGCGCAACCCTGACGAACCGCTTCGCCAGTTCGCTTCGGCCTTGCTTGCCCGGCTGGAGGCCACGCGAAATGGCGGTATGGCGGCGTACCACTCGGCAGAGGCGCTTCGTGCTGATCTGAACGGCCTGTCTTGTGTTCTCGAAGCGATTGGAGGCCGCGCGGTAGCCAAGCGTTTCGTCCAGCCTCTGCTCTGGCAAGTCGGAAGCTTCGGCTTCCGTACGGTCTCGCTCGACATCCGGCAGAACTCCACGGTGGTCAACCGGGTGCTGGCCGAGTTGTTTGCGCTGACAAATCCCACCGATCCGGTCGCAGCCGGCACGCCGCAATGGTCGGCGCGCATTCGCGCGGCCATCAGCCAGGGCGAGCAGCTGGAGATCGACGCAGGCCGGCTCTCGCCTGAAGCAGGTGAACTGCTTTCGACATTCTCTGTCATCCGCGACCATACGTCCGGCTTGGATGCCGACGCCGTCGGCTCTTTCGTCCTCAGCATGACCCGCTCGGCCGACGATCTTCTCGCGGTCTATCTGCTGGCGCAATATTGCGGACTTTCAACCTCGCCCGGTGGCGGCACAATCAGGCTGCGGATCGTGCCATTGTTCGAGACCATCGCTGATCTACAGGCCGCCCCTGGCATCCTGAATGATTTGCTCGGCGTTTCGCTGGTGAGACGGACGGTGCGAGATTTCGGCGCGCGCCAGGAAATCATGCTTGGCTATTCAGATTCCAACAAGGACGGCGGTTTCCTCGCGTCCAATTGGGAACTGGCAAAAGCGCAAAAGCGCCTCGCTGCCGTCGGGCACAAGCACAAGGTCAGGATCAGTTTCTTCCACGGTCGCGGCGGCTCTGTCAGCCGTGGCGGCGCACCGACCGGCCGGGCGATCGCGGCGCAGCCCGAAGGCACTGTCGCTGGAATCATGCGGGTGACCGAGCAGGGCGAGGTCGTATCGTCGAAATTCGCCAATCGCGGCACCGGCCTCAACCAGCTCGAGATTCTCGCCGCCGGCGTGCTGGCCCACAGTGTCGGATCGCCCGGTGATGTCGAGCCGAAGGAAGCGCCGGAGTTCAATGAAGCGCTGGAAGCGCTGGCAGGCATG
This sequence comes from Mesorhizobium huakuii, assembly GCF_014189455.1. NCBI lineage: Bacteria > Pseudomonadati > Pseudomonadota > Alphaproteobacteria > Hyphomicrobiales > Phyllobacteriaceae > Mesorhizobium > Mesorhizobium huakuii. The sequence goes on from NZ_CP050296.1 coordinate 62,039, forward strand.
TCGCAGGCATCCTATGCCGGGCTGATGGCTGAGCCTGGCTTCCTCGATTATTTCAACCAGGCGAGCCCGGTCGCGGAACTGGCGCTCCTGAAAATGGGCTCACGGCCGGAGCGCCGTTTCGGCGCCAGCGGTATTGCCGACCTGCGCGCCATTCCATGGGTGTTCGCCTGGAGCCAGAACCGTCATCTGCTGACCGGCTGGTATGGCATCGGCAGCGCGCTCAGCGCTTTCGTCACGGTGCGCGGCGAGGCCGGGCGCGAGCTTTTGGCGCGCATGTTCGAGCACTCGCGCTTCTTCCGCCTGATCGTCGACGAGGCCGAAAAGACGCTTTACCAGTCCGACATGGAGATCGCTCAGCTCTACGCCCGCCTGGTGTCCGACAGCGATGCGGCTCGACGGATCTACGCCCGCATCGCCGCCGAATACGAGCTGACGCGGCGCCTGATTGGTGACCTCACGGGAGGCGATCTCTCCGCGCGCTTTCCAATGTTCAAGCGGCGCTTCGACAATCTGCGGCGACAGATGGATGATATTCACCGGCTGCAGGTCGATCTGTTGCGTGAAGTTCGGACAAACACCGGGACAGTAGATCAAAAGCGAGCCACTGACGCTCTGCTCGTATCGATCAATTGCATCTCGGCCGGCCTTGGGTGGACGGGATAGGCTCGGTTTTTGCCAAGCCGTGGTCGTTCAAGGCACCTACAGCGCATCGCTTTCGGCGGCAAAGGGCTGGCGCACGAGGGAGAGCCGGCGATCGGCGTCACCCTTGCCGGGCGCCGCTCGCCGAGAATTGAAACCTCCAGCGCCGTGCCGGGCGGGCCAAGCCCCAACGGCAGCAGCGCCGATGCCATGTCATGGCCAAACGCGGTGGGGAGTAACCTGCCGCCTGAAGCGTCATCACGAGCTTAGTGCGCGCATTCGCGTAACAAGGTTGTGATTTTCACATCAAGATCGCGGGCGACGGCAAGAGCCTCCAAACTGCCATAAGGGAGCAGACAACTCTCCATTTTGTCGTAGGAGACATGCACGCCATCGGAACGTTCATCAACAAGGACTGTGACTGGCGCGTAAGATCCAGCATCGGGAACGTGCCTGACCATTTCTTTCATGATGAGTGGATTGCCCACCAGGAATCGCATGCTTCTTGGAGAGTCGAATCCAGTTTCCCGGCGCAGAATGGCGCCCAGGTCGAATTCCGCGAAGAGCATGAGACCTGTGCGGCCGAGGCCGCTTTGTACAACGCGCTCCAATTCCGGAAAGGAATTTGCAGCCCTCGTCGCCTTGAAAAACTCGACCATGTCAGGTTGCCCGACCGCCGACTTGAGCGCGGCCACAACGGCGTCGAATGGTTTGGAACACGTCAGGCTGAAACGCTCAACCTCGACCTTTGCGATTGTCATTTCTTTCTCCGCAACAGCTCTCATGAATAAAGGTGCGACCGAGCGCGCCGGACTATGCCTCCGCCGATTACGCTTCCAGGAACGTCCGGACGTGGCTGACGAACAATTCAGGGTACTGAAACAGGGCGCCGTGGCCGGAATCGGGATAGAGGACCAGCTGGGCGTTGCTTAGAGCCTTGAACATTGCGTAGGCGTTGTCCGCCGGCAGCATGGTGTCGTGGCTGCCGCTGACCACAAGGGCGGGCTGATGGATGGCGCGCAGAAGAGCGTGCTCGGGATCTGGTGTGGCGCACCAGGTAATAAGCGCCTTGGCCTGTGGATCCGTCACCGTGCTGCCGTTATCGGTATCCCGATCTTCCTTACGCACCTTCGCCCGCTTCAGAAACGCTCGGCCGGCCGACTGGCTGGCGGACGACTTCGTGAAGAACAGCGGCAGGCGAACGTCCGGCGCCTCGGTTTGGGAAAACGCGTCCTGCAGAACCGCCAACAGGTGTTCCTCTCCGCCTTTCGGAGCGGTGCCGACGAGGATGAGCTTGCGGACCAGCGTCGCGTGCTCGGCTGCGATCTGCTGGGCGATGAAGCCGCCGAGGGAAAAGCCCAGCAGATCGACTTGGGAGAGACCGAGCAGCTTGATAAAGGCGACCGCGTCCCGGGCCATCGCCGCGATATTGTCGGGCGTTTGGCCTGTCGAGCGGCCGACCCCGGCGTTGTCGAAAACGATGACCGGTCGATCGGTGGCCAGGGCATTCACGACGGCGGGGTCCCATGCATCGATGTTACCCGAGAAATGCTGCAGGAGAATCAACGCCGTTCCGGTCGATGGGCCGAGGCGGCGATAGGCGAAACGGATTCCGCCGCCTTCGATGTAGCGGGTGGGCGCCGTTTCCAGTGTGGCGGCGTTCTGGCTCGCGGTGTCGAGTTCAGTCATGTCATCCTCCGGATGCTTGGCATAAAATAATCGAGTGGGAGTAGCTGGTGCGGTTCTGGCCAGGTTTGAGCCGCTCGCGGCCCAAGGCATTCCGTAGCCCGCCGAGCACCGGTGGTGCTCCCGGCACGAAAGTCCCGGGAGCGGTATCGTCACTTCACGAGTGCGGCCTTTTCAATCACCGCGGCGACTTCCTTCGCGTGGACGACCAGGGAAGCATGGCTGCCGGCGACCTCCGTCGTCTGGGCCTTCATCCTGTTGGCGAAGATCTTCTGGACCTCGGGTGCGATGACCTTGTCCTTCGTGCTGATCACATAGAACGTCGGCTTGTCGTGCCAGGCTGCCTTATCGACGGGAGCCTCGAACGCCGTGTGGTTCAACGGGAGCTGATGGTTTGCCAAGGATTCGGCGATCTCCGGAGGAAGGTCGGCCGCGACTGCCGAAGGAAACACTTTGGGATCGATGTAGAGGTCGCCCTTTTCGTCGGGGTGAATCGCCGCGGCGCCTTCGGTTGCCGGACCGCTCTTGGCTAAGCTCGCCAGAGATTCTCCCACGTCGGGCGCGAATGCGGAGACGTAGACGAGCGCCGAGACGTTGGGATCGTCACCTGCCTGAGTGATGACCACACCGCCCCAGGAGTGGCCAACGAGGACGGTCTTGCCGCTCTGTTTGGCAAGCGCCTGTTTGGTGGCATCGACGTCCGCTGCGAGGGAGGTGAGCGGGTTTTCGACGAGCGTTACGTTGTAGCCCTTCTTCGTGAGGATATCGGCAACCGGCTTCCAACTCGTCTGGTCGACGAAAGCGCCATGGACGAGCACGATATTGTGAGCCGCCCCCTTGGGCAGTTGAGCTGATTGGGCGGGGGCCGCGACTGTTGCTCCGGTCATGAGCACGGTGGCGACTGAGAGTAGAAGATTTCGCATTGATTGCTCCTGTTGAAATGACGGACGACGCGGGTCCGGGGAAAGGCAGGCGTGTCGGCAACGGTCGCGGTTCTCCCATCTGCCGTTCGGGTGATGGTTGCCGCGCGACCTGTTGGCTCGACTTGCGATCAACTAATACGTGGAGCATTTGGACGTTAGGCCTCAATCGTCCGAATATTGTGTCTGACCGTCCGTCGTATTAACATCGGGACGATGGACATCCTCGCTGAAGTGCTCGATCGCGTTCGCCTTGGCGGAACCTTGCTGTTCCACTTCGAGCTCGGCCATCCCTGGAATGTCGCGTTGCCAAAGCGCCCCTATGCCCTGTTCCACTATCTCAGCCGTGGCTCGGCTACCCTCGCGCTCGAAAAGGGACAAGAACTCCACATGAGCGAGGGCGACTTTGTCGTCGTCACGCGTGGCGAGCCCCATGTGATCTACTCGGATAGCCGGACGGAGCCGTTGCCGATTGTCGACATCGATCGGCTGGCCGGGCGTCTTGGCCTCATTCGTCACGGAGGCGGCGCGCAGCCGCTCGCGACGATGATCTGTGGTAATTTCACTGTGGCGCGGCCGTCGCGCGGTAGCGTTTTGGAATTGCTTCCGCCCCTGCTTCTCCTGAAGCCGACGGAAGACGGAGGATGGCTCGAGGCGATCTCTGCAACGCATGGTGAGCGAGGCGGCGTTCGAGCGTCCCGGACAAGGCGTCGCGCTGTCACGTCTGACTGAAGTGCTCTTCGTCGAGGTGTTGCGAAGCTGGATCAAGTCGCTCGGCCCCGGAGAAGGCGGGTGGCTGGGAGCGATGGCGGACCCGCACATAGGGCCGGCCCTTCAGTTGATCCACGAACGACCGGATCGGCCCTGGACGCTTGGCGACCTCGGGCAAAGCGTGGGACTTGGTCGCTCGGCGTTTTCGGCTCGCTTCACCAAGCTCGTTGGCGAGCCCATGTACCGTTATCTGATCTCACGCCGGATGTCGGAGGCCGCATTTCTGCTCGAAACAAGCGACGAGGCGATTGCACGGATTGCGACCCGTGTCGGCTATGAGACCGCGGCCGCGTTTTCGAAGCTGTTCCATCGACATCACGGCCTATCGCCTGGCCGTTATCGAGCATTTCGCCGCTCTGACGGTGGCCGAGGGCAAGGTGGCGCTCTGGAAGCAGAAGTCGTCGATTGACCTCCCGCGCTTGTCGCCGGGCGACAAGATCGGGCCAAGATTGCGCAACAAAACTTAACATCACTTCACGCATGCAGCCATCTTCGCCTGAAATAGTCCGGAGCATCGGGGGCTCTTACTGCCTCTCTGCTCTGGAGCATGCATGTTCAAAATGGTTTCTGGACTCTTCGCCGGCCGGGCCTCCCTCGCGGCGATGGCAATCCTGTTTTCAACGGAGATCGTGCAGGCGGCGGACGCCATTGCCGTCGATACCGAGGATTTGACCCCGCCGCCCGATCCCACGCGTTTCGGGCGCTTCGAACAGAAACTGGCGGACTGGCATGTCGTCCTGGGCGGCGGCGCCATCATCGTCCCCAAATATGAGGGCAGCAACGAGTTCAACGTCATGCCGGTGCCTTTCATATCGGCGACATTCCTCGACACGGTGACGATCGATCCGACGGGCGCCAACATCGCCGTCTATGAACAAGGACCGTTCGAACTCAGTGCGCGGCTTGGCTACGACATGGGCCGCAAGGAAGACGATGCCGATCGTCTGCGCGGCCTGGGGGATGTCGACATGGGCGCGATCGTCGGCGCCAAGGCGGCGGTGAAGTTCGGCCCGGCTGAAATCTACGCGCAACTGGACAAGACCATCGGCGGCAGCGACGGCCTGGAGGGCACGCTCGGCATCGAGGTGACCCAGCCTCTGTCTCCGTCATGGATGGTCGGCGCCGGCGCATCGGTCGTCTTCGCCGACGAAAAATACATGCAGGCCTATTTTGGCGTCACGCCGGAGCAATCGGCCCGCTCTGGTTTGGCCCAGTATGATGCCGGCGCCGGGTTGAAACGCGCCGATTTTTCGATTTCCGCCACATATATGCTCAATCCGAACTGGATGGTGCGCGGCCAGGCGGGGGTCGGCATTCTTATGGGGGACGCTGCCGACAGCCCTGTTGTTGTCGACAAGGTCCAGCCCATGGGCATGCTCCTTGTCGGATATCGGTTTTGATGCCCACACATAATGCAATGCAGGCTGCGGCAAGCCGGATCGATTTGAACGCCGAGTTCAAATCGCCGAGGCAAGGCCCGCATATCCTCATTGTCGAAGACGATATCGAGATCGCGCGCATGCTGGGCGAAACGCTCAGCGAAAACGGCATGATCGTGGAAATCGCCGCAAACGGCGTCCGCATGAACGCCGCGCTTCGCAACCAGAAATTCGATCTCATCGTGCTCGATATCATGCTGCCTGGTGAGAACGGCCTCAGCATCTGCCGCCGGCTTCGCGCGCAAACGAACGTTCCGATCCTGATGCTGACGGCGCTTGGCGAGGAAATCGACCGCATCTTCGGACTGGAGATCGGCGCCGACGACTATGTGACGAAACCGTTCAGCGCGCGCGAACTAACTGCAAGGATAAGGGCGTTGCTGCGCCGCACGGCCTACGCTCCCGACGAACGCGACCGCACAAAGGTGCTTCGCTTCAACGGCTGGCGCCTCGATCCCGTTCGCCGACAATTGCATGATCCCAGCAATGCACGGGTTGCGACCACGACGCACGAATTCGACCTTTTGCTGGCGTTCTGCCGCAATGCGGGCCGTGTTCTGTCGCGCGAGGAGCTTCTCAGCGTCACCCATGCCGGGCTTGCCGGCCCGATCGAGCGAAGCGTCGACGTCCATGTCAGCCGGATCCGCCAAAAGATCGAAAAGGACGCGCGCGATCCGGTTCTTCTCAAGACTGTCCGGCTGGGTGGCTACATCTTCACCGCCACGGTGGAGGAAGCGTGAGGGATCTGGTCCGCCGCTTCCTGCCGCAGTCGGTGCGCGGGCAGTTCGCGGCGATCATTTTCATGGCCGTGATCGTGATCATGTCCGCCGGATCGGCCTTCGAAGGTTTGATCGAGAATGCCGACCTCCCCGTCGTGGAAGACAGCGCCAGGCGAGCTGCAATTGTCGCTGCCTTGTTGCGCCAAACACAAACCGAAGCCCGCGGCACTGTTCTGGCCGCAGCGACACGCGCCGGCTTTGATTTCAAGATCCTGCCCAGGCAACAGATCAGCAATATTCCGGATTCCTATCTGCAATGGCGAAGCATCACATGGCTTCTCCAGATCGAAAGCAGTTCGATCGCTGGGCGCTGGATAAGGACCGGCGGCAGGTACGCGTTTGTCATCGATCTGGACCAGCAGAGCGTCCTGGCGCATTTCGGCATGCCCGATTCCTGGCTGACATCAGGTTTCGTCCGCGTCTCGTTCTACAGGTTCATGGCTTTCATCGCCTTGCCCGTGCTGATCTGGCTGTTTGCGGTCTGGGCCGTGACGGAGCCGTTGAAGCGCATCTCGGCGGCAGTGGGAGAGGCCGAGATCGAGAATGGCAACGAGCTTTTCGCCGAACGCGGCTCCATCGAAATGGTCGGCCTGGCACGCGCGCTGAACAGGATGAGAACGCGTATCCGCACCATGATCGAGAACCGCACGCGCATGCTGCGCAGCGTCAGTCATGATCTGCGCACGCCATTGACGCGGCTGCGCCTTCGCGCCGAGCGCATGGAGGACGGCCCTGTTCGAACCGCCATATTGTCCGACGTCCGGCACATCGAGGATCTGATCGACGAGACCCTGACCTATCTGCGCAACGACGTCTCGACGGAGAAGCTGCAGCGGGCCGACATAGCCAGCGTGCTGCAAACCGTCTGTGCCGAATTCTCCGATGTCGGGTTTTCGGTTTCCTATTCCGGACCCGACAGGCTTCTGGGCTGGTGCAAACCCAATGCGCTGGCGCGTGCCGTCACCAATTTGTGCGACAACGGGGTCAAATTCGCCGGCAATGTCACCGTCGCATTGACGCAGACCGACACGGCGGCGCGCATCGCGGTCGGCGACGATGGGCCCGGCATTTCGATGACGGCGCGCTCCCGCGTTTTCGAACCCTTCTTCAAGGAGGACATGTCACGCGGCGTTGCGTCGAAGCATGGTTTCGGTCTCGGCCTTTCGATCGTCGCGGATATCATCCAGGGCCATGGCGGCAAGATAGAGTTGCACGACAACCAGCCAACCGGGCTCGTCGTTACCGTCGATCTGCCGAATGGGCCCGACGTCCAACCCTTGTAGGAGGGTCGGCGCCGTGCTCGGGGTCGATGATCACAGGATTGCCGGAGGTGATTTCAGGGCGTCCGAAGGCTTGCCTCGGAAAATACTGGTGCGGTCGAGAAGACTCGAACTTCCACGGGTTGCCCCACAGCGACCTCAACGCTGCGCGTCTACCAATTCCGCCACGACCGCACGTGGTAGGAGCCGGAACCGACCGGCTCGCGGCGTGTAGCAAATCGTTTCCGGCGAAACAAGTGCGCGGCACGCAATAATCTCAGGCGATTGGCATAACGGTCCACAGGATTGGAATGCAGGGCCGGAACTGGACGTTTGCGCGCGATATCGCCATATGGGAGGCGATGCATGTCGCCCAAAATCGCGAGGCGGCTATGGGACCATGACGTGCACAAGCGAAAAAACGAAAAACCATGACAGAACGCAGCCAGATCGCCACGTCGTTCCTGCCGCTCCCCGGTTCAGCACCGGTCGAGTGGCGCATCGAGCCTGGCCTGACCGCCTATCCCGATGCGCTCGCCTTCATGGAAGCGCGGGCCGAGGCGATCCGCAGCGGGGCCGCCGGGGAAATGGTCTGGCTGGTCGAACATCCGCCGCTCTACACCGCCGGCACCAGCGCCCGCATCGAGGACCTGATCGATCCTGATCGCTTTCCGGTCTTTTCGGCCGGCCGCGGCGGCGAGTACACCTATCATGGACCTGGCCAGCGCGTCGCCTATGTCATGCTCGATCTGAAGCGGCGCCGCGAGGATGTCCGCGCTTTCGTCGCCGCGCTCGAACAGTGGATCATCGGCACGCTCGCCGCCTTCAACGTGCACGGCGAGCGCCGCGAGGACCGGGTTGGCGTCTGGGTGGTGCGGCCCGATCGCCCTGCCCTGCCGGACGGCTCGCCGGCCGAGGACAAGATCGCGGCCATCGGCATCCGGCTGCGGCGCTGGGTAAGCTTTCACGGCATCGCCATCAATGTCGAACCGGAGCTCGACCATTTCGGCGGCATCGTGCCGTGCGGCGTGCAAGATCACGGCGTCACCAGCCTCGTCGACCTCGGCTTGCCCGTCGGCATGGCCGACCTTGATCTGGCGCTGAAATCAGCCTTCGAGGACGTGTTCGGTCCTGCCACTGCCTTGACCGCCGAAGCAGCCCGCAAGGCCAGTTGAACCTTTCGGGCTCAACACGAGCTCAAAGCAGTTGCGCCGACGCCCACAACACGCCGCAGCCATGAATGGTGAACACCGCCAGCAGCGCGCCGGCGATGGCGAAGCGGTCAACGGTGCGGATTGGCTCCAACTCATAGCGCGGCTTCCACGCCGCTGCCGACAGTGAGCAGGCTGAGGATCGAAAACACCGCTCCCGCCACGATTAGAAAGCCGGACGAGAAGCCTGCCCGCCAGCCCACCGCCAGGAACACGGAAAGCAGGAAGAACGAGGCCAGCGCCAGCGCGATCGGCCCCGGGCAGATCTGGCGCAGCACCTGGCCGCCATCGAACTTCCACACCGGCACCAGATTGGCAATGTTGAACAGGGCCGCACAGCCTGCCAGCGCTGCCAGCAGCGCGGCGGCGGCCTTGTGCCCCTCGCTGCCCGCAAACGCACTGGCGGCAATGACGATCGGCACCAGGAAGGCGGAGAAACCCGCCCCCATCAGCGCCACGAAGGCCACTTCGAAACGGCTGTTATAGGGCCGGCCGCCGATGGCGATGCCGCCGAGCAGCGGAATGAAGATCATCCGCGCCTTGCGGTGGCCCATCAGCCGGAATGCCGCCATATGGCCGAGCTCGTGAAGAGCCACGACCGAGGTCAGGATCGCGGCCAGCGCCAGCCCGCCGAGATGGAGGCCGAAGAACGGCCACAGGATCAATGCCGACAGCACGGCAAAGCCGACCTGACTCAGCGGATGCTCGAACCAGCCACCCTTGCGGTACTGTCCGGTTACCGCCCAACGCTGCAGCTTGGACAGCTCGCGGCGCATGGCGAAGTACCGAAACACCAGAAAGGCAGCGCCGCGGTAACGATCCGTCTGGCTGAGCGTCACCCGCGTGCCGCTGCCTTCGGAGACGAGTTCGGCGGTTTCGCGATAGTCTTTCCAGAACGAGCCATCGAGCGCGGTATCCTCGAGGACGCGCATGGCGAAGCGGCTGCCCTCGACGATGTCTTCAAACCGCGCCCTGCGCTCGATCGGCTTGCCGTCGCGGCCTTCCCACGACAGCATGATGCGAGACACACCCTCCCCGTCCAGCGGCCGCGCCGACAGGATCTCACCGGACCAGCCGGCATCGCTGCCAAGCGGCCACAGCGCCTGCCAGACGCGCTGGCGGTCCATCGCCACCACGCGGCTGACCCTGACCGTGCGCAAACCAAGCGGCACGGTCATCAAAAGAAAGATCAGCCCGAGATTGCTGGCCACCAGAATGGCCGTGACGATGGGCGACACCTGGACGTTGCTCCTGCCTTAGAGGAGCTACCCTAGCGTCGCGGCGGCAAGAAAGGTTTAACGGCGGAGCGGTTTTCGCCCGCCAGAAACCAAGGCGGCGAGAGCCGCCAAATCACATGGCGCCGATCCAGATCGCCATGGAAATGAGGAATGTGCTCATGCAAACCAGCGAGATGACATCCTGAACCAGATCGGTCATAACTCTCTCCTGTTGTTGATATGTTCGCAATTTGTTCTAATTTTGTTTCAATGTCAACGCCTGCAGAGATATGGTGATAGGACGGGAATTTGGGACGGTTAGTAAAAGGTTAACCGCTCGCTGGGAGGCGAGTGAAGCTGCTATTGACCACACCAGGCAGGCCATCCGCGAGCAGCGCCGCGAAGGTTACGATTGCGGGCAGCCACAGACTTCCCGGTTGGAGCCCTGCACGCACCGGTATGAACCGCCATGCGGGCAACCGAAGATCAATGAATAGACGGTCGCCAGGATGGCTACCAAGAACAGCAACGCCGCAACCCCGAGAATGATCTTTTTCACGGCCGCCTCCGACCAGCGAGAGCCCGGGAACGTACCATGCCGAAGCGGTTCGAGATCACGGCAAGCGTGGTGGATGGCGCACCTCGCCCTTGGTGATCTCAACTCTGCGGCAAGCGATCTTCTCGCCCACAGTTGGGCCGTTCCCGATGGTCCGGAAATCGCAACTGCGATTGCTGCCATTAAGCCCGCTGCGGGCGGGAAGCCTCCAACGCACCTTGGTGTGAGCCGCGGTGACTAGCCGGGATGGCGTGAATGCCTACGCTCCAGTCAGGCCATCTTTGCCATTATCTTGGTCATATCTGCCGTGTCGAACGCCCTCAGTGTCTGAGTTCTGATGTTACCTTGCGACGCTATCGACAGGGCTAGTGCGGTCGCAGCAATGTCGTCGTCTGCTTCGGCAATCGCCACGACATCATGCTGGCCAAGCGTCCACAACAGGGTGTGGACCTTGACACCGCTTTTGCTGGCCATCGCCTTGAAGGCCTCAGAACGCTTCTGAGTATCCTTTACACTCCTGATACCTTGATCTGTGAAATTCGACAGCAGCACGTAATAAGCCATTTGTTCCTCCCACAATAGGGAGCGGGCGGGCACTCACGGCGCGTCCGCCGTCTCCCAGAGCCTACGATAACACGAGCCGAGTGTGCGAACCACAGGTGGCCAGACACGCCATCGCGCAGCCTACAATGGGACAACCTTGCCGTCGGCCAGCGTGACGCGCCGGTCCATGCGCGATGCCAGTTCGTGATTGTGGGTGGCGATCAGCGCCGCGAGGCCTGACTGTCGCACCAGCGCCTCCAGGGCTTCGAACACATAAGAGGCGGTGACCGGATCGAGATTCCCGGTCGGCTCGTCGGCCAGCAGAACCAGCGGCGCATTGGCGACCGCACGCGCTATGGCCACGCGCTGCTGCTCGCCGCCCGACAATTCGGCCGGCCGGTGCGAGGCGCGCTTGCCGATCTGCATATAGTCGAGCAGTTGCGCCGCGCGCTCCGCCGCTTCCTTGCGCGGCAGCCCCTTGATCAGCTGCGGCATCATGATGTTTTCCAGCGCGGAAAACTCCGGCAGCAGGTGATGGAACTGGTAGACGAAGCCGACATCGTTGCGGCGAATCGAGGTGCGCTCGTCGTCGGACAGCCGCCCGCAGGCCCGGCCGGACAGGATCACGTCGCCGGCGTCGGGGCGTTCCAGCAGCCCGGCCGTGTGCAGCAGCGTCGACTTGCCGGTGCCCGACGGCGCCACCAGCGCCACCATCTCGCCGCGCTTCAACGAGAAATCGGCGCCGTTCAGGATGGTGAGCTTGCGCGGCCCCTGGACATAGTGCCGCTCGACGCTCTTCAGTTCGATAATGACCTCGGCCACTACTCGTACCTCAAGGCTTCGACGGGATCGAGGCGGGCTGCCCGCCATGCCGGAAACACCGTCGCCAGGAAGGACAGGCCGAGCGCCATGATGATGACATAGGTCGTCTCGCGCGGATCCATCTTCGCCGGCAGCTGGCTGAGGAAATAGAGCTCCGGGTTGAACAGCACCTTGCCGGTCATCCAGGAGAAGAACTGGCGGATCGATTCGATGTTGGTGCAGATGACGACGCCGAGCAGCACGCCGGCGAGCGTACCGGTGACGCCGATCGCCGCCCCCGTCATCAGGAATATCCGCAGGATGGCGCCGCGCGAGGCGCCCATGGTGCGCAGGATGGCGATGTCGTGCCCCTTGTCCTTCACCAACATGATCAGTCCGGAAATGATGTTGAGCGCCGCCACCAGCACGATCAACGTCAGGATCATGAACATGACGTTGCGCTCGACCTGCAGGGCCGAAAAGAAGGTCTCGTTGCGCTGGCGCCAGTCGACCATGTCGATGGGCCGTTGCGCCGCCTCCTCCACCTTCGGTTTCAGCGCGTCGACATTGTCGGGATTGTCGACATAGATCTCGATGGTCTGCGCGCGGCCATCCATGTTGAAATAGAGCTGCGCTTCGGAGAACGGCATGTAGACGATGGAAGTGTCATATTCCGACATGCCGACTTCGAAGATCGCCGAAATCTTGTAGCCCTTCATGCGCGGCGTCGTGCCGATCGGCGTCACATCGCCATCAGGAGAGATCAGCGTAATGGTGTCGCCGAGCGTCAGGCCGAGATTCTCCGCCATGCGCTTGCCGATGGCGACGCCCTCGCCCGAGTCGAAACCGGCGAGCGAACCCTGCTTGATGTTGTTGGCGACGATGGCGATCTTGCCGAGATCTTCGCCGCGTATGCCACGCACCAGCGCGCCGGTACCGCCGCCGACATTGCCTTGCGCCAGCACCTGGCCGTCGATCAGCGGGATGGCGTATTTGACGCCGGGCACGCCGTTGATGCGGCCGGCAACCTGGGCGTAGTCCTCGAGCGGCGAATCGAGCGGCTGCACGATCAGATGGCCATTGACGCCAAGGATGCGCGTCAACAGTTCAGCGCGGAACCCGTTCATCACGGCCATGACGACGATCAGCGTCGCCACCCCCAGCATGATACCGAGGAAGGAGATCGATGCGATGACCGAGATCACCGTCTCCTTGCGCCGCGAACGCAAATAGCGCCAGGCAACCGTGCGCTCGAAGAAGGAGAACGGGCCGGCGCCCGCCGATCTTGTCGCCGCCGCCTCGCTCATGCGGCGACACCGAAGCGTTTTTTCGCATCGGCGATCGGCAGCGTTTCGCGCTCACCCGTCTTGCGATTCTTGATCTCGACCTCGCCGGCAGCCACGCCGCGCGGCCCGACGATCACTTGCCAGGGCAAGCCGATCAGGTCGGCGGTGGCGAACTTGCCGCCCGGCCGCTGGTCGGTGTCGTCGTAGAGCACATCCTTGCCGGCGGCGGTGAACGCGGCATTCAGCTCTTCGCTGACACGGTCGCAATCGGCGTCGCCCACCTTCATGTTGATCAGGCCGATGTCGAACGGCGCCACTGCGTCGGGCCAGATGATGCCGTTCTCGTCATGGCTCGCTTCGATGATCGCCGCGACCAGCCGCGATGGGCCGATGCCGTAGGAACCGCCGGAAGCGAAATGGTCCTTGCCGTCGGGTCCCGTCACCTTGGCACCCATCGGCTTGGAGTACTTCTCGCCGAAATGGAAGATGTGGCCAACCTCGATGCCGCGTGCCGAAACCTTATCGCTCTCGGGGACCTTCTCCCACGCCGCCTCGTCATGCATCTCGTCGGTGGCGGCGTAGGGCGTCGTCCACGTCTTGACGATATCGGATATCTCGCCGTCATTGGCGAAGTCGGTATTGGCGCCGGGCACGGCTAGCGAAAGATAGTCACGATGGCAGAAAACCTGGCTTTCGCCGGTGTCCGCCAGGATGATGAATTCATGGCTGAGGTCGCCGCCGATCGGCCCGGTGTCGGCGCGCATCGGAATCGCCTGCAGGCCCATGCGCGTAAACGTCCTGAGGTAGGAGACGAACATCCTGTTGTAGGCCGCCCTCGCGCCCTCGAAATCGAGGTCGAAGGAATAGGCGTCCTTCATCAGGAACTCGCGCGAACGCATGACGCCGAAGCGCGGCCGCACCTCGTCGCGGAACTTCCACTGGATGTGGTAGAGGTTGAGCGGCAAATCCTTGTAGGATTTCACATAGGCGCGGAAAATCTCGGTGACCATTTCCTCATTGGTCGGGCCGTAGAGCATGTCGCGGTCCTGGCGATCCTTGATGCGCAGCATCTCCTTGCCATAGTCGTTGTAGCGACCGCTTTCGCGCCACAGATCGGCCGACTGGATGGTCGGCATCAGGATTTCCAGCGCACCGGCCCGGTCCTGCTCCTCGCGGATGATCTGGCAGACCTTGTCCAGCACCCGTTTGCCAAGTGGCAGCCAGGAAAAACTGCCCTGCCCCTGCTGGCGGATCATGCCGGCACGCAGCATCAGCCGGTGCGAGACGATCTCGGCCTCACGCGGATTTTCTTTGAGGATGGGCAGGAAATAGCGCGACAAACGCATGGACTGGTCCGTGAATGAGAACGGCCACGCCAGAATCGGCGCGACGCAGGCTTGCTTGACCCGGCTTCATAGCCATTTCATGGCGGAATGGAAACCCGGACATGGCGGCACATCAGTGCGTTGCGGCCCGGAATCCTACGGTTTCCAGGATCAGCCGCGCCGGCGATTGAGCATAGCGAACGTCTTCGGACTTGGCCGCCAATTCTTTGCGCGCGTCAATTCAGGACATGCCGCAAAGGCTCCGTGGTCGTTTCGAAAGCAAAGCATGCCATACTATTGTGCAGTGCAGCACGAGAATGCCTGTTTCGAGGCAAAATTCTTCGTGACATTTTCATTCGGCTTAGGCTAGTGTGCCTCGATAACCGAGAGGGCGGAGAAAAATCTGCTCTCCTACGCGGTCAAAGTCTTGGGAGGATGCGATCTAGGCGCGGTTACTCGCTGCCGCCGGAAACCGGAAACAGATCGGACGCGTTTAATTGCAAGGCCTCGTGCCTTGCATTTTTTTGTGCAATCATCTGGTTAGCGCGGCGAGTTGCCACGGTGCATGACCTTGCGTCAACAGGCGTACGGCCGCGAGATGTGGTGGCATTTTTGATCCCTGCCCGCAGCGCTCCAATGCGGCAGGAGCGCCCTCGCCGGACGATCTACTTTGCCGGCGTCTGGCCGAAATCCGGCACGATGTGGGGGATGTCGTTGAGGCTGTATCCCAGCCCGTGCGTCAGGCCATAGAAAATGCCCATCAGGATCGCCGTGGCGATGGTGGTGCGGATCACGGCGCGCAGCATGTGCGGCCCGCGCGGCGCGCTTGGGACCGTGCCCAGCGTCACGTCGTGATCGTCGTCCTGTGTGCGGACGCTGAACGGCAGCACGGCAAACAGCACCACCCACCAGGTCGCGAAAAACAGGGCGGTGAACGAAACCCAGCTCATGATTGCTCCAGTTCGATCAGCGTGCCGAAGAAATCCTTCGGATGCAGGAACAGCACCGGCTTGCCATGCGCGCCGATCTTGGGGTTGCCGTCGCCCAGCACGCGGGCGCCGGCGGCCTTGAGCTGATCGCGCGCGGCCAGGATGTCGTCGACCTCGTAGCAGAGATGATGCATGCCGCCGGACGGGCTCTTCGCCAGGAAAGCGGCGATCGGCGAGCCCTCGCCCAACGGTTCCAGCAGTTCGATCTTGGTGTTGCCGACGTTGACGAACACCACGGTGACACCATGCTCCGGCAAAGCCTGCGGCTCCGTCACTTCGGCGCCAAGCGTGTTGCGGTAGGCAGCAGCGGCAGAGGCCAGATCCGGCACCGCAAGCGCGACATGGTTCAGCCGTCCGAGCATGTGCGAGCTATCTCTCCTCTGTCCAATGGCTCGCGTCATACGTCAAATCGGCTGAGATCAACAGCCATTCGCGAAGCGCGCACTGTCGCACTTTGGTGAACATTCTCGCGAATCACGATCGAGGCTGGTCCGCCCGGCAACCGCAAAGTACAAACGGCAATGTCTTACATCCGCCCTGCCCGCGCCCGCGTTTTCACCTTCGATCTCGGATCATTCAAGATTGCCGCCTTGCTCGACGCTGTCGATGTTCGCGACAATCTTGCATCGGCCTTCGCAGCCGGACAGTCGCCAGCCGCCGTGCTCGAACTCGCGGTTTCGAACTTCATCGACCAGGATCGATACGAACATTGTTTCATCCCGACGCTGATCGACACCGGTTCCGAAAAGATCCTGTTCGACACCGGATGCGGAGATGAAGGCAGCTCACTCCTCGACTGTTTGCGAGACCTTGGGCTTGGGCCTGATGATATCGACGTGGTGGTCATCACGCACGGGCACCCGGATCATATCGGCGGGCTCATCAGGAATGGCGAACCCGTTTTCAGCCGCGCACGCTATGTATTCGGCGCGGCGGAATTCGCCTTCTGGACCGACGGAACCGCCGTTCGCGAGGCCAGATTGGCCAACCGTGATCTGTTCAGGCAGGTCTGCACCGGGCTGGCCGGCCGGGCAACTTTCATAGCGCCCGGAGATGAGGTGGTTCCTGGCATTACCGCCATCGACGCGTCAGGTCATTCCCCCGGTCTCCTGGCATTTCTCGTCGAAAGCGACAGCCAGAAATTGCTGATCTGGTCGGACGCCTTCCTGCACTATGTCGTGTCCATCCAGCAGCCGGAATGGCATGCCGATTTCGATGACGACAAGGAACAAGCGGTCGAGACCCGCAAGCGTCTGCTGAAGATGGCAGCGGACCAGCGCCTGCTGGTGGCCGGCCATCACATGCCATTTCCTGGCCTGGGTTACATCGAATCGGCGAACGGCTCTTTTCGCTGGCTTCCGGTCAGCTATCAGCTGAACGTGTAACTACCGCCCTCACCTGGTGACGAAAACCGTCACCAGCGGCTTCTTGCCCCAGGCTTCGTTGGCGGCGCCGCGCACCGCGCGCCGCACTGCCTCCTGCACCAGGTCGAGATCCTTGCGACGCTGACGGGGAATCGAATCGACCGCGCCGACCGCTGCGTCGATCATCAAATCCTCCAGTGTCTCGCCGCTGGCATCGGCCTCGGCGACGCCGATGGCGACCAGATCGGGATCGCCGGCGAGCTCATATTTGTCGTCGAGCACGACATTGACCGCGACATGGCCGGCAAAGGACAGTTTGCGCCGGTCGCGAATGCCCATCGCCTGGTCGGTGCCGATCAGGTTGCCGTCCTTGTAGATGCGGCCGAACGGCACCTGGTCGATGATGGTGGCAGGACCGGGAGCAAGCCTCAGCATGTCGCCGTCACGCACCTGCGCCACCTGGCCGATGCCGGAGGTCGACATCAGCGAGCCCTGCGCCACCAGATGCGCCGCCTCGCCATGCACGGGAACGCCGATCTGCGGGCGCACCCATTCATACATCTTGCGCAACTCGCTGCGCCGGGGATGGCCGGAGACATGCACCAGGGCGTCGCCATCCTCGATGATCTTGATGCCGAGATCGATCAGGCGGTTCTTGATCTCGAGGATCGCCTTCTCATTGCCGGGAATGGTGCGCGAGGAAAACACCACCGTGTCACCTGCCGTCAGCGACACCGACTTCATCTCTTCGCGCGACAGTTTCGCCAGCGCCGCAAGCGGCTCGCCCTGGCTGCCGGTGCAGATAATGACCAGGTTTTCGCGCGGGATGAAGCCGAAATCTTCCTCGGCGATGAATTCCGGCAGGCCGTCCATATAGCCAAGCTCGTCCGCGACATCGATGACCCGCTTCAGCGAGCGGCCGAGCACCAGGCACTGGCGGCCGGCGTCGCGCGCCGCCTTGGCGATGGAGACGATGCGCCCGACATTGGAGGAGAAGGTTGTGACGGCGACCCGGCCGACGGCACTCTGGATGACGCCCTTGAGCCCCTCACCAACCGCCACTTCCGACGGCGATTCCCCTTCCCGCAGCGCATTGGTCGAATCGCAGATCAGCGCCAGCACGCCCTTGTCGCCATAGGCCCGGAAACGCGCCTCGTCTGTCTTGGGTCCGATCGTCGGTTCCGGATCGATCTTCCAGTCGCCGGTGTGGATGACGGTGCCGGCCGGCGAGGTGATCGCCAGCGACATCGGCTCGGGGATAGAGTGCGCCACTGGAATGGCTTCGATCTCGAAGGGGCCGACGGTGAATTTCTCGCCCGCCCGGTAGATCGTCAGCGGGATTTTCGGTGCGCCCTGCTCGCCCTGCCGCTTGGCTTCCAGCAGCCCGGCGCTGAACGGCGTCATCCACACCGGCGCCTTCAGCTTCGGCCAGGTGTCGAGCAGCGCGCCGTAATGGTCTTCATGCGCGTGGGTGATGATGATGCCGCGCAGATTGGCGAGGTTCTCCTCGATGAAGCGCGTGTCGGGCAGCACCAGGTCGACGCCGGGCAGGCTGGCATCTGGAAAGGTGACGCCGACATCGATGACGATCCATTCGCGCGCGCTCGGCGGGCCGTAGCCGTAGAGGGCGAAGTTCATGCCGATCTCGCCGACGCCGCCGAGCGGCACGAAGACGAGTTCGGCGTTTTCCGCTTTCGCCATGATTTTTCCCTTCCTGGCCCTTGAGGCCAAGCCCATTATACCCGTGCGGACGCCACCGCGCCGAAATGCACATCGCCGGCGGCGATCGTCAGGACAGTCCCCTCATCGTCGCGGATCACGAAACGGCAGTCCTCGTCAATGGTCTCGAACACCCCACGCACTACATTACCGTCAATTCTGACGGCAACCTCGCCGCCAAGCCCCGCCGCGCGCGCCAGCCAGCGCCGCCTGACAGCGGCAAGGCCGCGCCCTTCATCCC
Organism: Mesorhizobium huakuii; assembly: GCF_014189455.1. NCBI lineage: Bacteria > Pseudomonadati > Pseudomonadota > Alphaproteobacteria > Hyphomicrobiales > Phyllobacteriaceae > Mesorhizobium > Mesorhizobium huakuii. Next base: position 80,784 of record NZ_CP050296.1, read on the forward strand.
ACAGGCGGGCATTCTCGCTCCAGGCATCCGACAGCGCCAGGAACAGCGTTTCGGCATCGCATGTCGCGCCGAGCGCATGCAGCGATGTCGCGGGATAAGGCAAATCCGTTGGATGCGCCACCACATTGACGCCGATGCCGACCGCGACCGCGAAGCGGCCGCCGTCCAGTATCGCGGACTCCAGCAGGATGCCGGCGAGCTTGGCACCGGAAGCAAGCACGTCATTGGGCCATTTCAGCTCGAAACGGTTTTGTCCCTGGCTGGCGCCATCAAGCCCGATTGATATCCGACCCTTCGGCACCACGGCATCGAGTGCGTCGGCAAGCGACAGGCCGGCGACAAAACCCAGCGTCGCGGCAAGGCGAAGTTCACCGCCGGTGACGACAAGCAAGGTCGCCGCCAGATTGCCTTCGGGCGACACCCAGGCGCGGCCACGCCGGCCACGCCCGCTTTCCTGTTTTTTGGAAACGACCCACAGCCTGCCCGGGTCGCCTGCCCTTGCGTGGTCCAGCGCCACCGTGTTGGTGGAACCGATACTGTCATGGGCCTCGAGCCGGAACCCTTCCGACGCCGAGGTTGGAGCCAGCCGAAATGCCATCCCGTCAGAAAAATGTCTTGGCGGCGGCTTCGGCATAGGTACCGATCGGCCCGCCGATCAGCACATAGAACAGCACGAAGGCGCCGGAGACGCCGAGCACGAGGCGCAGTTCACTGGCCATCGGTACGAAGCCGCCGACCGGTTCGTCGAACCACATGATCTTGATGATGCGCAGATAGTAATAGGCGCCCACCACCGAGGCCAGCACGCCGATGATCGCCAGCGCGTAGAGGTTGGCGTTGATGGCTGCGAGGAAGACGTACCACTTCCCCCAGAAGCCGGCGAGCGGCGGGATGCCGGCCAGCGAGAACATCAGGATGGTGAGAATCGTCGCCATGATCGGATTGGTCGAGGCAAGTCCGGCCAGGTCGCTGATCTGTTCGACATTGCCTTCCTTGCGCCGCATGGCGAGGATGAAGGCGAAGGTGCCGAGCGTCATCACCAGGTAGATCAGCATATAGATCGCAACGCCGCGCACGCCGGCCTGGCTGTTGGCGGCAAGGCCGACCAGCGCGTAGCCCATATGGCCGATCGAGGAATAGGCCATCAGGCGCTTGATGTTGGTCTGGCCGATCGCGGCGAAGGCGCCGAGCGCCATCGAAGCGATCGAGATGAAGACGATGATCTGCTGCCAGTCGGCGGCGATCGGCTTGAAAGCGCCCATGGTGACACGCACGATCAGCGCCATCGCCGCCATTTTGGGCGCCGCCGCAAGGAAAGCTGTCACCGGCGTCGGCGCGCCCTCATAGACGTCGGGCGTCCACATATGGAACGGCACCGCCGAGATCTTGAAGGCAAGACCGGCCAGCACGAAGACCAGGCCGACAACAAGGCCCAGCTGGCGCTCGCCGCTGCCAAGTGCAGAGGCGATTTCCTGGAAGCCGGTGTTGCCGGTGTAGCCGTAGACCAGGCTGATGCCGTAGAGCAGCATGCCCGACGACAGCGCACCAAGGACGAAGTACTTCAAGCCCGCCTCTGTCGAACGCAGATTGTCGCGGTTGATCGCCGCCAGCACGTAAATTGCCAGCGACTGCAGTTCGAGGCCGAGATAGAGCCCGATCATGCCATTGGCCGAGATCATCAGCATCATGCCGAGCGTGCACAGCAGGATCAGCACCGGGTATTCGAATTTGTCGAAATGCTCCGCCTTGGCAAAGCGCATCGACATGATCAGCGTCACCGCCGAGCCGACCAGCGCCAGCACCTTCATGAAGCGGGAGAACGGATCCTGGATAAAGGCGTTGCCATAGGCACTGCCCAGCCCGGTGGAAAAAATCAGCCAGGCACCGGCGACCACCAGCACGGCCACGGCAAGGCCGGTTACGGTGTTGGCGGTGTTGGCGCGCGAATAGGCGCCGACCATCAGCAGCGCGAGCGCACCGATGGCAAGGATCAGCTCGGGCGTCGAGAGCGACAGGCTGGAGAGAAGGTCCGGCGTCATGGTTCGCAAAACCTCTGGTCAGTTCGCCGCCGCGGTCTGCGCGGCGCCGATGGATGCGGTGACATTGGTGACGAGCGACTTGACCGATTGGGCCGTCGCATCGAAGACGGGAGCGGGATAGACGCCGAAGAAGATGACCAGCACGACCAGCGGGTAGATGATGAACTTCTCACGCGGCGACAGGTCGAGCAGGTTCTTCAGGCTGTCCTTGGTCAGCGCGCCGAAAATCACCCGGCGATAGAGCCAGAGCGCGTAGGCCGCCGACAGGATGACGCCGGTGGCAGCGAAGAACGCCACCCAGGTGTTGACCCGGAACACGCCAAGCATGGTCAGGAACTCGCCGACGAAGCCGCTGGTGCCCGGCAGGCCGACATTGGCCATGGTGAAGACCATGAACACGGTGGCGTATTTCGGCATGTTGTTGACCAGCCCGCCATAGGCGGCGATCTCACGCGTGTGCATGCGATCATAGATGACGCCCACACAAAGGAACAGCGCGCCCGACACGAGGCCATGGCTGAGCATCTGGAAGATCGCGCCCTGCACGCCTTCCTGGTTCATGGCGAAGATGCCCATGGTGACGAAGCCCATATGGGCGACAGACGAATAGGCGATCAGCTTCTTCATGTCCTCCTGCATCAGCGCCACCAGCGAGGTGTAGATGATGGCGACGACCGACAGCGTGAAGACCAGCGGCGCGAACATTTCGGATGCCAACGGGAACATCGGCAGCGAGAAGCGCAGGAAGCCGTACCCACCCATTTTCAGGAGAATGGCGGCCAGGATGACCGAACCTGCCGTCGGCGCCTCGACGTGGGCATCCGGCAACCAGGTATGCACCGGCCACATCGGCATCTTCACCGCGAAGGAGGCAAAGAAGGCGAGCCATAGCCATGTCTGCATGTTGGCCGGGAATTGGTGCGTCAACAGCGTCGGGATGTCGGTCGTGCCGGACTGATAGAACATCGCCATGATGGCAAGCAGCATCAGCACCGAGCCGGCGAGCGTATAGAGGAAGAACTTGAACGAGGCATAGACGCGCCGCTTGCCGCCCCAGACGCCGATGATGATGAACATCGGGATCAGGCCGGCTTCGAAGAAGACATAGAACAGCACGATGTCCAGCGCGCAGAACACGCCGATCATCAGCGTCTCGAGCAGCAGGAAGGCGATCATATAGGCCTTGACGCGCTTCTCGATCGCTTCCCACGAGGCCAGGATGCAGAGCGGCATCAGGAAGGTCGTCAGGATGACGAACAGCATGGAAATGCCGTCGACGCCCATATGGTAGGAAATGCCGGAGTCGAGCCAGGCGAATTTCTCGACGAACTGGAAGCCGGCCTGCGAATTGTCGAAGCCGGTCCAGATGAACAGCGAGATGATGAACGTGGCCGTCGTCGTCAACAGCGCAATGGAGCGGATGTTGCGGCGCGCGTTTTCGCTGTCATCCCTGATGAACAGGATCAGCAGCACACCAACCAGCGGCAGGAAGGTGACCAGCGAGAGGATTGGCCAGGCGGTCATCAGAGCATCATCCAGGTGACGAGTGCGGCAACGCCGATCAGCATGGCGAAGGCATAGTGGTAGAGGTAGCCGGTCTGCAGCTTGACGACGCGGTTGGTGACATCGACGACGCGCGCCGAAATGCCGTCAGGCCCGAGCCCGTCGATGATGGTGCCGTCACCGGTCTTCCACAGGAAATGGCCGAGGCGCTTGGCCGGGCCAACGAACAGGAAGTCGTAAAGCTCGTCGAAATACCACTTGTTGAGCAGGAAGGCGTAGAGCCCGCGATTCTGCTTCGCAAGGGTCACCGGCATTTCCGGCGAGCGGATGTAGAACTTCCAGGCCAGCGCGAAGCCGATCAGCATGGCGATGAAGGGCGACAGCTCGACCCACAGCGGCAGTTCTTCGATGTCGTGCAGGATGTGATTGTCCGGCAGTGTGAACAGCGACGCCTTCCAGAACTCGGCATAGCCTTCGCCGATAAACGAATTGTGGAAGATGATGCCCGCAAACAGCGCCCCGGCGGCCAGGATGAACAGCGGCACCAGCATCACCGGCGGCGATTCATGCACATGATGCATCACCTCATGGCTCGCCCGCGGCTCGCCGTGGAAGGTCATGAAGATCAGCCGCCAGGAATAGAAGGAGGTGAAGCAGGCGGCGATGACCAGCAGGATGAAGGCAAAGCCGGCGACCGAGTTATGTCCGGCAAAGGCGCTTTCGATGATCGCGTCCTTGGAGAAGAAGCCGGCAGTGCCGATGACGGTCACCGGAATGCCGACGCCTGTCAGCGCCAGCGTGCCGATCACCATCATCCAGTAGGTGGTCGGGATCAGCTTCCGCAGGCCACCCATCTTGCGCATGTCCTGCTCATCGGAGACGGCATGGATGACCGAGCCCGAGCCAAGGAACAGCAGCGCCTTGAAGAAGGCGTGCGTGAACAGATGGAAGATCGCGGCGCCATAGGCGCCGACGCCAAGCGCCACGAACATGTAGCCGAGCTGCGAGCAGGTCGAATAGGCGATGACGCGTTTGATGTCGTTTTGCACCAGACCAACGGTCGCCGCGAAGAAAGCGGTGAAGGCACCGATGAAGGTCACCACGGTCAGCGCCGAATGCGACAGTTCGAACAGCGGCGACAGCCGTGCCAGCATGAACACGCCCGCCGTCACCATGGTGGCGGCATGGATGAGTGCGGAGACCGGCGTCGGGCCTTCCATGGCGTCCGGCAGCCAGGTGTGCAGCGGCACCTGCGCCGACTTGCCCATGGCACCCATGAACAGCAGCAGACACACGACGGTCATCGCCGTCTGCTTGTCCAGCGCATGGCCGAGGAAGGTCAGCACGGCCGCACCTTGCGGCGCGCCTTCAGCCGGGATGAACGTTGCTGCGTTGGCGAAGATGGTGCCGAGATTAACCGAACCGAACAGCACGAACACGCCGAAAATGCCGAGAGCGAAGCCGAAATCTCCGACGCGGTTGACGACGAAGGCCTTGATGGCGGCGGCATTGGCGGACGGCTTCTTGTACCAGAAGCCGATCAGCAGATAGGACGCGAGGCCCACCCCTTCCCAGCCGAAGAACATCTGCACGAGGTTGTCGGCCGTCACCAGCATAAGCATGGCGAAGGTGAACAGCGACAGATAGGCGAAGAAGCGCGGCCGGTTCGGATCGTGGTGCATGTAGCCGATCGAATAGATATGAACCAGCGCCGACACGGTGTTGACCACCACCAGCATCACCACCGTCAGCGTGTCGATGCGCAGCGCCCAGGGTGCTTCGAGCCCGCCGGACTGGATCCAGCGCAGCACCGGCACGGTGAACACCTCACCATGGCCGAAACCGACGCTGAAGAAGGCAACCCACGACAGCACCGCCGAAATCACCAGGAAGCCGGAGGTGATGTATTCGGATGCCTTGGCGCCGAGCGACGTGCCGAACAGGCCGACGATCAGGAAGCCGAGCAGTGGAAGGAAGACGATGGCCTGATACATGGTGGTTCCGTCAACCCTTCATCATGTTCACGTCTTCGACCGCGATCGAGCCGCGGTTGCGGAAGAAGACGACGAGAATGGCAAGTCCGATGGCAGCCTCGGCGGCAGCGACCGTCAGCACGAACAGCGCGAACACCTGGCCGACGAGGTCATGCAGCGCCGCCGAAAAGGCGACGAAATTGATGTTGACCGCGAGCAGGATCAGCTCGATCGACATCAGGATGACGATGATGTTCCTGCGGTTCAGGAAGATGCCGAACACGCCGAGTGTGAACAGGATCGCCGATACGGTCAGATAATGCGCGATGCCGACGACCATCTCAGACTCCTTCGCCCGACTTGACCTTGCGGATTTCCATGCCGGTGGCCGGCGTGCGGCCGACCTGGGCTGCGATCGACTGCCGCTTGACCCCTTCCTTGTGGCGCAGCGTCAGCACGATGGCGCCGATCATGGCAACCAGCAGGATGAGGCCCGAAATCTGGAAGTAGTAGAGGTAGTCGGTATAGAGGATGTCGCCGAGTGCGGCCGTGTTCGAGCGCGCGGCGAGATCGGGAATAGGCTTCGAAACCGTCGCGGCCAGCTTCGGTGCGAATGTGTAACCGCCCAGCACCACGATCAGCTCCGCCGCCAGGATCAGCCCGACCAGCGCGCCGATCGGCGCGTATTGCAGGGCGCCTTCCTTCATCTCGGCGAAATCGACGTCGAGCATCATGACGACGAACAGGAACAGCACCATGACCGCGCCGACATAGACGACGAGCAGGATCATCGCCAGGAACTCGGCGCCGGTCAGCATGAACAGGCCGGCGGCGTTGAAGAAGGTCAGGATCAGGAACAGCACCGAATGCACGGGGTTGCGCGACGAAATGACCATGAACGCCGACGCCACGGCGACAAAGGCGAAGAGGTAGAAAAAGGCCGCCTCTAGTCCACTCAGCATTGGGGTTCCCCCGGGTTCCTGTCCGGACACGACGCTTGCGTCCTGCCCGATCTTGCTTGCCACCGCCTCCGGTCGGCAAGTTTCGTTGTGTCCTTAGACGAGGCCCCTCGCCCCGTCCATGCGTCAAATATCAGCGGTAGGGCGAGTCCAGCGAGATGTTGCGCGCCAGCTCGCGCTCCCACCGGTCGCCATTCGCCAACAGCTTGTCCTTGTCGTAGTAGAGTTCCTCGCGCGTCTCCGTCGCGAATTCGAAATTCGGCCCCTCGACAATGGCGTCGACCGGGCAGGCTTCCTGGCAGAAGCCGCAATAGATGCACTTCACCATGTCGATGTCATAACGCACCGTGCGGCGGGTGCCGTCATTGCGGCGCGGGCCGGCCTCGATGGTGATGGCCTGCGCCGGGCAGATCGCCTCGCACAATTTGCAGGCGATGCAGCGTTCCTCGCCATTGGGATAGCGGCGCAACGCATGCTCGCCCCGGAAGCGCGGGCTGGTCGGCCCCTTCTCGTGCGGATAGTTGATCGTCTCCTTCGGCGCGAAGAACTGGCGCATCGACAGGAAGAAGGCGCTGACGAAATCCTGCAGCAGCAGCGATTTGGCGGCTTGGCCGAGAGCGGACATCACGCAAACCCCGTGATCTTGAGGAAGGCTGCGGTGGCGACCACCATGAACAGCGAGATCGGCAGGAACACTTTCCAGCCCAGCCGCATCAGCTGGTCGTAGCGGTAGCGCGGCACGAAGGCCTTCACCATGGAGATGCCGAAGAACACGAAGCAGACCTTCAGCACGAACCAGATGACACCGGGCACCCAGGTGAAGGGCGCGAAGTCGAAGGGCGGCAGCCAGCCGCCGAGGAACAGGATGGTGGCCAGCGCGCACATCAAGACGATGGCGACATACTCGCCGAGGAAGAACAGCAGGAACGGCGTCGACGAATATTCGACCATGTGGCCGGCGACGAGTTCCGATTCGGCTTCCACCAGATCGAAAGGCGGCCGGTTCGTCTCGGCCAGCGCCGAGATGAAGAAGATGATGAACATCGGGAACAGCGCCAGCCAGTTCCAGTCGAGGAACGTGTTGGGCAGGCCAAGCCGCGTGCCAATTCCACCCTGCTGCGACAGCACGATATCGCTGAGGTTGAGCGAACCGGCGGTGAGCAACACGGTAACGATAACGAAGCCGATCGAGACTTCGTAGGACACCATCTGCGCCGCCGAACGCAGCGCGCCGAGGAACGGATATTTCGAGTTGGACGCCCAGCCGCCCATGATCACGCCATAGACCTCGAGCGAAGAGATGGCGAAGACGTAGAGGATGCCGACATTGACGTTGGCGATCGCCCACCCCTGGTTGACCGGAATGACGGCCCAGGCCGAGATCGCCAGCACCGCCGACACCAGCGGGGCCAAAAGGAACACGCCCTTGTTGGCGCCGGACGGGATGACCGGTTCCTTGAAGACGAACTTCAACAGATCGGCGAAGGCCTGCAGCGTGCCCCAGGGGCCGACGACGTTCGGGCCGCGGCGCAACTGCACCGCCGCCCAGATCTTGCGGTCGGCGTAGAGGATGTAGGCGACGAAGACCAGCAGCACCACGATCAGCACGACTGACTTCAAGAGGATCAGCAGCGCCGGCAGCACGTAGAAGGAGAAGAAGGTGTCCATGCTTATTCCGCCGCCTGCTTGAAGCCGCTCTTGGCCAGTGCCGAGCATTCCGCCATCACGGCGGACGCCCGCGCGATCGGGTTGGTCAGGTAGAAATCCTTGACCGGTGAGGTGAAGGTGCCCTTGTTCAGCCGCCCGCCGAGTTTCGCCACATTGGCGATATCCTCGGCATTGCCGGCCGCGACCTGATCGATGCGGGCCAGATGCGGGTATTCGCCATAGAGTTTCGCGCGCAGCTGCGGCAGCGAATCGAACGGCAGCTTCTTGCCGAGCACATCCGACAGGGCTCTCAGGATTGCCCAGTCCTCGCGCGCATCTCCCGGTGCGAAGCCGGCGCGGTTGGTCTGCTGCACGCGCCCTTCGGTGTTGACGTAGGTACCCGACTTTTCGGTGTAGGCGGCCGCCGGCAGGATGACATTGGCGCGGTGCGCGCCCTGGTCGCCATGGGTGCCGACATAGACGACGAAGGCGCCGCCGGTCTTGCCCATGTCGATCTCGTCGGCGCCGAGCAGGAACAGCACGTCCGTTTCGCCCAGCATGCCGGCAACATCCTTGCCGCCCTCGCCCGGCACGAAGCCGAGATCGAGGCCGCCGACTCTGGCCGCCGCATTGTGCAGCACGGCAAAGCCGTTCCAGTCGGCGCGGGCGGCGTTGACGGAAGCTGCGAGCTTCGCCGCCTGGCCGAGCACAGCCGTGCCATCGGCACGCGCCAGCGCGCCCTGGCCGACAATGATCAGCGGATGCGTCGCCTTCTTCAGCGTCTCGAAGAACTTGCCATTGCCGTCGGCCAGATCCTTGAGCGAATCCGGTCCGGCGCCGAGCAGTTCATATTCGTAGCGCGTGTCGCCGACATCGCCGATGACGCCGACCGGCAGATTGCCGACCCGCCAGCGCTTGCGGATGCGGGCGTTGAGCACCGAGGCTTCGAAGCGCGGATTGGCGCCGATGATCAACACCGCGTCGGCCTGCTCGATGCCTTCGATGGTCGGGTTGAAGATGTAGCTGGCGCGGCCGAGCGCCGGATCAAGGGCTGCGCCATCCTGGCGGCAGTCGGTGTTCTTCGAACCGAGCGAAGCCATCAACAGCTTCAGCGCGTAGATTTCCTCGACCGCGGCGAGATCGCCTGATATGGCGCCGATCTTCTCGGGCGTCGTCTTCGACACCGCGTCCTTGATTGCACCGAAGGCTTCAGCCCAGCTCGCCGGAACCAGCTTGCCGTCCTTGCGCACATAGGGTCGGTCGAGGCGCTGCGTGCGTAATCCGTCCCAGATGAAGCGGGTCTTGTCGGAGATCCACTCCTCGTTGACCTGCTCGTTGACGCGCGGCAGGATGCGCATCACTTCGCGGCCTCTGCTGTCGATACGGATCGCCGAGCCGACCGCGTCCATCACGTCGATGGATTCGGTCTTGGTCAGCTCCCACGGCCGCGCCTGGAAGGCGAAGGGCTTGGAGGTCAGCGCGCCGACCGGGCAGAGATCGATGACATTGCCCTGCAATTCCGAGGTCATCGCCTGTTCGAGATAGGTGGTGATCTCGGCATCCTCGCCGCGGCCGATCAGGCCGAGCTCGGAAATGCCGGCAACCTCGGTGGTGAAGCGGACGCAGCGCGTGCAGTGGATGCAGCGGTTCATCACCGTCTTGACCAGCGGGCCGATATACTTGTCTTCGACCGCGCGCTTGTTCTCGTGATAGCGCGAGGAATCGACACCAAAGGCCATCGCCTGGTCCTGCAGGTCACACTCGCCGCCCTGGTCGCAGATCGGGCAGTCCAGCGGATGGTTGATCAGCAGGAACTCCATCACGCCTTCCCGGGCCTTCTTGACCATCGGCGTGTTGGTGAAGATTTCCGGCGGCTCGCCATTCGGGCCGGGGCGCAAATCGCGCACGCCCATGGCGCAGGAAGCCTGCGGCTTGGGCGGCCCGCCCTTCACCTCGATCAGGCACATGCGGCAATTGCCGGCGATCGACAGCCGCTCATGGAAGCAGAAGCGCGGCACTTCCGCGCCCGCGTCTTCCGCCGCCTGCAGCAGCGTGTAGTGGTCGGGTACAGTGATCTCTTTCCCGTCGACCTTGAGCTTTGCCATTCGCTTCAAACCCCTGCGGATTTCCCGCAATCTCATTTCCCGGGCGCGGCAGACGCAGCGCCCGGCATTTCATTCACTTCTTTGCGGCCAGCACAGCCGCCTGGGCAGTCCAGTCATCGCGGCCGATGCGGCCGTTGAACGACAGATAATCGTCGACCCAGGCGATCTCCTGCGTCGACCAGGCGGCGATCTGGGCATATGTCCAGATACCGAGCCCGTTCAGCACCTTCTCCAGCTTCGGACCGATGCCCGATATCGCCTTCAGGTCGGAAGGCTTGGCCGGCTTGTCGATAGCCTTGGGCTGGCGGAAATCCTCGGGCAGCAGCACATCGGCGGCCTCGGCCGTTGCCGGAGCGGCATTCGCCACAGGCGCCGCGGTGGCGGCCTCCTTGGCGGCGATGTCGGTGACTTCCTGCGCAAAGGACTGCGCCTCGGCGATCAGGGTTTTCGTTGTCGCTCGCGCTTTGGTGGCGGGGACGCTTGTGTCGTCGAAACTCCCGACGCGCGCCTCGAAATCCTCGATCAGAGGCTGCATCAGGCGCTGTGATGCCTCGGCGGCTCCTGTGAGCGCGCCCAGCCAGACGCCGAAGGCGTGGTTGGCAAGCCCGATACCGAGCGCCGACATCGCCGCCGCACCCGCGACAGGATGCACGAAAAGGTTGACGGCGCTGGCCATCTCCTTCGGCATCATCCTGGTCAGGTCCTGGTTCATCTTCTCGATCTGGTCCAAATTGAGCATCATTGGGTAGGGTGTCGAATACGCCGCCATAGAGTTCTCCTCGTCGTTTCTTCGCTCGCCCCGCCCCGTTATTCCCAAACTCACAAATTCGTCTATTCCGCCGCCACCATCACCGGTTCGGCGCGGTGCGCGTTGCGCGAAAACTCGTCGATGCGGCGCTCCACCTCGCCGCGGAAATGCCGCATCAGGCCCTGGATCGGCCATGCCGCGGCGTCGCCCAGCGCGCAGATCGTGTGGCCCTCGACCTGCTTGGTGACGTCGAGCAGCATGTCGATCTCGCGCTTCTGCGCCTCGCCGCGCACCAGCCGCTCCATCACCCGCCACATCCAGCCGGTGCCTTCGCGGCACGGCGTGCATTGGCCGCAGCTCTCATGCTTGTAGAAGTAGGACAACCGGGCAATCGCCTTCACGACGTCGGTCGACTTGTCCATGACGATGACGGCCGCCGTGCCGAGGCCGGATTTGAGGTCGCGCAGCGCGTCGAAATCCATCGGCGTGTCGATGATCTGCTCGGCCGGCACCAGCGGCACCGAGGCGCCGCCCGGAATGACCGCCAGCAGATTGTCCCAGCCGCCTCGGATGCCGCCGCAATGCGTTTCGATGAGCTCGCGGAACGGGATCGACATCGCCTCTTCGACGGTGCACGGATTGTTGACGTGGCCGGAGACGCAGAACAGCTTGGTGCCGACATTGTTGGGCCGGCCAAAGGACGAGAACCAGGCCGCGCCGCGGCGCAGGATGGTCGGCGCCACCGCGATCGATTCGACGTTGTTCACGGTTGTCGGACAACCGTACAAGCCGACATTGGCCGGGAATGGCGGCTTCAGCCTCGGCTGGCCCTTCTTGCCTTCGAGGCTTTCCAGCAGTGCGGTCTCTTCGCCGCAGATATAGGCGCCGGCGCCGTGATGCATGTAGACGTCGAAATCGTAGCCTGAAGTGTTGCCCTTGCCGATCAGCTTGGCCTCATAGGCCTCCTCGATGGCGCGCTGCAGCGCCTCGCGCTCCCTGATGAACTCGCCGCGCACATAGATGTAGGCGGCAATCGCGCCCATGGCAAAGCCAGCGAGCAACGCGCCTTCGACCAGCGTGTGCGGGTCGTTGCGCAGGATGTCGCGGTCCTTGCAGGTGCCGGGCTCGGATTCGTCGGCATTGATGACCAGATAGCTCGGCCGGCCGTCGCTCTGCTTGGGCATGAACGACCATTTCAGCCCAGTCGGGAAGCCGGCGCCGCCACGGCCGCGCAGGCCAGACGCCTTCATCTCGTTGACGATCCATTCGCGCCCCTTGGCAACGATGCCGGGCGTGTTGTCCCAGGCGCCGCGTGCCATGGCGCCGGCCAGCGACTTGTCGAACAGGCCGTAGATGTTGGTGAAGATGCGGTCTTTGTCCTGAAGCATTTTTCGTCTCTCAGACCGGCTTCTTGCCGAAAACGCGGATGTATTCGGCGACGCCGCCCTTGGCGAGCGCCTTGGCCTGCTTGACCCAGTCGTCGCGCTCGATGCGGCCGTGGAAGGAAAGATACCCGTCCACCCAATCGCGCTCGGCCTTCTTCCACGACGCGACCTGCGCGAAAGTGAAGATGCCCAGCGTATGCAGGACGCCCTCGATCTTCGGGCCGACGCCGGAGATCAGCTTGAGATCGTCGACCGCGGCCGGCCTGTCGATACCGGCCGGGCGGTTCTTGTCCTCCAGCGACGGTTTCGCCGGCTTTGCCGCCGGCGTCTTGGCTTCCGGCGCCTTGAAGGCAGTGACCGGTTCGGCCTTTGCCGTCGGCCCGTTGCGCTGCTTGGAGACCTGCTCGACTTCCGGCGCCGCCGTATTGGCGTTGGCGGCCGAATGCGGCGGTGCCGAAACGCTCGCCGCCGTCTCCACCGCCGGCGCCACCTTGGTGGCCGAGGGCGTCTTCAGGGCCGGGCTGGTTTCAGGCGCATCGGTCTTCGGCTTGCTGGCATTGGACGGCGCGACAGGAGCGGCAGCAGCAGGTGCTTGCGCTGCAGGAGCAGCCGGGGCCGGAGCAGTAGCGGCCGCATCCTTGGCCGCCTTGGTCGCCGCCTTGGCTTCCTTGTCGCGGGTCGACTTCAGGATCGCCTTTTCGCTCTTCAGCGTCGTCAGGCCGGAGGCCGGCTCCGAGCCGGTGCGGCCATTCTGCGGTCCCGGCGCCACCGAGGCGCCCTTGCCCGCATCATAGAGATCGATGATTTCAGCCAGCCGTTCCGGCGTCAGGTCCTCGAACGTATCCTTGAACACCATGACCATCGGCGCATTGACGCAGGCGCCGAGACACTCGACCTCTTCCCAAGACAAGGTGCCCTTGTCGTTGGTGTGGAATTGGTCGTGATGGATCTTCGAGCGGCAGACATCCATCAGCGCTTCCGAACCGCGCAGCATGCAGGGCGTGGTGCCGCAGACCTGGATGTGGGCGCGAGTGCCGACCGGATTGAGCTGGTATTGCGTGTAGAAGGTCGCGACTTCGAGCCCGCGGATGCGCGGCATGCCGAGCATGTCCGAGATCGTCTCGATCGCCGCCTTGGTGACCCAGCCTTCCTGCTCCTGCGCGATCATCAGCAAGGGAATGATCGCCGACTGCTCGCGGCCTTTCGGGTACTTCTTGATCCATTGCTTAGCCGCGGCCGCATTCGCCCGGTTGAAGGCGAAGGAGGCTGGCTGGACGCTGGCTTCTGCGAGACGGCGGACTGACATTTAGCGATCGACCTCACCAAACACGATGTCGAGGGAGCCGAGAACGGCGGTGACGTCGGCCAGCATGTGGCCGCGGCAGAGGAAATCCATGGCTTGCAGATGCGCGAAACCGGGAGCGCGCAGCTTGCAGCGGTACGGCTTGTTCGAGCCGTCGGAGACCAGATAGACGCCGAATTCGCCCTTCGGCGCCTCGACGGCCGCATAGACCTCGCCGGCCGGCACACGGTAGCCCTCGGTGTAGAGCTTGAAGTGATGGATGAGCGCTTCCATCGACCGCTTCATTGCCTGGCGCTTCGGCGGCACCACCTTACCATCGAGATTGGACACCGGGCCGGTGCTTTCCTTGCCGAGCAAGAGATCGACGCACTGGCGCATGATCCGTGCCGACTGGCGCATCTCTTCCATGCGCACGAGGTAACGGTCGTAGCAGTCGCCGTTCTTGCCGATCGGGATGTCGAAATCCATTTCCGAATAGCATTCATAGGGCTGCGACTTGCGCAGGTCCCAAGGCGCCCCCGAACCGCGCACCATGACGCCGGAAAAGCCCCAGGCCCAGGCATCGGCCAATGAGACGATGCCGATATCGACATTGCGCTGCTTGAAGATGCGGTTGCCGGTCAGCAGACGATCGAGGTCGTCGATCGACTTCAGGAACGGGTCGATCCACTTGCCGATGTCCTCGACCAGCTGGCGCGGCAGATCCTGGTGGACGCCGCCGGGGCGGAAATAGGCGGCATGCATGCGCGATCCGGAGGCGCGCTCATAAAACACCATCAGCTTTTCGCGCTCGACGAAGCCCCACAGCGGCGGCGTCAGCGCGCCGACATCCATCGCCTGCGTCGTCACATTGAGGATGTGCGACATGATGCGGCCGATTTCGCAATAAAGCACGCGGATCAGCTGGCCGCGCCTCGGCACCTCGATGCCGAGCAGGCGCTCGGCGGCAAGCGCGAAGGCGTGCTCCTGGTTCATCGGCGCGCAATAGTCGAGCCGGTCGAGATAAGGCACCGCCTGCAGATAGGTTTTTGCCTCGATCAGCTTTTTCGGTGCCGCGATGCAGCAGGCCGATATGCGGATCGACGCGATCGACGACTTCGCCGTCGAGCTCCAGCACGAGGCGCAAAACGCCGTGCGCCGCAGGGTGTTGCGGCCCGAAATTGATGTTGAAATTGCGGACGGAGGTTTCAGCCATTCTGGCGCCTCAATTCGTCTTGGCTTTTTCGTCCCCGGGCAGCACATAGTCCGTGCCTTCCCAAGGGGAAAGAAAATCGAAATTGCGGAATTCCTGCTTGAGTTCCACCGGCTCGTAGATGACGCGCTTGGCTTCGTCGTCGTAACGCACTTCGACGAAGCCGGTGAGCGGGAAATCCTTGCGCAGCGGATGGCCTTCGAAGCCGTAATCGGTCAGCAGGCGGCGCAGGTCGGGATGGCCGGAGAACAGCACGCCATAGAGATCGTAGGTCTCGCGCTCGAACCAGTCGGCACCGGGATAGACGCCGGTGATCGACGGCACCATCGTCTCCTCGTCGGCCTGCACCTTGACGCGGATGCGCACATTCTGTTTCGGCGACAACAGGTGATAGACGACGTCGAAGCGCTTGGCGCGCGACGGATAATCGGCGCCGCAGACATCGATGATCGAGATGAACTGGCAGCGCGCATCGTCGCGCAGGAAGGTCATCACCTCGACCAGATCGCGCGTCTCGACATGAATGGTCAGCTCGCCATAGGCGATCGCCGCGTCAGTGACGCGGCCGATCAGCTTCTCGCCGAGATAGGTCGACAGTTCGCTAAGGGATGCGGCCATGGATTTACCGTTCGATCGTGCCGGTGCGGCGAATCTTCTTCTGCAGGAGAAGAATGCCGTAGAGCAAAGCTTCGGCGCTCGGCGGGCAGCCGGGCACATAGATGTCGACCGGCACGACGCGGTCGCAGCCGCGCACCACCGAATAGGAATAGTGGTAATAGCCGCCGCCATTGGCGCAGGAGCCCATCGAGATGACGTAGCGCGGCTCCGGCATCTGGTCGTAGACCTTGCGCAGCGCCGGCGCCATCTTGTTGGTCAGCGTGCCGGCGACGATCATGATGTCGGACTGGCGCGGCGACGCGCGCGGCGCGACGCCGAAGCGCTCCGAGTCGTAGCGCGGCATCGAGGTGTGGATCATCTCGACGGCGCAGCAGGCCAGGCCGAAGGTCATGAACATCAGCGAGCCCGAGCGCGCCCAAGTGATCAGCGCCTCGGTCGAGGTGACCAGAAAACCCTTGTCGGCAAGCTCATTGTTGATTTCGAGGAAGAAGGGATCGTCCTCCCCCACCGGCCTGCCGGTGTTGGGATCGATGATACCCTTCGGCTTCGGCGCGACGAGGGTGCCTGAACTGTCGTTCAATCCCATTCCAGCGCTCCTTTTTTCCATTCATAGGCAAAGCCGATGGTCAGCACTGCCAAAAACACCATCATCGACCAGAAGCCGAGCATGCCAATCTTCGAGAAGGAGACGGCCCAGGGAAACAGGAAGGCCACTTCGAGATCGAAGATGATGAACAGGATCGACACCAGGTAGAAGCGGATGTCGAATTTCATGCGGGCGTCGTCGAACGAATTGAAACCGCACTCGTAGGCGGAAAGCTTTTCCGGATCGGGATTGCGGTAAGCCACCAGGAACGGTGCGGCCAGCAGCGCCAGGCCGACGACCAGCGCCACGCCGATGAACAGGACGATGGGCAGGTACGAACTGAGGAGTGCGTTCATGCAGCGGCTTTCCGTTGGCGCCAATCCACTTTGATTACAGCACCGGACCTTAATGCGGAAGCGTGACAGATTAACCGCTGAACCGTTTTAAGGGGCCTATGCTGCAACGCGGCGAGGGTTAGCGCAGCACTTCCAGCGAAGCAAGTCAAACCTTGTTCAAAACGCCGACCTGGACGGCATATCCGAAGAAACTGGTCCGATCCGCTCCTGTTTGATTTCCTTCGCTTTTCACTCCACTTTTCTCTCTTGACAAGGTTGCCGCCAAAACCCTGCTAGCATGGGCCGGAATCACCCATCGGACTCTCGACCTGGACGCCCTTAGAGTGACAGCTGCATGAAGGAAAAGATCTCGCTTGCCACCGCCCGGCGCATAGCGCTCGCCGCCCAGGGGTTTCTCGATCCGCGCCCGAATGGCACGCCCGACCGCCGCCACTTCGCCCGCGTGCTCTCGCGCACGGGTCTGCTGCAGATCGATTCCGTCAGCGCGGTGGTGCGCGCGCATTATATGCCGCTCTATTCGCGGCTCGGCCCCTACCCGCTCGCTTTGCTCGACAATGCCGCCGTGACGCGCAAGCGCATTGTGTTCGAATACTGGGCGCACGAGGCCTCGTTCCTGCCGGTCGAGACCTATCCGCTGATGCGCTGGCGCATGCAGCGCGCCGAGCAGGGCGACGAGATGTATCTGGGGCTGGCCAAATGGGGCCGAGAGCATGCCGCCTATATAGAAGACATTTATCGCGAGGTCGTAGCGCGCGGTCCGATCGCCGCTTCGGCGCTCGAGGGCCAAAAGGGTTCAGGCGGCTGGTGGGGCTGGAGCCATGCCAAGCACGCCTTCGAATGGCTGTTCTGGGCCGGGCGCATCACCACGGCGCATCGCCGCGGCTTCGAGCGCTTCTATGATTTGCCCGAACGCGTGCTGCCGCAGGCGATCCTCGACCTGCCGGTGCCATCAGCCGAGGACGCGCATCGCGAATTGCTGCGCATTTCCGCCCGCGCCCATGGCGTGGCGACATCAAGCGATTTGCGCGACTATTTCCGCCTGTCGCCGGCCGACATGAAGGGGCGTTTGGAGGAACTGGTCGAGACTGGCGAACTGGTGCCGGTGCGGGTCGAAGGCTGGGACAAGCCGGCTTACCTCCATAAGGATGCCCGTTTGCCCCGCAAAATCGAGGCCCGCGCCTTGCTGGCGCCGTTCGACCCGGTCGTTTTCGAACGGTCGCGGTCGGAGCGGCTGTTCGATTTCCATTACCGCATCGAGATCTACACACCGGCCGAAAAGCGGCAGTACGGCTACTACGTCCTGCCGTTCCTGCTCGGCGACCGGATCGTGGCGCGCGTCGACCTCAAGGCAGACCGGCCAGCCAGCGTCCTGCGCGTCCATGCCGCCTACCCCGAGCCCAACGCACCGCCTGAAACCGCTGCGCAGCTCTTTGAGGAACTGAAGCAGATGCAGGGCTGGCTCGGCCTTGAACGCATGGAAGTGACGCCGGCCGGCGATCTGGGCCCGGCGCTGGCCGACATAGCCATGTCGTAGCCGCGCGTTGACACCACTGCCTGCAAAAGCCTAAATCCGGTTCAGACGGTCCCTTGCCCGCAACGGCAGGGGCTAAGAGGGAATGCGGTGCGGGATGAAAATCTCAAATCCGCGGCTGTCCCCGCAACTGTAAGCGAAGAGCCAAGGCCGAAAGCCACTGGGAGTTTCCCGGGAAGGCGGCACCCAAGGCGATGACCCGCGAGCCAGGAGACCTGCCGTCTGCGACAAAAGAATCCGATCGCCTGGCGGGTTTCCGGGCAAGGAGCCCGGCTTTTTGGACCAGAACAGCAGTTTTTCGGCTGGCAAAGCGGACAATTCGTCCGCCGACGGCGATGCCTTGGCCGGCATCACGGTCATCGTCTGCGCCTCCTGCCGTGACGAGACCGGCTCCGACGCCCATCCTCGCGCCGGCGAACTGCTGGCTGAAGACATGCGCCGTGCAGCGTCTGACGACCATATCCGCGTGCGCACGGTCGAATGCCTCGGCAATTGCAAGCGCCGCCTCAGTGCGGCGATCCTGCGCGACGGCTGCTGGAGCTATGTGTTCGGCGACCTGACCGCGACCAGCGGCGCCGACCTCGTCACCGGCGCAAAGCTCTTCGCCACCTCGACGGACGGCCTCATTCCATGGCGCGGCCGGCCTGATTCCCTCAAGCGCGGCCTCGTTGCCCGCATTCCACCTCTCGACCTGTTGAAGGATTGATCATGAGCGCTTCCGTCTCCCGCGTCCCCTGCACCGTCGTCACCGGCTTCCTCGGCGCCGGCAAGACGACGCTGGTCCGCCATCTCCTGGAAAACGCCGGCGGCAAGCGCATTGCCATCATCGTCAACGAGTTCGGCGACATCGGTATCGACGGCGAGATTTTGAAGGGCTGCGGCATCGACACCTGCCCGGAGGAAAACATCGTCGAACTGGCCAATGGCTGCATCTGCTGCACCGTCGCCGACGATTTCGTGCCGGCGCTCGATCAAATCCTGTCGCTGACGCCGAAAGTCGACCACATCCTGATCGAAACCTCAGGCCTCGCTCTGCCCAAGCCACTGGTCCAGGCTTTTCAGTGGCCGACGGTGAAGAGCCGCGTGACGGTCGACGGCGTCATCGCCGTGGTCGATGGTCCCGCACTTGCCGAAGGCCGCGTCGCCAACGATATGGACGCGCTGCAGGCGCAGCGCGCGCAGGATGACAGCCTCGACCATGACGACCCGGTCGAGGAAGTGTTCGAGGATCAGATCGCTTGCGCCGATTTGATCATCCTGTCGAAGAGCGACCTGATGGATGCCGCCGGCTCGGCCCGCGCCAACGCCATCATTGGCGAACATTCCGCCCGTGCCGTGAAGATCGTGCCGACAGCACACGGCAAGGTCGATCCTTCCGTACTGCTCGGACTCGGTCTCGCCGTCGAGGACGACATCGAAAACCGCAAATCCCATCATGACGGCGCCTTCGACCATGAGCATGACGACTTCGACACCTTCATCGTCGACATTGCCTCGATCGCCAATCCGGACGAGTTGGCAAAGCGCGTCGCCACCGCCGCCGAACAGGAAAACGTGTTGCGCGTGAAAGGCTTCGTCGAGGTCGGCGGCAAGCCGATGCGGCTCCTGCTGCAGGCCGTCGGCCCGCGCGTCAACCACTACTACGATCGCGCCTGGACCGCCGAGGACGACCGACGCTCGCGCCTCGTCGTGATCGGCCTGAAGGGGCTGAACCGCCCCGCGATCGAGCGTATACTCGCCGGCTGATTTCAGACACGGGCCGCGATGCATATCCTCACCACGACCTCCGCCTCGCTCGACGATCTCGCCGAGCCGGTCGATCTGCGGCAGACGCCGGCGGATATCGTGGCCTTGTCCTTCACCGACAGCGACCTCGCCGGCCTGGCGGCCGCGTGGAAGGCCAACGCCGGCCGGTTGCCCTCGATGAGGCTGGCCGCTCTGCGCGACCTGCGCCATCCCATGTCCGTCGACCTCTGGATCGACAGCGTCGCCCGCCATGCCAAGATCATCCTGGTGCGCATCCTCGGCGGCTACGACTGGTGGCGCTATGGCTGCGACCAGCTGGCCACGATCGCCCGCGAACGCGGCATAAAGCTCGCGCTGCTGCCAGGTGAGAGCCATGACGAGGACCTCAGGCTGATCGAAGCCTCGACGCTGCCGCGCCAGGAATTGGATAGCCTGCTCGGCTATTTCCGCGAGGGCGGTCTGGCGAATATGAATGCGCTGGTGCAGAGGCTGGCCAGTTTGGCTGGACGGGATACTGCCGTTGTGGAGCCGGTGGCAGTGCCAAAGGCCGGCTACTACGAGCCAAGCCGCGGCGTCGTCCCCCTCCCCCTCGAGGGGAGGGTCCGGCCGCAGGCCGGGGGTGGGGTCCTCTCCGAAACGCGCCGACTCAAAGAAACGCCACACCCGGTCGTACCGACCCCACCCGGCCCTGCGGGCCACCCTCCCCTCGAGGGGGAGGGAAACGCCGCTCCCGTCATTCCCATCCTGTTCTACCGCTCGATGCTGCTCGCCGCCGATGTCGCACCGATCGACGCCCTTTTTGAAACACTGCGCCAGCGCGGCATGCTCCCGGTCCCCATCTTCGTCTCCAGCCTGAAAGACCCGATCTCCCTCGCCTTCGTCGAAACTGCACTGGCCGCACTTAAACCCGCCGCCATCATCACCGCGACCGCCTTCGCCTCCGGTGCTGAGCCCGGCGTCGAAACCCTGTTCGACCGCGCCGGCGTGCCGGTCTTCCAGGTCATCGTCGCCACCACCCGCCGCGACGTCTGGGAAAACAACCAGCGCGGCCTGGCGCCCGCCGACCTTGCCATGCATGTCGTGCTGCCCGAGTTGGACGGCCGCATCCTCGCTGGCGCCATTTCCTTCAAGGGCGAAAGCGATGTCGATCCGGCACTTGGCCACCGTGCTTTCGCCAACCGGCCGGAACCGGATCGCGTGGCGCAGGTGGCGGACCGTGTGGAGGCGTTCATCAAACTGCAGGAGACTCCGCGCGCAGAGCGCAAGCTGGCTATCCTGATCCCGGATTACCCAAGTGCGCCTGGCCGCACGGGATATGCCGTCGGCCTCGACGTGCCGTCGAGTGTGCTGGCAATGCTGCATGACCTGAAGGAACAGGGCTATGGCGTTGAGGGGATTCCGCAATCGCCGCGTGGGTTGCTGGAGATGCTGGAGCGGGGCGATGATGGGCTGGGGTTGGACGATTATCTCGACTTTTCTGCCGAGTTGCCGACAGCGGCAATTGCCGCAGTAGAAGCCGCTTGGGGCAAGGCAGAAGAGACAGGTTTGCGCGAGGCCCCCCTCTCTGTCCTGCCGGACATCTCCCCCTCAAGGGGGAGATCACGCCGTCATCACCGCCCTCGCCAATCTCAAACGTTGCAGGAAGGGTGCCGGCGCCCAAACTGCCAATCTCCCCCTTGTGGGGGGGTGAGGAGCGGTCCGCGCAGCGGACGGAAAGCCAATTGCTTGGCTTTCCGAGCAACGAACGCCCGGAGCGACAGCGAAGGGCCGGATCCGGCAGGACAGAGGGGGCGCCTCGCGCCAACCCTCACCATCAAGCAAACAGCACTTCCCCTTCCGCACCGCGACCTTCGGCAACATCACCGTGGCGCTGGCCCCCGATCGCGGCCGCTCGGCCGACCGCCGCACCGACTACCACGACCCGACCCTGCCGCCGCGCCATGCCCTGCTCGCCTTCGGCCTGTGGCTGCGCAAGTCGCTCGGCGTCCACGCCCTGATCCATGTCGGCGCCCACGGCACGCTGGAATGGCTGCCCGGCAAGACCGTCGCGCTGTCGCAAAGCTGCTTCCCCGAGATCGTCACCGGTCCCTTGCCCGTCATCTACCCCTTCATCGTCTCCAACCCAGGCGAAGCGGCGCAGGCCAAGCGGCGCATCGCAGCCGTCACCCTCGGCCATCTGCCGCCGCCGCTGACCGGCGCCGGACTGGACGAGAACCAGCACAAACTCGAGCGCCTGGTTGACGAATACGCCCAGGCCGACGGGCTCGACCGCCGCCGCCGCGACCGCCTGGCAAAGCTGATCGTCGACACCGCGCAAAAGACTGGTCTCGCCGCCGAAGCCGGTGTCGCCAGGACCGATGCGCCCGACGAGGCGCTGCGCCGCATCGACGCCTGGCTCTGCGACCTCAAGGACTTCGCCATCAAGGATGGCCTGCACATCTATGGCCGGGCGGCTGAAGACGAGCCCGATACCATGCGCCGCCAGAGTGCAGAGGCTGAAAGGTCGGCGCTGCTTGCCGCGCTCGATGGCCGCCACGTCAAGGCCGGTCCGGCCGGCGCGCCAGCGCGGGGCCGGTCCGACGTGCTGCCCACCGGCCGCAATCTGTTCACCTCGGACCCACGCACCATGCCGACGCCGACCGCCTACGATCTGGGCAGGGCGGCGG
This sequence comes from Mesorhizobium huakuii, assembly GCF_014189455.1. Lineage (NCBI taxonomy): Bacteria > Pseudomonadati > Pseudomonadota > Alphaproteobacteria > Hyphomicrobiales > Phyllobacteriaceae > Mesorhizobium > Mesorhizobium huakuii. Next base: position 103,141 of record NZ_CP050296.1, read on the forward strand.
CGGAAGAAGTGGTGCGCAGCTACCTCCAGTCGCATGGCGACTGGCCGCGCTCGCTGGTCATCGATCTCTGGGGCTCGGCCTCACTGCGCACCGGCGGCGAGGAGATCGCGCAAGGTCTGGCGCTGATGGGCTGCCGGCCACAATGGGATGCCGCCACCGGCCGCATCACCGGCATCGAAGTGCTGCCGCCGGCCATGCTCGGTCGCCCGCGCGTCGACGTCACCTGGCGCATATCGGGCCTGTTCCGCGACATGTTCCCGACGCAGATCGCGCTGATCGACGCCGCCGCCAACGCTGTCGCCGCCCGCGACGAGGAGGATTCGGAGAACCCGCTCGCAGCCCGGACCCGTGCGGATGGCAAGATCAGCCCGCGCATCTTCGGCACCTCGCCCGGCACTTACGGCGCCGGCGTCGAGGATTTGTTGTCGAGCGGCGACTGGGGTGCGCGCGAAGAGATCGGCCGCGCCTATCTCGACGCCACCTCGCATGCCTATGGCGGCGCCGAGGGCGTAGGCATCTCCGCGCCCGGTGCTTTCGAAACCCGCATCGCCGAGGCCGATCTTCTCGTCCACACCGGCGACGACCCCGGCCGCGACATTCTTGAAGGCTCCGCCGACGTCGCCTTCATCGGCGGTTTTTCGGCAGCACTTGCCGCCCTTGGCCGGAATGCCGATGTCATCGTGCTCGACACGACGGACCCACAAAAGCCAAAGCCACGCTCGGTCAGTGAGGCGGTGTCGCGGGTGGTGCGCGCCCGCGCCATCAATGCGCGCTTCATATCAGGCCAGATGCGGCACGGCCCGCGCGGCGCCTCCGAATTCGCCGAAACGGTCGACCGGCTGGTCGGCTTCGCCGAGACCACCCATGCTATTTCAGGCGCGCTGATCGAAGCCGTGCATGATGCCTATGTCGGCGACGCGGAAGTTCGCGCCTTCATCCTGCGAGAGAATCCGTCGGCGGCGAAGGTCATTGCCGAGCGCTTCCTGTCGGCCCGCCGGCGTGGCCTCTGGCATCCCTTGCGCAATTCCATTGACGACGATCTCGCCGCGCTGATTGCCGAGGCCGAGGCGCTGGGAGTGGCGGCATGAACGCCTTCTCACGTCGCGGCGCCTGTCCGGCCTTGTCGGCGCCGATGCTGACGGGTGATGGGCTGCTGGTACGGGTCAATCCGGTTGCTGGAGGGCTGACGCCGAAGCTGTTGATCGGGTTAGCTGAATCCGCTCTGCGGCATGGCAACGGCATCATGGAAGTCACCGCTCGCGGCAGCTTGCAGATACGCGGTCTGACGGCGGAGAGCGCAGCACTGCTGGCGGCGGAGGTCGATGCGCTGGGCATTGCCGTGCGCACCGGCGTGCCGGTGGAGACCGGGCCGCTGGCGGGCATCGATCCGCAGGAGATCGCCGATCCCCGGCCGCTGGCTGAGCGGATCAGGGTGGCGGTCGAAGAAGCTGGGCTGACGCAGCGGCTTGGGCCGAAGGTGTCGGTCATTGTCGATGGCGGCGGACAACTGACGATGGATGCGGTGACGGCCGATGTGCGGCTGAAGGCGGTGCAGTGCGGCGAAGGCGTTCTGTGGACTGTATCTGTCGCTGTTGACGGCCAAAGCCCGAAACTGCTTGCGACGGTTGAGGACGATGCAGCGCGCGATATCACTGTCGCTGCTCTCCGAATGGTTGCTGAGAAGGGCCGCGACGCCCATGCGCGTGATTTGTCCGAGAGGCAGTTGGTGTCTTTGGCGGCGGGTTGGCTATGCTTGGCAGGTTTGCGCGAGGCGCCCCCTCTGTCCTGCCGGACATCTCCCCCCACGAGGGGGAGATTGCTCATGCACGCCCGCCTTCGCCAGTTTCCATGGCTGACGAGGGAAAGCCGGCGCCGAAACTGCCGATCTCCCCACTTGTGGGGGGTGAGGAGTGGTCAGCGCAGCGGACGGAAAGCCAATTGCTTGGCTTTCCGAGCGACGAACGCCCGGAGCGACAGCGGAGGGCCGGGTCCGGCAGGACAGAGGGGGGCGCCTCGTGCAAACCTATCGGCCTTTTCCCCTTGGCCGGCGACGCTTTCGCGCTCGGCATCGCTCTCCCCCTACGGCAGCATGCCAGCCGACAAAATCATCAGCCTCACCCAAAATGCCCTTGCCCACGGCACCACTGAAATCCGCCTCGCCCCGGGCCGTGCCTTGCTCTTCCTCGGTCAGCCGTCAGCCACCAACGAACTCCTCCAGCACACCGCCGCCACCCTCGGCTTCGTCACCTCCCCCGCCGACCCGCGCACCCGCATCGCCGCCTGCCCCGGTACACCGGCCTGCGCCTCCGGGCGCATCGCCACCCGCGACATCGCCGAGACGATTGCCGCTGAAAACGCCGATATTCTCGACTTCACCCTGCACATTTCCGGCTGCGCCAAGGGCTGCGCGCATCCCGGCCCGGCGGCGCTCACGATCGTCGGCGGCGAAAATGGAGCCGGACTTGTCGTGAACGCGACGGCAAAGGCCCTTCCTGCCGGCTACAGGCCGGGCTATGACGCCGCGCGCGGCTTCAGCCGCGTCGCGGCGGTGATCCGCAGTGCACGATTTGAGGGCGAGACCGCCGCCGCTTGCCTGACAAGGCTCGGGTCGGCAGCAATCGCCGAGGCTTACCGACAGGCCCAAACTAAAAAACGGAAATGAGCATGGCCGCCTACGACTACATCCACGACGGCACGGCGATCTACGAGCGCTCCTTCGCCATCATCCGCGCCGAGGCTGACCTGTCGCGCTTCTCCGAAGCCGAGGCCGATGTCGCCATCCGCATGATCCATGCCTGCGGCCAGGTCGAGGCATCAAGCCATTTCGTTTTCTCGCCTGATTTCGTCGCCGCCGCGCGCAAGGCCCTTGCCGCCGGCGCGCCGATCTTCTGCGATGCTGAAATGGTCTCGCATGGCGTCACGCGTGCCCGGCTGCCGGCCGGCAACGAGGTGATCTGCACGCTGCGCGACCCGCGCACGCACGACATCGCCAAGGCGATCGGCAACACCCGCTCGGCCGCGGCGATCGACCTGTGGGGCGAGCGCATGGCCGGCTCCGTCGTCGCCATCGGCAACGCGCCGACCGCACTCTTCTATCTCCTGGAGAAGCTGCGTGATGGCGCACCGAAGCCGGCGGCCATCATCGGCATGCCGGTCGGCTTCGTCGGTGCCGCCGAATCGAAGGATGCGCTGGCCGAGAATTCCTATGGCGTGCCCTATGCCATTGTGCGTGGCCGGCTTGGCGGCAGCGCCATGACCGCCGCCGCGCTCAATTCGCTGGCGAGGCCCGGCCTGTGAACGCGCTTCCCAATGCCAATTCACGGGGCAAGCTCGTCGGCGTCGGCACTGGTCCCGGCGACCCCGAACTGTTGACGCTGAAGGCGGCGCGGGCCTTGGCCGAAGCCGATGTCGTCGCCTATTTCGCCAAGCGCGGCAACAACAGCAATGCGCGCGCCATCGTCGAAACGCGCTTCCGGCCTGACATGCTGGAATTGCCGCTGCTCTATCCCGTCACCACCGAAATCGACAAGGATCACGACGACTATCGCTCGCAGATCACCGGTTTCTATGAGGAGTCGGCCGGAAAGGTCGCCGAGCACCTCGAAGCAGGCCGAATGGTTGCCGTCCTGTCCGAGGGCGATCCGCTGTTCTACGGTTCCTACATGCATCTGCATGTGCGCCTTGCCCATCGCTTTCCCACGGAAGTCATCCCCGGCGTCACCGCCATGTCAGGCTGCTGGTCGCAGACCGGTGTGCCGATCGTGCAGGGCGACGATGTACTGACCGTCCTGCCCGGCACAATGAGCGAGTTCGAGCTGACGCGTCGCCTCGCTGACACCGACGCCGCCGTCATCATGAAGGTCGGCCGCAACCTGCCCAAGATCAGGCGCGCGCTGGAAGCCACCGGCAAGCTGACGCGCGCCGTCTATGTCGAGCGCGGCACCATGACCGGCAGCGTTTCGATGAAGCTCGCCGACAAGCAGGACGACAAGGCGCCCTATTTCGCCATCGTGCTGGTCGCCGGCTGGTCCGGCCGGCCCGGTGCGCTGGGAGTGCAGGCATGAGCGGCCGTCTCACCGTCATCGGCCTCGGGCCCGGCAATGCCGATCAGGTCACCCCTGAAGCCAACCGCGCCGTGGCCGAGGCGAAATTCTTCTATGGCTACAAGCCCTATCTCGACCGGCTGGAACTGCGCCCGGATCAGACCCGCGTCGCCTCCGACAACCGCGAGGAACTCGCCCGCTCCAAGGATGCCTTGATCAAGGCCGCCGAGGGCTATGACGTTGCCGTCGTTTCCGGTGGCGATCCCGGCGTCTTCGCCATGGCGGCCGCCGTCTGCGAGGCGATCGAGGCCGGACCGGCCGAATGGCGCGCGGTCGATGTCGTGGTCGTGCCCGGCATCACTGCAATGCTCGCCGTTGCCGCCCGTATCGGCGCGCCGCTCGGCCATGATTTCTGCGCCATTTCGCTGTCCGACAATCTGAAGCCGTGGGAGCTGATCGAACTGCGCCTCCTTGCGGCAGCCGGCGCCGGCTTCGTCATTGCGCTCTACAACCCGATCAGCAAGGCGCGCCCCTGGCAGTTGGGCCGCGCCTTCGAGTGCTTGACCGCGATCTTGCCCGGCACCACGCCTGTCATTTTCGGCCGCGCCGCCGGCCGTCCCGACGAACGCATCGAGGTCTACCTGCTGGCCGATGTCGACGCGCAGAAGGCCGACATGGCGACCTGCATCATCATCGGCTCGCCGGAAACCCGCATCATCAAGCGCGGCGACAGACCGGCGCTGGTCTACACGCCGCGTTCGGCAGCGGGCTCGACAAAATGATCGACCATCGCGGCCAGCGCTTCGACGGTTTCAGCCGAAGGCACGTCCGGCAAGGTCGGCCTGCGGACCATGACCACCTCGATGCCAAGCGCCCTGGCGGCGGCAATCTTGCCGTAGGTCGCCTCGCCGCCGCTGTTCTTGGACACGACGACATCGATGCGATGGTTTCCGAGCAAGACGCGTTCGTCCGTCTGGCGAAACGGGCCGCGCGCCAGCAGATAATCGGCATCGGGCACCGCCAGCTTCGGCTCGACCGGGTCGACGCTGCGGATGAGATAATGGTGTTGGGGCGCCGCCTCGAATGCGGCGACCTCTTGCCGTCCGAGCGCCAGGAAGACCCGGCGCGGCACCGCTCCAACCGCTTGCACGGCCTCGCCGACAGTGTCGGCTTCAGTCCAGCGATCGCCCTCGACAGACTCCCAGCCGGGACGGCGCAGAGCGAAGATCGGCGCCCCGGCCATGCGTGCCGCTTGAGCGGCATTGGCGGAGATTCGCGCCGCATAAGGATGCGTGGCATCGATCAGCAGGTCGATCCGCATGTCATTGAGATAGGCCGCCAGCCCGCCAGCACCACCAAAGCCGCCGACCCTTGTCGGCACATTTTGCGCGATCGGGTTTTCAGTGCGACCGGCCAGCGACAGCGTGACGGAGAGATCCGCGCGCGCAGCCAGGTTTCCGGCCAATTGCCGGGCTTCCGTGGTGCCGCCGAGGATCAGAATGCGGTGGGTCATCATGCCTGCTGAGGGTCCGCGCGGTGCCAGAGCAAAATGGCTGACGGTGATTGGCATCGGCGAGGACGGTTTAGCGGGTCTCGGCGACGAGGCCAAGCGGAGGATCGCCGAAGCGGAGTTCATCTTCGGCGGCAAGCGGCATCTGGCATTGGTCGCCGCCTTCGCCAAGGGCAAGCCCTGCCTCTGGCCGGTCCCTTTCGATGCGGGAATGAGCGACGTGCTGGCGCTTGCCGGTAGCAAAGTCTGCGTGCTCGCCTCCGGCGATCCCTTCTTCCACGGCGTCGGCGCCACCCTCGCCCGCAAAGTGAAGCCACAGGCGATGCACGTCATCCCCGCGCCGTCGGCCGTTTCGCTGGCGGCCGCCCGCCTTGGCTGGGCGCTGCAGGATATCGAGACGGTCTCGCTGCATGGCCGGCCGCTCGATTTGATCCGGCCACTGCTGCAGCCCAATGCGCGCATCCTGGCACTGACGTCGGATGCCGAAGCGCCGGCGGCAATTGCCCGCCTGCTCACCGAACTCGATTTCGGCGCCTCGCGGCTGACGGTCCTGGAGGCGCTTGGCGGGCCAAAAGAGAACCAGCGCACCGTCCGCGCAGATGCCTTCGAACTCGAAAACATCAATCCGCTCAACGTGCTGGCCATCGAGATTGATTCGGATCCGCAAGCCCGCGTCCTGCCGCTCACGGTTGGCCTCGCCGATCATCTGTTCGACCATGATGGCCAGATCACCAAGCGCGAAATCCGTGCCATCACCCTGTCGTCGCTGGCGCCTAGGCGCGGCGAATTGCTGTGGGACATCGGCGCCGGCTCGGGTTCCATCGGCATCGAATGGATGCTCGCCCATCCCCTGATGCGCACCATCGCCATCGAAGCCGACCCGATCCGTGCCGCCCGCATTGGCCACAACGCTGCTGTCTGTGGCGTTCCCGGCCTCGTCGTGGTGGAAGGCAGCGCGCCCAAGGCCCTTGCCGGGTTGGACACGCCGGACGCGATCTTCATCGGTGGTGGCGGCAGTGACACCGGCGTGTTGAAGGCGGCTATGAAGGCGCTGCGCTCCGGCGGCCGTTTGGTCGCCAATGCGGTGACGCTGGAGATGGAAGCCCTGCTTCTCGCACAGCACACGAAACTCGGTGGCGATCTTACCCGGATAAACATCTCCCGGGCGTCTCCGGTTGGATCGATGCAGGCCTGGCGACCGGCCATGCCGGTCACCCAGTGGAGCTGGGTGAAGCCATGATGGTCGCGGGCATCGGCAGCCGAAAAGGCGCGAGCGTTGAAGACGTGCTCGCCGCGATTGAAACCGCTCTCGAAGCGCACGGGCTGGCGATGACGGCGCTTTCGGCACTGGCCACCGCCGCGCTCAAGAAGGATGACGAAGCGATCGCCGCCGCTGGCCGCGCGCTGAACCTTCCGGTCATCATCGTCGATCACGCAGCACTTCAGGCCGCCTCGCCAGCGACGCTCAGCAGCTCCAGCCTCTCGCAGGAACTGGCCGGCACGCCGTCGGTTTCCGAAGCGTCAGCCCTTGCGGTCGCTGGCGCCGGCGCAAAACTGCTTGGCGCCCGCACTGTGCTTGGTCCGGTCACCTGCGCCATCGCCATCAGCGGAGACGCGCCATGACCGTCCATTTCATCGGCGCTGGTCCCGGTGCCGCCGACCTCATCACGCTTCGCGGCGCCAGGCTCCTGGCAAGCTGCCCGGTCTGCCTGCATGCCGGCTCGATCGTTGCGCCTGAATTGCTGCAGCACTGTGCGCCGGGGACGAAACTCATCGACACCGCGCCGATGTCGCTCGACGAGATAGAGGCCGCCTATGTCGCCGCCCACAAGGCAGGCCACGATGTCGCCCGCCTGCATTCCGGCGATCTGTCGGTGTGGAGCGCGGTCGCCGAGCAGATCCGTCGTCTGGAAAAGCACCGCATTCCCTACACGCTGACGCCGGGCGTCCCTCTCTTTGCCGCCGCCGCAGCCGCACTGCGCCGCGAACTGACTATTCCCGAAGTGGCCCAAAGCCTGGTGCTGACCCGCGTCTCCGGACGTGCGTCAAAGATGCCACCCGGTGAGACGTTGGCCGGCTTCGGCCGCACCGGCGCCACGCTGGCCATTCATCTTGCCATCCACGCCATCGATCGCGTCGTCGCCGAATTGACGCCGCATTATGGCGGCGATTGCCCGGTGGCGATTGTCTTCCGCGCTTCCTGGCCGGATGAGCGCGTGCTGACCGGCACGCTGGAAACCATCGAGGCACAGCTTGCCGCCGATCCGATGGAGCGCACGGCGATCATCTTCGTCGGCCGCTCACTGGCGGCGGAAGGCTTTGGCGAGAGTTCATTGTATGACGCCCACTACCAGCGGCGTTTTCGCGGACGGGACGGATTGTGAGCGGCAACACCAAAAACAACGGCGAAAACGCCACGCTCGAACAGGCGCTCGCCCGTCTGGACTTCAAGCCGCGCCCGCTGGAGCCGGGCCATGTCTGGCTGGCCGGCGCCGGTCCCGGTGACCCCGGCTGCCTGACCCTGGAAGTGCTGGCGGCTTTGGCCGAAGCGGACGCGTTGGTCTACGACGCGCTGGTCTCGCCTGACGTTGTCGCTGTTGCTGAAAATGCCGAGCTGTTCTTTGCCGGCAAGCGCGGCGGAAAACCGTCGATGAAGCAGGACGACATCACCGCATTGCTGGTCAGACTGGCGCGCGAAGGCCGCCGCGTCGTCAGGCTGAAGGGCGGCGATCCCTATATTTTCGGCCGTGGCGGGGAGGAAGCCTTGGCATTGGCGCGTGAAAACATCCCGTTTCGTGTCCTGCCCGGCCTGACATCCGGCCTCAGCGCACTGGCCGCCACCGGCATCCCTGCCACCATGCGCGGCATCAACAAGGCGGTGATCCTGGCGACCGGCCACGCCGCCGGCACCGATGACGACATCGACTGGGCGGCGATCGCCCGCACCGGCCAGCCTGTCGTGGTCTATATGGGCATGGCCAATCTGCCCCTGATCGCAGCAGCTCTGCTCGATGGCGGGCTGGCGCCGTCGACACCGGCGGCGGTGATCGTCGCTGCCACCACGCCGCAGGAGCGGACCGTCGTCGCCACGCTCGCCACCATTGCCGAGGAAGCGGCCGCCGCCGGTCTCACCTCGCCGGCGCTGATCGTCGTCGGCGGCATCGTCGCCATGCGCGCCGCATTGACGGGGCAAGCATGACCGCCCGCGCCATCATCATCGGCGCGCCGCGCTCCGGCTCGGGCAAGACCAGCGTCACCATCGGCATCTTGCGCGCGCTCACCCGGCGCGGCCTGAAAGTGCGCGGCGCCAAATCAGGCCCCGACTATATCGACCCCGGTTTCCACACCGCCGCCACCGGCCTGTCGGGCGTCAACCTCGACAGCTGGGCGATGCCGCCGTCGCTGCTCAATGCACTCGCCGCGCAACAGGCCGACGACACTGATTTCGTCATCCTCGAAAGCGCCATGGGCCTGTTCGACGGCATTCCGGCCGCACCGGGGCGAACCGGGTCGGCCGCCGATCTCGCCCGGCTCTACGGCCTGCCGGTCCTGTTGGTGCTCGACGTGTCCGGTCAGTCGACCACGGCGGCCGCTGTCGCCAAAGGTTTTGCCACCTACGACCCGGATGTGCGCATGGCCGGCGTCGTGCTCAACCGGCTGGGCAGCGAGCGTCACCGCCGCTTATCCGGCGACGCCATCGAGGCGATCGGCCTACCCGTCGTCGGCGCCATCTTGCGCGATCCCACGCTCAATTTGCCCGAACGCCATCTCGGCCTCGTCCAGGCCGGCGAGTATGATGATTTGATGGCGCATCTCGACCGGCTGGCTGATATGGCGGAGAGATCGCTCGACCTCGATGCCGTGATGGCGCTGGCGACGCCCCTTACCCCGGCAGCCGGCGGCTTCGCCGATGCGCTGCAGCCGCCCGGCCAACGCATCGCGCTGGCCGAGGATGCCGCCTTCACCTTCCTCTATCCGCATGTCGCCGCCTACTGGCGCAAGGCCGGCGCGGAAATCGTCCCGTTCTCGCCGCTTGCCGATGAGGCTCCTGACGACAGCTGCGATGTCTGCTGGCTGCCCGGCGGCTATCCCGAGCTTCATGCCGGCAAGCTTGCCGCCGCCGAGACCTTCAAAGCCGGCATGTCAAGATTTGCGGCGACGAAGCCGATCCATGGCGAGTGCGGCGGGTTCATGGTGCTTGGTGAAGCCCTGGAGGATGCCGCCGGTGAGACGCATCGCATGCTCGGCCTGCTCGGCCACGCCACCAGCTTCGCCAAACGCAAGATGAACCTCGGCTACCGCGAGGCGCGGCTGCGCGCCGATTGCCCGTTGGGGGCGCAAGGCGCGCTGATCCGCGGTCACGAATTCCACTATGCGCAGATGACGGCCACCGGCAATGACGAACCGCTGGCCGACCTTGCCGACGGCCAGGGCAATCCGATCGGCGCCTCGGGCTATCGGCGCGGCCATGTCAGCGGCACCTTTTTCCACGCCATTGCGAGGGGCTAGAGAGCAAAATGCCGAAAAATGGCGACCGGTTTTCGGAAAAGATCATGCTCAAGCTGCGGAGCATGACCCTTTCGCCACGGCAGATCCCTAGCGACATCGCGCTTTGCCTGGTTTTCTTCACCCGCCTGCCCCTGCCCGATCTCGACTTTCGCGGCCGCAGCCTCGCCGCCGCGATCTGGGCCGCACCGGTCGCCGGCCTCGTCGTTGGGCTGATCGGCGCCATCGTCTTCGCCACGGCGGAACGGTTCGGCCTTGCCATGGCGCCGGCGGCAGCACTTGCCCTTGTGGCAACGGCGGTCACCACCGGCTGCCTGCATGAGGACGGACTGTCCGATGTCGCCGACGGTTTTGGCGGCGGCAAATCGCGCGGCCGCAAGCTCGACATCATGCGCGACAGCCGTATCGGCGCTTACGGTGCCATGGCGCTGGCCCTGTCGCTGCTCATCCGCTGGAGCGCGCTGGCGCAAATGGTCGACCCCACACAGGCACTCTTCGCTCTCGTAGCTGCCCACGCCGCCTCGCGTGGCGTGCTGGGCGCCTTCATGCACCTCTTGCCCCCGGCGCGCTCCGACGGCCTCTCGGCGGGCGCCGGCACCGTCTCGCTTGAAACCGCGATCGCCGGCGCTGTGCTCGGCGCGATCCCGCTGCTCCTGCTCGGGGTCGGTGGCGCCGTCGCGGCGCTGATCCTGCTTGGCCTGTTCTTTGCCGCCTTCCACGCCCTTTGCCTCAACCAGATCGGTGGCCAGACCGGCGACACGATCGGCGCCTTGCAGCAGGTGAGCGAAATCGCGGTGCTTCTCGTCGCTTCCGTAGCCCTCTCTTGATTCCCCTTGACCTGATTCCCTTCCGGAGACCTTGCCCCCATGCCCTTCAAATCCCTCGATGAACTGCGCGCCGCCTGCCTCGATCTGCCAGCCGGCAGCGACGCGGCCGCAAAGGCGGTTGCCAACCGCCAGGACACGCTGACCAAGCCGCAAGGCAGCCTCGGGCGGCTCGAGACCATCGCCGCGTGGCTGGCGCGCTGGCAGGGCCGCGACATGCCGAAACTCGACCGGGTCAAGGTTTTCGTCTTCGCCGGTAACCACGGCGTCACCGCGCAGGGCGTGTCGGCTTTCCCCTCCGAGGTCACCGTGCAGATGGTGGCTAATTTCGCCGGCGGCGGCGCCGCCATCAACCAACTGGCCCGCATCGCCGGCGCCGAACTCGATGTCATCCCGCTCGACCTCGACCATCCCACGGGCGACTTCACTCAGGTGCCGGCAATGGACGAGACGGCGTTTCTCGCCGCCGTCTCCGCAGGCTATGACGCGGTGACGAAGGATCTCGACCTGATCTGCTTCGGCGAAATGGGCATCGGCAACACCACGCCGGCGGCTGCCATTTCAGCAGCGCTGTTCGGTGGTGGCGCGGAACGATGGACCGGGCGCGGCACCGGCGTCGACGATGCCGGCCTGAAACGCAAGGTGGTCGCCATCGAAGCCGGCCTCAAGCGCCATGCCGCCGCCCTCGCCGACCCGCTGGGCGTTGCCGCTTCACTCGGCGGGCGCGAACTCGCCGCCATCTTCGGCGCGACGCTCGCCGCCCGTCATCTCGGCATACCCGTGCTGCTCGACGGCTTCGTCTGCACCGCCGCCGCAGCCCCGCTGGCCAAGCTGCATCCAACCGGCCTCGCCCACACCATCGCGGCCCATGTTTCGGCCGAATCGGGCCATCGCGGCCTGCTCGAAGCGCTTAGCCTACCGCCCCTGCTCGATCTCGGCATGCGGCTCGGCGAAGGCTCCGGCGCCTGCCTCGCCGTCAACATCGTCCGCTCGGCGCTGGAGTGCCATGCCCGCATGGCAAGCTTTGCCGAGGCCGGTGTGTCGGAGAAGTAGGTTCGCAACGCCCGGATCACACCCGATGAATGAGCCATCGCAGATATTCGGAGACCCCAAACAGGGTCTTCGGGATGTTCTTGCTCGGATTATCCGGGATTTCGACAGCAAGAGCGGAGCTTTTACCGGGCTGACGTACAATTCGCCGTGGATACTAGCAACGCAGGATTGGGCAGAGCGATCGGGCCATACGGTCGAAGAGCTATGCGAGATGATTTCTCAATGGCGAATCTCAATCTTTTCTGGCGAGCAGACCGGCCCGAGAATCGTTCAGGTTTTTGAAGACCTCCGCAGCGCGGCAGAAGAGTGGAGAACCGAGACAAATTACGTCGATCCACCCCTGCCTTATGATCCTGAAAAGGCAAAATTCTCCAATCGCAAAGAACTGAAAGCCCATACTCTCAAGGCTTGGAGTTCTTTGGGATTACCGACGCAATGGCATAGCTACGATGCCAGGGACCTCAGTTTTAGCAGCGTTTTTGAAGACAGATTCGGTCACAACGTTAGATTCTCGATGACCTTCAAGCTTGGATATGGCGGCCCAATCAGGCTGTTTTTTCAATTTCCCTATTATTCGGATGGCGAACCGAGATCACTGGACCTCTTTACGCTTTCGGGCAGGTTTATATGTCAGGATCTTCGTTTGCCCGAAGAGCCCGACCTCGAATGGATCGTTGGCAAAAGCAAGACAAGCTTCGAAGCGGTAGATGGCGTCCTCGCCATAACGCGGGCGATCCTGAGCTATATGCGGCCCACCATCCAATAGCAGTCGAATGAACATTGCCGCCCCTGCTTGACCTCGGCATGCGGCTCGGTGCAGGGCTGTTCAACGCTGATTACAGAGCCTTGTAAGCGAGGATGAGATCGAGGGAGAGAGCGCCGTTCCAGAGGGCTTGAGCGACGTTTTTCGTGCCGTTGTGACGCAGGATGTTGAGGGCGAAGCTGCGGGCTCTGGCCATGATGCCGGGGTTGTCGCGGATACGGCTGCGGTCCTCGTCGCAGGACACGTCGCGGACATAGTGGTTGCGGTTCTCGATGCCCCAGTGGCCTCGGATGATGGCGGCCCAAGTCTTGGCGGGGAGACCCTGTTCGGAGGAGATATAGTATGAGACCTCGCCGCGCGGCTGCCACATGCCCGTGGCGGCACTGCGGAGCCAAGTTTGGCGGGTGACGCGGATGATGGTCTTGACGAAGGGCTGCCATTCGCTGTCGACGAGGGCCTTGCCGACGGGAAAGACGTCCACGGTTCGATCCTCCTGCCGGGATCGCACTGTGTCGCGTGAGGAGGCCGTGTCGCTGGGAGTGCGGCTGTCGACGATGGCGCGAATCTCGTCATCCAGATTGGGCTGGTTCTCCTTGAGTTGAACCAGCAGATGGTTACCCGTGGCCAGGGCTACGGCGAAGGTTTTTTTGGGCATGCATGGCGTCGAGAGTGAACATGCGCCCGGTCAGGCCCAGCGTGGCGATCAAGTCCTGGGCGGCGGGGATTTCGTTGCTCTTCTCATCGATCGCCAGATGGCCGAGGATGATCTGACCATCGCTGGCGAAAGCACTCAGCAGATGCGCCGCTTTGCGATCGTTGAAGGCGTCGAAGCTGCCGCGCAGCGTCTTGCCGTCAATGGCCACGCACGCCGGCATGACGTCGTCCGGCATGGCGTCGTCCGGCTCTTGGGCCGGGGGCGTCGGCAGGCCGGCCGCATGCTGGCGGAACACCCTTTCGACCTCCGCCCCGTCGAGACCGCGAAGGATGAACCGCACCGTCGAGTAGGCTGGGGCCTTTCGCACCGAGACCCCGAACACGCCGTTCAGGCGGACAAGATGGATGCGGATGAAGGCGTGGACCTGACGATACGAAACCGCCCCGGCCAGCATCGCCAGCACCGTGAACAGCAGGATCGGCGCCTGGGGATACATCTGCCCCTGGCCACGGCGTGGATCGGGGATCTGCGAAAACAATGACAGCAATGTGCCGGGCAACGGTGCAACCCTCATGATTGGTTGCCCTGCATAGATTCAGACAAATCTCCCGGAGGGAATCGCCCTTTTGCCCGCGACGCATCAAAGCCGATCACAAAGATGTTAGCGTTGAACAGCCCTGCGGCTCGGTGAAGGTTCGGGCGCCTGCTTGGCCGTCAACATCGTCCGCTCGGCATTGGAGTGCCATGCACACATGGCAAGTTTCGCCGAGGCTGGGGTGTCGGAGAAGCAGGTCCGCAACGCCCGGATTACACCTGATGAATGAGCCCTCGCAGATATTCGGAGACCCCAAACAGGGTCTTCGAGATATTTACGCGCAGATTGTCAGAGATTTCGATCGAAAGATCGGAGCTTTTGCGGGCCTGAAATACAACTCACCATGGATATTGGCTACGGCGGATTGGGCGGAACGCTCGGGCCATACAGTCGAAGAACTGCGAGAGATGATTTCTCAATGGCGGATTTCGATCAGATTCGACCAACCGGATCCGAGAACCGTCCAGGTTTTTGAAGATCTCCGCAACGCTGCGGAAGAATGGAGAACTGAAACCGGCTACAGTGATCCGCCTACCCGTCTAACTCCTGAAATGACAAAATTCCCCAATCGCAAGGAACTGAAAGCCCATACCCTCAAGACATGGAGCGCTCTAGGGTTGACGAGGCAATGGCATAGCTATGATGCCAGAGACCTCAGTTTTGGTGGAGCTTTTGAAGACAGATTTGGTCACAACGTTTCGGTCACCATGACCTTCAAGCTTGGATATGGCGGGCCAGTTCGGCTGTATTTTCGTTTCCCCTACTACGAGCCTGGCGAGCCCACATCTTTTGAACTCCTTATGCTCTCAGGTTGGGGAATAAATCGGACGCTTAAGTTGCCGGAAGCTCCCGAGTTGGAATGGACGGTCGGCAAAAGCAAGACAGACTTTGGGGCTGTCGACGACGTCATCGCGATAACCCGGGCGATCCTCACCTATCTCCGGCCAACTGTGCAATAGCAGTCGACCGATGCCGCCACCGGATGGCAGCGAAACATCCCGCTTTCAGGGTCTTTCCACCAAGTCTTTTGAAGAATTTGGTGGGTGCGCACAGGATTGAACTGTGGACCCGCTGATTAAGAGTCAGCTGCTCTACCAACTGAGCTACGCACCCACTCGGCCGGCAAAAACCGGCGTTGGCGGGCATATAGCCGCCACCATCGGTCATGTCTAGCCCTGCCGGAATCATTTCCCGACAAATCTCTGAAGTGCCGCACATCTCAGACGAAGAGCTTGCCTTCCGCCACCTTCACCGCATGGCCGCCAATGCGCGCCGAGGCCAGTTTTCCGCCCTGCACGGTCAGTTCGAGACGGATGCGCGACGGGCGGCCCATCTCCAGCCCCTGCTCGATCCACAGCTGTGAAATGCCGTCCGTCGGGCCGTCGAAATGCATGATGGCGCCGGCGAAGGCGGCCGCCGCCGAGCCCGTCGCCGGGTCTTCATAGGAAGGCGTGCCGGGCACGATCATGCGGACATGGAAGGCGCTTTCGTGGTTCACCGTCTCGCGGCAATAGACATAGGGGCTGGCAAAGGCCCACTCGCTCTTGCGCGGCGCCAGTTCCGACCAGGCCTGGTTGTCCAGCCGGATGCGGCCCGCCGCTTCGAGATTGGCGACCGGGATCGTCACGTAGGGCACGCCCGCAGACCAGAAGGCGACGCGGTGATTCTCGAAACCGATCTCATGCGGCGCCAGGCCAAGGGCGGCACCAATCGCCTGCGGATCGGCGGACAGTTCCAGCGGCTCCGGCAATTTGGCGAGATCGAACTCGGCGAAGGTGGCGCCATCATGCGTGCTGACGGCGCAGCGCACCGGGCCGATATTTTCTTCCAGCACGAAGATGCCGGCGCTGCCCTCCCCGGCGAGTTCCGCAAGCGCGATTGCCGAACCCACTGTCGGGTGGCCGGCGAACGGCATTTCATAGTCGGGCGTGAAGATGCGGATGCGGTTTTTGTGCTTGGGATTGTCCGGCGGCAGCACAAAGACCGATCGGACAGGTTGAATTCGCGCGCGATGGCCTGCATCGCGGCGGTGTCCAGACCTTTGCAATCCAACACCACCGCCAGCGGGTTGCCGGCCAGTCGCTCGGTCGTAAACACGTCGTAAAGTAAGTAATTCCGGGTTTGCATTCCTGCCTCAATCCCAACATGGGCGAAATTTAATTTGATATTCGAACCATCAAGCCTGATCTGTGAACAGATAGGGACATTGCGCATCATAGGGGTCCAGCGTGGACCAGATTGTCAATCTGCCAAAGATGGAATCGGATTCCGCCATCGAGACGGCGCTTGGGCTCGATAAAAAGGGGCGAAGCAAGTCGCGCCGGCGTGGCTGGCTCTATGCATTGCTGACCCTGCTCGTGCTTGCCGCCGGTCTTGGCCTCTATCAATGGTATGCGGGCGCGCCCGCCAAGATCGATTACACCACCGTGCCGGCCGCCAAGGCCGACCTCACCGTCCAGGTGTCGGCAACAGGCACGCTGCAGCCGCTCACCCAGGTCGACATTTCCAGCGAGCTGTCCGGCATCATCCGCTCGGTCTCCGCCGAGGAGAACCAGCAGGTCAAGAAGGGCGACGTGCTGGCGACGCTTGATACGGTGAAACTCGAGGTCCAGATCGAACGCGCCGAGGCATCCGCCAAGGGCGCCGCTGCCAATGTCGAAGACGCCACGGTGACACTGGCCGAGAACGAAAGCGCGCTGGTACGCGCGGCGGCGTTGACCAAGCGCGGCATGGCGACCGACCAGTCGCTCGAGGCGGCAACCGCGACACGCGACCGCGCCAAGGCGGCGCTCGATAGCGCACAAGCCAATCTCGCCATCGCCCAGGCCGATCTCAGGGCGCAGCAGACCGACCTTGCCAAAAGCACGATCTATGCGCCAATCGACGGCATCGTTTTGACCCGTTCGGTCGATCCCGGCCAGACGGTCGCCTCCTCGCTGCAGGCGCCGGTGCTGTTCATCATCGCCGCCGATCTCAGAAACATGGAACTGGTGGCGGCGGTCGACGAGGCCGACATCGGCGCCGTCAAGTCGGGCCAGCATGCCCGCTTCACGGTCGATGCCTTCCCGGACCGGCCGTTCAATGCCGAGATCCGCGACATCTCCTATGCCTCGGTCACCACGGACGGCGTCGTCACCTACAATGCGCGGCTCGAAGTCGACAACAACGAGCTGCTGCTGCGCCCCGGCATGACCGCCACAGTCTCGGTCGTCACAAGACAGGCCAAGGATGTGCTCACCGTGCCCGCCTCCGCCTTCCGCTATCGCCCGGCGCAGCAAGCAGCGCGCGCGTGGAGCTTCAGCGACCTGTTCACCGGCCGCATGGGCCGTCCGGGCGGCAATCGCCAGCGTCAGGCCGCGACGGCCCCCACCGACGGCTCGCGCACGCTCTATGTGCTGGAGAATGGCCGGCCGCATCCGGTCAACGTCAAGATCGGCTCGACCGATGGTGAACTGACCGAGATCACCTCAGGCCTGGAAGAAGGCGCGCAGGTCATCACCGCCTCGCAGCCGCGGAGCTGAGGGCCGTGGCCGCCGGCGCGCCCCTCATCACCTTCGACAAGGTCTGGAAGAGCTATGGCCAGGGCGAGGCCCGCGTGCACGCGCTGGCTGGCGTCGATCTTGCCATCAAGCGCGGCGAGTTCGTCGCCATCATGGGCCCGTCCGGCTCGGGCAAGTCGACGGCAATGAACATCATCGGCTGCCTCGACACGCCGACGGCCGGAACCTATTCCTTCATGGGCGTCGACGCCGGCCGGCTCGACCGCAACCGCCGCGCCATGCTGCGCGACCTCTATGTCGGCTTCGTCTTCCAGGGCTACAATCTGCTGGCGCGCACCACCGCGCCGAAAATGTCGAACTGCCGCTGATCTATCGCGGCGTCGCCGCCCGCGAGCGCCGTGACCTTGCCATGCAGGCGCTGGCCCAGGTCGGGCTTGTCGGCCGCGAGCACCACACGCCGGCCGAACTCTCCGGCGGCCAGCAGCAGCGCGTGGCGATCGCGCGTGCCATCGTCACCAGGCCGACGCTGCTCGTCGCCGACGAGCCGACCGGCAATCTCGACACCGCCCGCACGCATGAGATCATGGAGCTGCTGACAAAGCTCAACAAGGAGCTCGGCCTGACCATCGCCATGGTCACGCATGAGGCCGACGTCGCCGGTTACGCCGAGCGCACCATCCGCTTCCTCGACGGCCACGTCGCCTCCGACACCATGAAGGTAGAGCTGGCATGATCTGGGAAACCGTCCGCCTCTCGCTGCGCTCGATTCTGCCGCAACGTGCTGCGCTCGTTCCTGACGCTGCTCGGCATCGTCATCGGCGTCGCCGCCGTCATCGCCATGCTGACCATCGGCTCCGGCACCACGCAAAAGGTCAAGGCCGACATTTCCAAACTCGGCAGCAATCTGCTGGTCGTCCGGTCAGGCCGCCCGGCCGGTCCCGGCGGCCCTGGCGGGCTCGACCAGGTGGTGCGTCCGCTGGCCGAAAAGGACCTGGAAGCACTTGTCGCGCATCTGACCGGCGCGCGTGCCATCTCGCCAGCCTCGCAAAAGCAGGTGCGGGTCATCTTCGGCACAGAAAGCCTGACATCGGGCGTCACCGGCACCGACAGCGCCTATCTCGATGCACGCGACTGGAAGCTGGTTTCGGGCCGGCCGTTCAGCGATCCTGAAACCCGCTCGGGCACCGGCGTCTGCCTGATCGGCGAGACCGTGCGGCAGCAATTCTTCGGCGCCGGCGATCCCGAAGGCGAGATCATCCGCGTCAACCGCACCTCCTGCA
The DNA here is from genome assembly GCF_014189455.1 of Mesorhizobium huakuii. Classification (NCBI taxonomy): domain Bacteria; kingdom Pseudomonadati; phylum Pseudomonadota; class Alphaproteobacteria; order Hyphomicrobiales; family Phyllobacteriaceae; genus Mesorhizobium; species Mesorhizobium huakuii. Next base: position 121,870 of record NZ_CP050296.1, read on the forward strand.
AGATCATCGGCCTGCTCGAGCCCAAGGGCTATACCGGCTTCGGCCAGGACCAGGACAATGTCGTCTTGATGCCGCTGCATGCCTATCAGCGCCGCATCGCCGGCAACCGCGACATCGACAACATCTACATCGCCGCCGACGACAGCACGCCGACCAGCGAGTTGCAGCCGCGCGTCGAGGACATTTTGCGCGATGCGCGCCGCATGACGCCCGACCGCGAAAGCGATTTCGCCATCCGCGACATGACCCAGATCGCCGACGCCATGGCCAGCGCCACCACCACCATGACCGGCATGCTGGGCGCGGTCGCCGGCGTCAGCCTCCTGGTCGGCGGCATCGGCATCATGAACATCATGCTGGTCTCGGTCACCGAACGCACCCGCGAGATCGGCATCAGGCTCGCCATCGGCGCGCATGAAAAGCACATCCTCATCCAGTTCCTGGTCGAGGCGACAGTGCTGTCCCTGCTCGGCGGCATTATCGGCATCCTGATCGGCCTGGCGCTGGCCGGCCTTGCCTCGGCGACGCTGACGATCCCCTTCGCGCCAAGCCCTGCCGTCATCCTGCTTGCAGTCGGCTTCTCGGCGCTGATCGGCATGGTGTTCGGCTTCTTCCCGGCCCTGCGCGGCGCCAGGCTCGACCCGATCGACGCGCTGCGGCACGAATAGCAGCGGCCGGCACCGCCACGACCGACAGCTATCCCCAACCTTGGACGCTTGCCTGCACCGACAACATTGTCGCCCGCAGGTCGACGATGCTAAGGCGAGACATCTCCGGTCGAGGAACAACGCATGAGCAAAAAGGCGCGACTGATCCTGGTGATGGTCATCATCGAGGCAGCCCTGGCAGGCATCTGGTGGTATCTCGCCCGTTACGGAATGGCCAATCCCGATCGCGTCACCGCGGATTTCCAGGCGGTCGTTGGCCAGACCATGGGAATGGCCATGGGTGGGTTGCTGGGCATCGGCTTTATCCTGTTCTTCGTCGCGGCCCGCAACGATCGCAAGGCGGCGCAGGACAAGGCGCGCCGTTAGAGCTGTTCACCGTTTCACAGAAACGGCGAACCGCTCTAACTCTTTGTTCTGACGCAATTTCGGACGGAAAACCGTTCACACTTTTCCTGGAATTGCTCTAATCCTTGCTCGCAAAATGCCATTCGACCAGCGGCTTCATATGCGGCGACAGTCCCTCCGGCAGGTCGGCGGCATGGCGGATGATGATCGGCCCTTCGATCTCCGGATCGGTTTCGCTGGCGACGAAGGCAGAGATTCGCCGTGCTATCTCATCAGCCGGCGCCGGCTCGTGATAGCGGCGGAAGATCACCGTGCCGCTGTTCGTCGACAAAGCGTGGTAGCGTTCGCCCCGTTGGGCATCCGACAGGTCGAGGCCGGTCTCTTCGCGCACCTCGCGGATCATGTTGAAATCGACATCGACCAGACCGTCGCGGAAATCGACGGGTTCGAAGGAGCCCGCGGCGAAATAGACGCGGCCGGCATTGACCGTTCGCGGTCCCATGCGGATCGCCACCAGCGCATTGTCGCCGGCGACCAGCATCGCATGGGCATAGGCGTGCTCGGCGCCGGAATTCTCGCGCCGCTTCCGCCACAGCATGAAGGTGGAGTAGTTGACCGCGTGACAGCGGCCAATCAGGCGGTTGTCGCGCCAGGCAAGTTGCGACAGCAGCACCACCGTGCCGTCGAACAGTGCCGGATTGGCCGCAATCTCGCGCTGCCAGTTCTCGGCGATCGCCGCTGCATTATCCCTGGCGAAAGGATGCGGGCCGGGATCGAGCCGGACGTCGATGGCATCGACCGGCAGGATGACATTGCGCGGCAGGTCGAAACTCATGCCTATCAAACCATATCCAGCGTGATCACCACCGGGCAATGGTCCGACGCTTTTGGCCGGTCCCAGCCGGCGCGCGGAAAACGCTCGACTTCCTGGCCGGCCGGAAAGATCGTGCGCCAGGGCTGGCCTTTGCGGATGATGTCGGGAACGGCGGTAGCATTCCTCGCAGCAAGTCCCTTGGACAGCAGGATATAGTCGAGCTGGCAGAGATGCCGCTCTTCAGGCCCGCGTGTATGATAGAAGGTCCAGCGGTTCATTTCCGGCCGCCGCTCGACGACGTTCTCGCAGAAGCCGCCAGCCGTCAGCACGTTGATGCAGGACTGGTTCTCGTCGACCACCTCGAAACGATAGCCGTCGACATCGTCGCCCGCGATCTTCACGCGCTGGCGGTAATCGTTCATGTCGCCGCAGATCGCCCAGCGCTTGTCGGCGGCGTGATCCGCACCGAAACGCTCCTCGATGATCCGGCGTACCGCTAGCGCCTCCGCCATGCGCACCGGCATCGTCGCCTCGCGCCCATCGAGCCCGTTGCGTGGCGAGCCCATCGACTTGAAATGCACGAGATAGAGCGTCAGCGGCACGCCACCGACGGTGAGGTCGACTTCCAGGCAGTCGCGCCGGAAAATGCGTTCATTGGCCTGGTTGCCGAGCGCCGCCAGTTCCGGCGTGTGCAGCCCGAACTGCTCGTAGGTGACGTAGGCGTGGCTGGTCATGCGCACGAATTCGATCGGCTGGCCCTGCGCGGTCTCGTTGCGCATCATCACGGCGACGTCGATGCCGCGCGAATCATTGCCGGACGTGGTGTATTTCTGGCGATAGCCCTGCCCCACCATCTTGAACAGATAGCCATATTCGAAGGCCTTCAGCGCCTCGATATTGTCGACCTCCTGCATGCAAATGATGTCGGCCCGGGTGGCGGCGATGGCCAGCGCCGTCAGCTGGCGCGTGTCGTCGGATTGGGCGATGGCGCGGGCCTGCTCCAGCATCTTGTATTCGGCCTCGCTCTGGATATCGAAGAGCGCCAGCGTCCGGTCTTCGTTGAGCTGATTGCGATAGCCGGAAAAATCGAACCTGTTCATCAGGTTCTCGACATTGAAGGTGGCAAGGCGCAGCGACATGCCCCGACCTTTGCCTCCAAGTGCCGGAGAAAACAAGATCGCAGGACCACAAGCCAAGATCGCTTGGCCCTGGAGGCATTCGCGCCATGGTTGATGGAACCTTTCCGTTCATCCGCCGTTCAGACGCAAGGATCCACAGTAGGCCCATTCCCAGGGTAGGCGTGGGGCCTGTATCTTTTGGAGAGTGCAATGAATTCGCTCTTTTCTTCCACCATCAAGTCCGGGCTGATTGCGCTCGGCATTGTCTCCGGCATCACGGCACCGTCCGCTGCCGGACCGATCCTGCAGCCGGACCTGTCGATTCCGACCAGCACTGCGGCGCCGACGATCACTCCGGTTCGCGAGGAATGGGCCGGCGGCAACAACCGGGACTTCAACAACGACTGGAGATGGCGCCGTCATGACGGCGGTCGCAATTGGAACCGCGGCAATTGGGACCGTGGCAACTGGAACCGCGGCAATTGGGACCGTGGCAACTGGAACGGCGGAGACGACTGGCGCTGGCGCCATGGCCGCCGTCACTATCACGGCGGCTATGATGATGGCGCAGCCGCAATCCTGGGCCTTGGCCTGGGGCTCGGGCTTGGCAGCATGTACAACAACTACAACAGCTACGACTACTATGCGCCACCGCCGCGCCGCCACTATCGCGCCGGGCGGCTTTCCAACGCCCATGTGCAGTGGTGCTATAGCCGGTACCGGTCGTATCGGGCCTGGGACAACACGTTCCAGCCCTATGGCGGCCCGCGCCAGCAATGCTGGTCGCCCTATAGCTGAGCTGTAGGCAAGACCGAACAAGGTAAAATGAAAACGGCGCCTCGCGGCGCCGTTCTTATTGTCGGGCGTGGATCGCTCAGTTCTTGGCCTTGTCGACCAGCTTGTTCTTGGAAATCCACGGCATCATCGCGCGAAGTTTAGCACCAACCTCTTCGATCTGGTGGCTGTCGTTCATGCGGCGGATGCCCTTGAAGCGCGACAGGCCGGCGCGGTATTCCTGCATCCATTCCGAAGTGAACTTGCCGGTCTGGATGTCCTTCAGCACGCGCTTCATCTCGGCCTTGGTCTCGGCAGTGATGATGCGCGGACCCGAGACATACTCGCCCCATTCGGCGGTATTCGAGATAGAGTAGTTCATGTTGGCGATGCCGCCTTCATAGATCAGGTCGACGATCAGCTTGACCTCGTGCAGACACTCGAAATAGGCCATTTCGGGCGCATAGCCGGCTTCCACCAGCGTCTCGAAGCCGGCACGGATCAGTTCGACCAAGCCGCCGCACAGCACAACCTGCTCGCCGAAAAGATCGGTCTCGCATTCCTCGCGGAAATTGGTCTCGATGATGCCCGAACGGCCGCCGCCGACGCCGCAGGCGTAAGACAGCGCCAGGTCGAGCGCGTTACCCGAAGCATCCTGGTTGACAGCGACCAAGCACGGCACGCCGCCGCCCTTCTGGTACTCGCCGCGCACCGTGTGGCCCGGGCCCTTCGGCGCGATCATGACGACGTCGACGGTCGACTTCGGCTCGATCAGGCCGAAATGCACGTTGAGGCCGTGCGCGAAGGCGATCGCCGCACCGTCGCGGATGTTCGGCGCGATTTCGTTCTTGTAGATGTCGGCCTGCAGCTCGTCGGGCGTCGCCATCATCATCAGATCGGCCCATTTGGCGGCTTCGGCCACGCTCATCACCTTGAGCCCGTCGGCCTCGACCTTCTTGGCGGTCGCCGAGCCGGCCTTGAGGCCGATAGCGATCTCCTTGGCACCGGAATCCTTGAGGTTGAGCGCATGCGCCCGGCCCTGGCTGCCATAGCCGATGATGGCGACCTTCTTGCCCTTGATCAGGTTGAGATCGGCATCACGATCGTAATAGACGCGCATTTTACTTCCTTCCCGTTTCTTGAGATCAGAGGCCTTGCGGCCCGGTTTTTGCTCCGAAAAGAGCGAGAAACTGCTGCGTCGCCCGGACGGCATCGCCGCCGATCGTCGCCTCAGTCAATTCCAGCCGGTCGCCCAACAGCAGACGGATCTGCACGTCGCGGGCAACCAGCCCGAAAAAGTGCGGAACGCCGTCTCGGCGTCCGCGAAATCGAGAAGCCCCGCCTGGCGCCCGGCCTCGAGCACCGGCTTCAGACGCTTGGCGAGCGCGAAACGGCCATTCTCCAGCACGACGGCGCCAAGATTATCCTTGCCCTCTTTGCGCCTAATTGGGCCGGCATGGCCGACAGCGACCCGGTTGAGCGCGATCGAGGTATCGCTGGAGATCACCTTCAGCCAGTCGGATGCAAAACGTTCCAGGCTTGCCGTCAGCGAGCCAAGGTCGAGCCCCTTGCCGTCGACAGGCGCCACGCGCACCTTGGAGGCCTGCCACTGCACGGTTGCCGTCAACAGCCCATCACGGTCGCCGAACCATTTGTAGAGGGTTTCCTTTGAGCAGCTCGCCCGCCGCGCCACGGCGGTCATGGTCAGCTGATCGCCCTCCTCGACCAGCAGCCGCAACGCCGCATCCAGGACGGCCTTCTGCCGCTCCGTCAGCCCTTGGCTGTTGTCGATGTCGGCGTTTGCCAGCAACACGCTCTGTTCCCGTTTGAAGGTCGAGGCTGCGGATCACCCAACAGCCGTACCGTACGTTACGGTTCGGCATATTGCGCAATCCAATAATCGACGCAAGAGGGAAAGTAGAAATATTCGCCTGCAAACGGCTGCGGTGCGCAATGGCCGCTCGGTGCTGGCCAGCCTCAATCGCCGGCAGGCGGATGGCGCAGCCGGCCAAGCAGTACCGACACCGTGTTCAGCTCGTCCGGCGAGAGCCTCGCGCCAACCAGTTCGGCGATCGACCGTCCGTAGACGGCCCACATCCGGCGGCGCGTCTCGCGCCCCTTGGCCGTGATGCGGATCGTTTGCCCGCGACCGTCGTCGGCCACCGGCAGCTTCTCCACCAGCCCGTCGGCCTCGAGCCGGGCCAGCAAGCGCGAGATGTTGTACTGCGCAAACAGGGTCCGCTCGATCAGTTGGAACGGCCGCAAGCCGCCCTCGCCCGCCTCGGCGAGTTCATGCAGCACATCGTACCAGGCGAGCGGCGGCAGGCCACCCTCCTTCAGCGCGTCTTCGGCACTCTCCACCAGTTGGCGCGACACGCGCATCAGGCGAGCCCAGGCCTTGACGGCTTCCGGCGAAGGCGTGGCTCTCTCGGTCATGACCTACCCTAGGCGATAGATGCAGATGCATCAAGCTTGACGATCAATGCACATGCATCTATATAGATGCAATTGCATTGAATATCGGAAGGCAAATCCCATGAAGCACGAAATCTGCAAGGTTGCCGACATCCCCCAAACGGGCAGCTTGATTGCTCCGTTCTTCGGCCGGGAGGTCCATGTCTGGCGCAGCGGCGAACGCATCCGCGCCGCCGCCAATGTCTGTCTGCATTTCGGTGGACCGCTCGACTGCAGGGATGGCAGACTTGTCTGCCAGTGGCACGGCGCCGCCTTCGACATGGCATCGGGCGATCGCCTCGACGGTCCCGCGCCAAAGAATTCCCGCCTGATGTTTCTGTCGACGCGCGTCGAGAATGACGCGTTGAACTATGTCTGGGGAGAGTGAGATGACCGACAAGCTCATCCTCGTCAGCCACCCTCTCTGCCCCTACGTCCAGCGCGCCGCGATCTCACTGACCGAGAAAGGCGTGCCGTTCGAGCGTGTCGACATCGAACTCGCCAACAAGCCGGGCTGGTTCAAGGCGATCTCGCCGCTCGGCAAGGTGCCGCTGCTGCGCGTGCGGCAAAGTGGCGAGGAAACGACGATCTTCGAATCCGCGGTCATCCTCGAATTCCTCGAGGAGACACAGGCCAATCCGCTTCACCCGGCCGACCCCTATGCACGTGCCCGGCACCGCGCCTGGATCGAGTTCGGCTCGGCCACCCTCAACGCCATCGGCCGGTTCTATTCAGCGCCGACCGAGGCCGGCTTCCTCGCCGAGTCCCGCGGGCTGGTGGGCATGTTTGATCGCCTTGAGGCCGAACTGGCGGACGGCACCGGCCGGATTGGCCCATGGTTCGCCGGCAACCGCTTCTCGCTCGTCGATGCGGTCTATGGGCCTGTCTTCAGATATCTCGATGCTTTCGACCGGATCGGCGATTTCGGCACCCTGGACGGCAAGCCGCTTGTCCAGGCCTGGCGAAAAGCGTTGCGTGATCGTCCGTCGATCAGGGATGCCGTGGCACCAGATTATCCACAGCGTCTGCATGCCTTCCTGCAAGCGAAGGGATCATTTCTGTCGAAACTCATCCACCGGAACGATCCGGCCATCGCGCTTCCGTCAATCCTGCCCGCCTGAACGGATCGATCACAGTACCTGCGACCATCGACGCCAGAAACTGCGGGGCCGGCGGGATCTTTGCGATGGTCGCCACCAGCCTGTCGCGGATGAAGGGCAGTGCCGCGAATCCGACTGGTAGAACGGCGTGAACGCCAGCGACAGCGCCTGGAAGACACGCACGTGCCAGCGCCGCGCCCGGGCATAGGCTTCGAGCGCTGCCTCGATGCTCTGCGTGCGCGCCAGCGCATGGCCGAGCGCCGCCGCGTCGAGCAGCGCCATGTTGGCCCCTTGCCCAAGCTGCGGGCTGGTCGAATGCGCGGCATCGCCGATGACGGCCAACCTGCGGCCGGCGGGAAACTTCATCGTGTGGTGGCCGTAGCGGGCCAGCGACAGCTGGTCGAAACTGTCGATCTGGCGGGTGAACGCCTCGCTTTGCGGCCACAGCCGCACCACCCTCTCCTTCCAGGCGTCGATGCCGACAGCGCGCACCGCGTCTGCATCATCAGGCTTCAAGCTCCAGAAGAAGGCCGCCATCTTTTCGGCACCGAGTTCTGGCCGGCCGATCGGCAGCACGCCGATCATCACGCTGGCCTTATCGTAGCGCTGCAAGAGCGCGTGCTCGTCAAAGCCTTCGCCACGCCAGCCGAGCGACGCCCAGAAGGCACCATAGGTCAGAGGGCGCGGCGCGCCCGCAGCGCCAACGCATTGCCGTAGTTTCGAGCGCGAACCGCTGGCGTCGACGACCAGATCGAACGGCCCTGCCTTTCGTCCCTTGCCACAGATCAGCGTCGCCCGTTCGCCGGCCTCCACCGTCTCGATCTCGACACCGGTTTCGATGGTGATCGCCTCACGCCGGGCGGCGCGAAAGAGCACGCCGAACAGCGCTGCTCGGTGCACCGCCAGGCCGAAACGGCGGCCGCGCTGGGCATCGTAGCGGACGTCGAGCACCGTGCGCCCGGTCGAGGCATCGGCGCCATGCAGCCGATCGATGCGGGCGCCGAGCGCCAGTATGTCGTCGAGCAGGCCGAGATCGGCCAGAACCGTCAGGCCGGTCGGCTGCAGGATCAGCCCGGAGCCGACCGGCTTCGGCTCCTCGAAGCGCTCGAAGATGGTGACCCTGTGCCCGGCACGCTTGAGGTAGAGCGCCATGGCCAGCCCGGCCGGACCGGCGCCTGCAATTGCAATGTCGTAGGAAATGCCGATGCCCCCAAGCCGAACTGGCCGGGACAATCCTTCAGCCGCCTGATGAAATCAAGCCACCGCGCCGAACGCTGCCGGGCTGCTTAAGCCTGTGTTGCGTCGAAACCGGAACGTGCCTCGCGCACGGCATCGTGGTTGAGTTCTGCCCATTGCAGCAGATGCTGCAGGGCACCGAACATCGAGCGTCCGAGATCAGTCAGACTGTATTCGACGCTGGGCGGCTTGGTCGGGAACACTTCGCGATGCACATAGCCGTCGCGCTGCAGATCGTAGAGCGTCTGGGTCAGCATGCGTTGCGAGATGTCGGGAACCAGCCGCCGCAATTCGCCGAAGCGATAGGGCTGTTCTGCCAGCGCCGCCATCAACAGCGAACTCCATTTGCCATTGAGCCCCTGGATGACCTCACGGACGGGGCAATCTGCAAGGTTTCCGCCGCCGGTCATGGCCTTGTAGACGTCGAGTTTGGATCTCAGATTGACGATCCGGCTGTCCATGGCTGGTTCCCTGCGTGTGCCTACCTCCCGAAAAACTGCCTTCTTTACGGCACCGGGTCAATTCCTATTTTAGTGCTGGTCTCTTTTTGAGACCACTACCCAAACCGCCATGCTAGCGCAAAATCAGGATCTCCCCATGACCGAAACCCTCCTTGTCACCGGCGCTTCCGGCCAGCTTGGCCGCGCCGTCATCCGCCATCTGCTGGACGCTCAGAAAGTCGCGCCGGCAAGCATCATCGCCACCACGCGCGACCCCGAAAACCTCGCCGATCTGGCGGCACTTGGCGTCACCGTCCGGGCGGCCGACTTCAACGATCCGGCTTCGCTGGAGAAGGCGTTTGCTGGCGCCGACCGCGTGCTGATCGTCTCGACCGGCGATCTCGATCTCAAGACCGGCAGGCGTCTGAAGCAGCATGAGGCGGCGGTGGCGGCTGCGAAGAAAGCAGGCGTTTCGCATCTGCTCTACACCTCGATGCCCAATCCGGAGCCGGTTTCGCCGGTGCTGTTCGCCGGCGACCACTACGGCACCGAGCAGGCGATCAAGGCGAGCGGCATCCCCTACACCATCTTCCGCAATGGCTGGTATCAGGAGAACCTGTTCCTGGCGCTGCCGCACGCCATTGCATCCGGCAAGTGGTACTCCTCGGCCGGCGACGGCCGCATCGCCCACGGCGCCCGCGACGACATGGCCGCTGCGATCGCGGCAGGCCTCGCATCCGGCACAAAGGAGAGCAATATCTACACGCTGACCGGCCCGCACGCCTATACCACGAGCGAGATCGCCACTCTGGTGACGGAAGTCACCGGCAAGCCGCTGGAGGTCATCCAGTTGCCGGATGAGGCGCTGACCGAAGGCGTCAAGGCGGCGGGCCTTCCGGAAGACTTCGCCCGCATCATCGTTTCTTTCGACGCCAACACGCGGTCCGGCCGCATCGCCATGGTGACGGACGCGGTCGAAACGCTTTCCGGCAGGAAGCCGCAGACGCTGAAGCAGTTCCTGGAAGCCAACAAGGCCGCCCTGGCTGGCTGAAAACTGCGCGGCGGCCGGTCTTCCTGCCGCCGCGCTATTTCTTGAGCAGGCCGAGCCGAACAAGGCTCTCGCCGGTGGCAGCCAGCGCGTCCTCGCGCGATCGCGGCGCCCAGCCGAGCACACGCACCGCCTTGGCGTTGGTGGCATTCTTGACCTTGCCCAGTTCCGTCACCAGTTGCGCGGCTTCCGCGTTGAACAATCCGACGATCCGCACCAGCCAATCGGGAAGCTCACGCGTCGTGACACGCGCCGCCGCATCGCCGAGCCGCGTTTTCACGGTCTGCGCGATTTCCCGCACGGTCATGAAATCGCCTGATACAGCCAGGAAGCGCTCGCCCTTGGCGGCCGGATCGGTCATGGCGCGCACATGCAGGTCGGCCACGTCGCGGGCATCGACGACGCCGAAGGACAGACGCGGCAGCCCCGGCATGGCGCCGTTCATCATGCGCTGGACAAATTCGGTGGAGGTCGAATGGTCGGAGCCGAGCACAGGTCCAAAAATGCCGACCGGATTGACGACCGCTAGTTCCAGCCTGCCGCCCTCGGCGGCGATGAAATCCCAGGCAGCGCGCTCGGCAAGCGTCTTCGACTTCACATAGGCGCTGACCTTGCCCTTAGGATCGGTCCAGCTCTCCTCGGTGAACGGCCCGGGCGGCATCTTGCCATAGCCGATGGCCGCGAAGGACGAGGTCAGCACGACGCGTTTGGCGCCAGCGTCCCGCGCCGCCCGCAGCACCCGCAATGCACCCTCACGCGCCGGGATGATCAGATCATCCTCATGCTTGGGCACGCCGGGCGGAAATGGCGAGGCGACATGGAGCACATAGTCACAGCCGGCGACCGCTTGCGGCCAGCCGGCGTCGCTCATGAGGTCAGCGATGGCAAAGGAAAGCCTGTCGCCCGGCTCGGCGCCGCCGGCCTTGAGCATGGCCAGGACATCAGCCTCACGCTTGGCGGAGCGTACCGTCGTGCGCACGCGGTAGCCCGCCTTCAGCAGTTCGACAATACAATGGGCACCAAGGAAGCCCGATCCGCCAGTGACAAGCACCAATTCGCCGCTCACGCCCGCCTCCTGTTAGGTCGAGGCGATCAAGCCGATCAGATCGCCACCTGCGTGCCGATTTCTACCACACGCCCGGTCGGGATCTGGAAATATTCGGTCGCGTCCGCCGCCGTGCGTGCCAGGCCGATGAACAGCTTGTCCTGCCACACCGGCATGCCGGAATTAGGCGATGCCTTGAGCGAGCGCCGCGACAGGAAGAACGACGTCGTCATGATGTCGAACTTCCAGCCCTGCTTGCGGCAGATCGCCAGTGCGCGCGGGATGTTGGGCTGCTCCATGTAGCCGAAGGTCAGCGTCACCCGCATGAACAGCTCGTTGACCGTCTCCATCTTGACCCGCTCGCTGTCGGGCACCACCGGCTGCGGCGCGGTCACCACCGAAAGGATGACGTTCTGCTCATGCAGCACCTTGTAGTGCTTCAGGCTGTGCATCAGAGCGGTTGGCGCGCTGAGCGGATCGCTGGTCAGGAACACCGCGGTGCCGGACACCAGCTGAGGCTTCTTCTTCAGCAGATTGCCGGCGAGGAAATCGAGCGGGATCTCGTTGCGGCGAGTCTTGTCGAACAGATAGCGGCTGCCGCGCACCCAGGTCCACATGCCCAGCACGATGGTGAAGGCCACCGCAAGCGAAGCCCAGCCGCCTTCGAACACCTTGACGATGTTGGACGCAAAGAAGCCGACGTCGATGAAGGCAAACAGTGCGGTCAGTGGGATCGCCACCATCAGCTTCCATTTCCAGATGCGGGTCATCACGACATAGAGCAGCACCGTCGTCACCAGCATGTTGCCGGTCACCGAGATGCCGTAAGCCGAGGCGAGCTTGCTGGACTCGCCAAAGCCGACCACCAGCATCATCACCACCAGCGCCAGCAACAGGTTGACACGCGGCATGTAGATCTGGCCGGACTGTCTTTCCGACGTGTGCAGGATTTCCAGCCGCGGCAGCATGTTGAGCTGCACCGCCTGCCTGGTCAGCGAGAAAGCGCCCGATATCACCGCCTGGCTGGCGATCACTGTTGCCGCCGTTGCCAGCACCACCATCGGAATCAGAGCCCAACCCTCGTTCATCTCGAAGAACGGATGGCCGACGATGCCATTCTTGGCCAGCACGAAGGCGCCCTGCCCGGCATAGTTGAGCAGCAGGCAGGGAAAAACGATCGCCAGCCAGGCAAGTACGATCGGCTTGCGGCCGAAATGACCGAGATCGGCATAGAGCGCTTCCGCACCGGTCACGGCGAGGAAGACAGCGCCGACCGTGACGAAGGCCACGTCCGGCGAATGGATCAGGAAGGCGACGATATAGTGCGGGCTGATCGCCAGGAGGATTTCCGGATCGTTGATGATATGTTTCAGGCCGGAAAGGCCGATCGCCAGGAACCAGACCGCGGTCACCGGTCCAAACACCAATCCCACCCCACCCGTGCCAAAGCGCTGCACCGCGAACACCATGGCGAGGATGACCAGGGTGAGCGGCACCACATAAGGCTGGAAAGCAGGCGTGACGACGTTCATACCCTCGACCGCCGACAGCACCGAAATCGCCGGTGTGATGACCGCATCGCCGAAAAACAGCGAGGCGCCGACGATACCGATACCCAAAATCACCGCTGAACGCTTCGGGAAACTGCCGCGTGCCAGCGCCATCAGCGACAGCACGCCGCCCTCGCCGCGATTGTCGGCGCGCAGCACGAACATGATGTATTTTATCGTAACCGTAATCGTCAGCGACCAGATGATCAGCGACAGCACACCGAGAATATCGCCGCGATCAGCAACGGTGCCGTGAGACGACGCCACCAGCGCCTCGCGAAAGGCATAGATCGGGCTGGTGCCGATATCCCCATAGACCACGCCCAGCGCGCCCAGCATCAGCACCTTGGTGCTATGCTGTTCGATTTCCGGATGGCTCGACTGTTCGACGGGTTCTGCCTCACTACCAGCATTGGCAAGGGCCATGGACGACACTCCGATAAGCGCGCGGTGCTCTACGCTTGCTGCAATGCAATATCAAGTGCCGTTGCGTGATGGCTCCCATGCTGCCAACGCTAGACTCTTGGGAAATGGCCTGTAAATCCAATGGTCGCGGGTTGAATTCGCGGCTGCGGGGGCATGGCGGGCGCCCAATAATACCTGCCGTATCTGCTTTAGATAGCGACTTGCGTGCCGATTTCCACGACACGCCCGGTCGGGATCTGGAAATATTCGGTCGCATCGGCCGCCGTGCGCGCCAGGCCGATGAACAGCCGGTCCTGCCACACCGGCATGCCGGAGTTGGGCGATGCCTTGAGCGAGCGCCGCGACAGGAAGAACGACGTCGTCATGATGTCGAACTTCCAGCCCTGCTTGCGGCAGATCGCCAGCGCGCGCGGAATGTTGGGCTGCTCCATATAGCCGAAGGTCAGCGTCACCCGCATGAACAGCTCGTTGAGTGTCTCCATCTTGACCCGGTCGCTGTCCGGCACCACCGGCTGCGGCGCCGTCACCACCGAAAGGATGACGTTCTGCTCATGCAGCACCTTGTAGTGCTTCAGGCTGTGCATCAACGCTGTCGGTGAACTCAAGGGATCGCTGGTCAGGAACACCGCGGTGCCCGACACCAGGTGCGGCTTCTTCTTCAAGAGATTGGCGGCGAGGAAATCGAGCGGAATCTCGTTGCGGCGGGTTTTGTCGAAGAGATAGCGGGTGCCGCGTATCCAGGTCCCCATGATCAGCCCCATCAGGCAGGCAACCGTGATCGATACCCAGCCGCCTTCGAAGATCTTCACGATGTTTGCCAGGAAGAAGCCACTGTCGATGACACCGAACAGCACGGTCAGCGGCAGGGCGACCGCCAGTCTCCATTTCCACAGCTTGCGCATGACAACGAACAGCAGGATCGTCGTCATCAGCATTTCGCCGGTCACCGAGATGCCATAGGCGGACGCCAGCGAACTCGAGCTGCCGAAACCGACGACCAGCAGCATCACCCCCAAGGCGATGAGCAGATTGACGCGGGGCATGTAGATCTGGCCGAGTTTCATTTCGGACGTATGCTGCACCTCGATGCGTGGCAGAAGGTTGAGCTGCACCGCCTGGCGGGTCAGCGAAAAAGCACCTGATATGACTGCCTGGCTGGCGATGACGGTCGCGGCCGTCGCCAGTCCCACCATCGGCATCAGTGCCCAGTCAGGCAGCATCTGGAAGAATGGATTGGTCGGCCTCCCGCCATTGGCCAGCACAAAGGCACCCTGCCCGAAATAGTTGAGCAGCAGGCAGGGGAAAACCACGGAAAACCACGCCAACACGATAGGCTTGCGCCCAAAATGGCCAAGATCGACATAAAGCGCCTCGGCCCCGGTCACCGCCAGGAACACCGCGCCGACCGTGACAAAGGCGGCCGTGGGTGTGCTGACGAGATAGGCGACCGCGTGATACGGATTGATGGCCAGCAGGATCGATGGGTCGTCCATCAGGTGATAGAGCCCCGCTACGCCGATAGCCAGGAACCACAGCGCGGTCACCGGCCCGAACACCGCAGCCACCTTTCCCGTGCCGAAGCGTTGCACCGAGAACAGGATGGCCAGGATGAGCAGCGTGATCGGCACGACGTAAGCGTCCAGTGTCGGGGTCACCACCTTGAGGCCTTCGACCGCCGACAGCACGGAGATGGCCGGTGTGATGATCGAATCGCCGAAAAACAGCGCCGCGCCGCAAAGGCCGATCGCCAGTATGAGCCGCGCGCCCTTGGGATAGGCGCTTCGCGCCAGCGACATCAGCGACAACGTGCCGCCTTCGCCCTTGTTGTCGGCACGAAGCACGAAGGCGACATATTTTATGGTCACGATGATCGTTAGCGCCCAGACGATCAGCGACAGCACGCCAAGCACGTGAGCGCGCGTATCGATACCGGGCGAAGCGTGAAGCGCCTCGCGGAAGGCATAGATCGGACTGGTGCCGATATCGCCATAGACAACGCCGAGCGCGCCCAGCATCAGAACCTTGGTGCTGTGCTGCTCGGCCGCGGAATGGCTCGATTGCTCGACGGTTTCGGCCTCGCTACCGCGACTGGCAAGGTCCATGGACCACTCCCCGACAAGCGCGCGGTGCTTCACGCATGCTGCGATGCGACGTCAATTGCACGCTATGGCTGCCATACCTGCAAAGCGAAGCTCTACCCCTACCAGCCGCAGGCTCTGAGGAACCGGCCCACCGTGCCGGCCATGCCATACTCCAACGCGTCGGCTGTCAACCCATGTCCGATTGACACTTCGGCCAATGCCGGAATGCGCTTGGCCAGGGCGGGCAGATTGCCCACCGTCAGATCGTGGCCGGCATTGACCTGGAGGCCGGCGGCAAATGCCGCATCGGCTGTTTTCCCCAATCTTTCCACTTCCTTGGCCGCCTTTGCGGAATCGGAATGGTAACTGCCATAAGGACCGGTATAGAGCTCGATCCGGTCGGCGCCGGTATCGCGTGCGGCCGTCATGCCGGCGGGATCGGCATCGGAAAACAGCGACACCCTGAAACCGCCCTTCTTCAGACGTTTGACGATCGGTGTCAGGAACGCCGCATCGGCTGCGAAGTTCCAGCCATGGTCGGAGGTTGCCTGTGCCGGATCATCGGGCACCAGCGTCACCTGTTCGGGCTGATGCTTTTCCACAAGCGCCAGGAAATCCTCGCTCGGGTAGCCCTCGATGTTGAATTCCGCCTGCGGGAACTCATCGTCGATCAGCGCTCGGATCTCGGGCAGATCGGAATGCCTTGTGTGACGTTCGTCGGGACGAGGATGGACGGTCAGCCCATGCGCTCCGGCGGCAAGGGCAAGCCGGCCAATGCCGGTGACGCTGGGCCATGGCAGGTCGCGCCGGTTGCGCAGCACGGCGATGGCGTTGAGGTTGACGGAAAGCTTTGCGGGCATGGCTGGCGTCCGTGAAACAGGCGGGTTGACGGCGCGCCAAAGCCACAAATTCAGCCGCGGCGCGCTTGAGACCGGGCATCTATAGCGTCTTTAACGGGAACAGATAGGGGGTTTCCGGTGTTCCAGAAGACCAGCGTTCTTTCGCCAAAGGAGGCCCTGCCGTGAATTTCCTGCAATCCGTGCCGGCGATCCGTCGCATCGAGACTGCTCGCGACGACCTGTTCGCCATCGATGTGGTCGGGCATGTCTCGGCGGCCGATGCGGAAAACCTGTTCGGCCTGCTGGAGGCGGCCTACGCGCTACACCAGCGAATCGACGTGGCCGTGCGCATGGTCGATCACGACGGCGTCGACTGGACCGACATTTCCGACGAAACCCTCAAACAGGGTGCGGCCCACGCACTGGACCATATAGGCCGTTGCGCGGCGATCGGCACACCGGACTGGACGCCGGACGCGCGACACGCCTTGCCTGCGGCGTCGCCCATC
Organism: Mesorhizobium huakuii; assembly: GCF_014189455.1. NCBI lineage: Bacteria > Pseudomonadati > Pseudomonadota > Alphaproteobacteria > Hyphomicrobiales > Phyllobacteriaceae > Mesorhizobium > Mesorhizobium huakuii. Next base: position 138,317 of record NZ_CP050296.1, read on the forward strand.
GAATTCCGGCATTTCAAGGCCGAGGATGAGGAAGAGGCCTGGGAATGGCTCGGCGCCCGGCAGGTCGGTGTGCGAGAAAAGCCGTCGTCGTAGCTCTACCGGACGATGGTCAGCCGTTCGGCGGCCCGGGTGATCGCGGTATAGAGCCAGCGCTGGCGGGTTTCCTTGAAGGCCCAGCTTTCGTCGAACAGCACGATCTCGTTCCATTGCGAGCCCTGCGCCTTGTGCACGGTCAGCGCATAGCCATAGTCGAAATCGTCAAAACGCTTCTTCTGCTGCCAGGGGATATCGGCGTCGGGATCCTCGAACGCCGCCTTGAGCAGCTTGATCTTGGCAACGCCGCGGTCGGGATCGTCCTCTTCCGGCGAAACCAGCAGGTTGATGCCTGGCTTGATCGTCTCGCGCGACGAGGTCATCACCTTCCACAGCGAACCGTTGAGCAGCCCCTTGGCCGGATCGTTGCGCAGGCAGACCAGCTTGTCGCCGGCCTGGGGATAGTCGGCATTGAAGCCTTTGAGCTCGCGCAGTCGCTGATTGTAGCGGCGGCGCGTGCGGTTGGTGCCGACCAGCACCTGGTCGGCCTTCAGCACCAGCTCCTGGTTGACGTCTTCCTTGCCGATCACCTGCGCCGTGCCATAGTCGCCGCGCATGAATTCGCGGCCCTCGCGCACGTCGAGCGCCAGCCGCAGGATCGGATTGTCGCGCGCCTGCCGGTGGATTTCGGTGAGCAGGAAATCCGGCTCGTGATCGGTGAAGAAGCCGCCGCCGGAAATCGGCGGCAACTGGCCGGGATCGCCCAGCACCAGGATCGGCGTGCCGAAACTCATCAGATCGCGGCCGAGCTGCTCGTCGACCATCGAGCATTCGTCGATGACAACCAGTTTCGCACGCGAGATCGGGCTCTGCCGGTTGAGCGAAAAGGTCGGCGACATCGAGGTCTTGCCGGTCACCTCGTCCTCCACCGATTCCTCGCCCTTGGGCCGGTAGATCAGCGAATGGATGGTGCGGGCATTGACCGCCCCCTTGGAACGCAGCACCTGCGCGGCCTTGCCGGTGAAGGCGGCGAACTGCACCTGGCCGTCGACATGTTCGGCGAAATAGCGCGCCAGCGTCGTCTTGCCGGTGCCGGCATAGCCGAAAAGCCTAAACAGCTGCGGCTGGCCGGCCTGCAGCCAGCGGGCGACCGCTTGCAGCGCCTCGTCCTGTTGGGGAGAGAATTCCATCAGCGCGACAGACCGGATTCGCAAGGGAAAGACAAGACAGTCGCCACCATCATCGACGCGTCGCGAACGCCTCAGCGCCGCCGACGGTAAGGCTATCAGGAGCAAACAAGAACGTAAAGAGAACAACCGGTAAGACCACTACGACCTATCTGGTCGGTCCGGGATCGTTCTCCAGCAGGATCGGCTTACCGTGTGGCGTGGCATGTGCGGCGCGCTCCCAGGCCTGCGCCATCGCATCGACATCGGGCCTGGCGGCCAGCCCCTTGGAGGCAAGCAGGCTTTCCAGCGCCGCCAGCCAATGCTCGTAATAGTCATGACCGTCGGCTGCCGCACCCGGCTTCTTCACCTCTGCCGAGAGCGCCTGCGCCCACTCGCTCCACGAGAACAGGCCCTTGTCATGCAACGCCACCGTCATGGCGAACGCCTCGGCCTGCCAGGGCTCGGCGAAAACCGGCGCATCGAGGCCCACGGGCAAATCGGCAGCGGTCCCGTCAGGCCGGCTCAAGATAGCTCTCCCAGGCGTCGATCGAGACGGTCAATGTCGGGTCTGCGCCCTCGCCCCAGATCTCCGTGCCGTCGAAAACCACGGTATAGACCCATTGCGGATTTTCGCCTTGCCCATGCGCATTGCTGTCGGGAAAGACGAAGCCATCGCGCACTGCCTCGATCCTGCCCGGCTTGCCGCGCGCGTAGCGCGGCAGCCTGGTGTGGGTGGTCGGGTTGAAATTCTTCGTCCGCACGGCGTCGCCGGCCTTGAACCGCGCCGGCTCCGCCATCGGCCGGTTGCAGGGACCGCCCTTGGCCAGCACGGCAGGAACGTTTTCCGCCTTCAGCACCCGTTTCGGGGTCGCCGCGGCGTCGATCGCCTCACCCGCCTCGAGATCGCGGTCGCTGACGAAACCATGGCGCTTGAGCAGCACCTCCAGCGCCTTGATCCAGATCTGGTAGTAGCTGGAGGAATAATAGTCGGCCGGATGCAGCGATTCCCGCGCATGCCGGCTTTCGTCGATGGTCCAGGCGCCCATGGCGCCGGCCGTCAGCGTCACGCCGAGCGCCCGCCTTTCCCAATCGGCATGGAAATAGGGTTCGTCCTTTTCGGGCGCAACTGGGCCGAAGCCCATCTGCCCGCCGAGATCGTGCGGCCCGTTCATGCCGGCTCCGTCGCGACTGCCGTGCCGATCATCGCATCGCGGCTCACCAGAGCGGCCAGCCGATCCTCGCTCCAGCCTTCGGTGCCCTTCGGCCGCATCGGCACGACGAGATAGCGCAGTTCAGCCGTCGAGTCCCAGACGCGTATCTTGGTCTCGGCCGGCAGCGTCAGCCCGAATTCCGCGAGCACGCCGCGCGGATCGATCACCGCGCGCGAGCGATAGGGCGGCGCTTTGTACCAGACCGGCGGCAGGCCGAGCACCGACCATGGATAGCAGGAGCACAAAGTGCAGACGACGAGGTTGTGCGTATCCCCGGTATTGAACACCGCCTGCATGTGCTCGCCCTGGCGGCCGGTATAGCTCAGCGATTCGATCGCCGCCGTCGCGTCGCGCTTGAGCCAATCGGCAAAAGCGGGATCGCTCCAGGCCTTCGCCACCACCCTGGCGCCATTGCGCGGGCCGATCTTGGTCTCGTAAGTGTCGACGATGACGTCGATCGCCGTTGGATCGATCAGCCCCTTGCGGGTCAGGATGGTTTCCAGCGCACGCACGCGCGCGGCAAACGGATCGAGTTCGTTGTCGTGGTCATGATCATGGGACATGGCCACAAATTACGGTTCCGACCCGCTGGCTGCAAGCATGACGGCTTGGGCCAGCGGAAATCAGCGTCCGCTGGCCGGCTATTCGGCGGCCGTCTTTTGCGGCTCGACCGGGATGTCGTCGTTGATGCCGAACAGCGAAGGCTGCTCGGGATTCTCGACCGCGGGCAAGTCGGGCTTGCGCTTGGGCATCAGCCCGACCAGCCACCCCGAGAAATTCTCCATGTAGACGTAGATCACCGGTGTCACGAACAGGGTCAGCGCCTGCGAGGCGAGCAGGCCGCCGACAACGGCAACGCCCAGCGGCTGGCGCAGCTCGGCGCTGGCACCGGTGCCGAGCGCGATCGGGAACGTGCCCATCAGTGCCGCCAGCGTCGTCATCATGATCGGCCTGAAACGCATCAGGCAGGCCTTGTGGATGGAGTCCTTGGCGGACATGCCTTCTCGTCGCAATTCGAGCGCGACATCGACCATCATGATGCCGTTCTTCTTGACGATGCCGATCAGCATCAGAATGCCGATCACCGCGATCACGGACAGATCCATGCCGGCGAAGCGCAAGGCAACGACCGCGCCCAACACCGCCGACGGCAGGCCGGTGAGGATTGTGAGCGGGTGGATGAAGCTCTCATACAGAATGCCGAGCACGATATAGATGGTCAGGATCGCGCCGCCGACCAGCAGGCCCTGGTTGGCCAGTGAGTCCTGGAAGGTCTTGGCCGTGCCGGCAAAGGTGGTCGAGATCGCCGTCGGCATGCCGATCTGCTCTTTGAGCGCGTTGATGCGCGTCACGCTGTCGCCCAGCGCCACGCCTTGCGGCAGATTGTAGGAGATGGTCACGGCGGGAAGCTGGCCGAGCTGGTTGACCGTCAAGGCGCCGGCCGTGCGGTCGACCCGGGCGAAGGCGCCAAGCGGAACCAGAGAGCCGCTCGCCGTCCGCATCTGGATGGCGAGCATCCGCTCGGGCGACCACTCGATCTTGGGATCGAGCTCGGTGATGACTTCGTAGCTGTCGGCCGAACCGAAGATCGTCGAAACCTGGTCGGTGCCGAAACCGCCATAGAGGGCGGAGCGCAGCGTGTCGGTATCGATGCCGAGCTGGGCAGCCTTGTCGCGATCGATGACCAGCGATGCCTGCAGCGCATTGTTCTGCAGGTCGCTGGTGACGTCGGTGAAGGTCGTGTGGTCGGCCGCCATCGCGTCATTCAGTTTCTGCGCCCACTGGTCGGTCAGGCCCGTATCGAGGCCCTGAACCACGAGCTGGTAGGCACTGGCCGACGACCGTGAACCGAGCCGCAGGTTCTGCACCGGCTGCATGTAGGTCTCGATGCCCGCCACGCCGGCCAGTTGCTTGCGCAGGTCAGCCTGCACCTTCTCGATGTCGGGTCGCTGGCTCTTGTCCTTCAACTGCACATAGAGCTGGCCCTGGTTCAGTGCATTGTTGCCGCTGCCTGCCGACCATGCCACATGCGAAACATAGGGCGAATGGGAAAAGACGCTTGCCACCTGCCCCTGCAGCTTCACCATGGCGTCAAAAGAAATGTCCTGGCGCGCAATGGTCGTCACCGAGATCTGGCTGATATCCTCCTGCGGGAAGAAGCCCTTCGGCGAGGCCTGGATCAGCCACACCGACGCCGCCGCGGTGCCGACAAAGACGAGGAACACCAGGAAGGTGTGCCGCAGGCAGAAAGTCAGAACCCGGTCGTAGCCGCGTGTGATGAGGTCCTGCTTATGGCCAGGGCCATGCTTGTCGCGATCGGCCTTGGTCACCGACAGCAGCCGCGAGCACAGCATCGGCGTCAGCGTCAGCGACACGAACATCGACGCCAGGATGGCGACCGTCACGACGACGGCGAACTCGTTGAAGATGCGCCCGATGACGCCGCCCATCAGCAGAACCGGGATGAACACGGCCACCAGCGAGATCGAGATCGAGATGATGGTGAAGCCGATTTCGCGCGCGCCCTTCAGCGACGCATCGAAGGCCGACAACCCATCCTCTTCCATATGGCGGAAGATGTTTTCCAACATCACGATGGCGTCGTCGACGACGAGGCCCACCGCCAGCGTCAGGCCCATCAGCGATATGTTGTCGATGGAAAAGCCGAACAGGAACATCGCGCCGAGCGTGGCGATCAGCGAGATCGGCACCGCCACGGCCGGGATAATGGTCGCCGTCACCCGGCGCAGGAACACGAAGATCACCATCACCACCAGCGCGATGGTCAACAGCAGCGTGAACTGCACGTCGTTGACGGCCTGGCGGATGGAGGTCGAACGGTCGTTGAGCAGTTTTATCTGGGCGGCGCCCGGCATCTGGTCCTGGAAGGACGGCAGCATCGCCTTCACCCTGTCGACGACGTCGACCGTGTTGGCATCGGGCTGGCGTTGCACCGCCATGATGATCGCGCGGGTACCATCGTACCAACTTGCGGTCGTCGTCGTCTGCACCCAATCGACGACGCGGGTCACCTCGCCCAGCCGTACCGGGTGGCCATTCTTGGTTGCGATGATGAGGTTGGAGAAGCCGGCGGCGTTGGTCAGCTGGGTGTTGGCGGTGATGGTTAGTTGCTGCTTGTTGTTCTGCAGCACACCGAGAGGCGTATTGCTGTTGGCCGACGCGACAGCCGCCTGCAGCTGATCGATCGAGATGCCGCGCGCGGCAAGCGCGGTCGGGTCGATCTGGATGCGCACGGCATATTTCTGCTGGCCGAAGATCGAGACCTGCGCGACGCCGTCGATGGTCGACAGCGACGGCGAGATGACGTTTTCGGCGAAGGCATCAAGATCTGTCAGCGGAACCGTGTCGCTGACCAGCGACATCAGGAGGATCGGCGCGTCGGCTGGATTGACCTTGCGGTAGCTTGGCGGCGACGTCATTTGCGGCGGCAATGATTTTTGCGTGCGCGCGATCGCGGCCTGCACGTCCGCGCCGCCGCGTCGATGTCACGGTTGAGCACGAACTGGATGGCGATCGAGGTCTGGCCGAGCGAGTTGGTGGTCGAAATGGAATCGATGCCGGCGATGGTCGCGAATTGCTTGATCAGCGGCGTCGCCACCGATGTCGCCATGGTTTCCGGCGAGGCGCCCGGCAGCGAAGCCGAGACATTGACCACGGGGAATTCGGCGCTCGGAAGTGCCGCCACCGGCAGGAACTTGTAGGCGAACAGTCCGCCCAGCACGAGGGCGAATGACATCAGAAGGGTGGCAACGGGTCTGCGAATGCAGAATTCGGAGATCATCGGGCCGCCTCGCCTGTGTTGGTCTCCTGGGCCACCTTGGGTGCGGCTGCCGCGGCACCCTCATGCACGGCGGCGCCATTCTTCAGCCTCGTCTGGCCTTCCGTCACCACTTTCTCACCGGCCTTCACGCCCTGGCTGATGGCGCTGTTTTGGCCTTCGGTCAGCGCCACCTGCACCGGCCGCATCTCGACCGTGTTGTCCGGCTTGACCACATAGACGAACGGCCCGCTCTGGCTGGGCTGCACCGCGACGGTCGGAACGGAGGTCATCTGCGGCATGATGCCGGCGTCGAGGATGACATTCACATACTGGCCGGGCCACAGCGAAAGGTCCGCATTCGGTATGCTCGCCCGCGTGGCGATCGTGCCCGACGCGGTGTCGACGCTGGAATCGACGAAATCGAGCGTGCCCTTGCCGATCGGCGTCGGATCGCCGTCCTTGGTCAAGGTCACGGCGCCTTGCTGCGGATTGGCAAGCGCCTTGTGCAGCAGCGCCAGGTTGCTTTCCGGCAGATTGAAGTTGACCTGCAGCGGGTCCATCTCGGTGATGGTCACCAGCGGCGTCGAGGTGCTGGAGTTGCCATTGCTGGTGGTAACGAGATCACCGACGGCAACGCTGACAGCGCCAAGCCTGCCGGAAATCGGTGCGGTGATGGTGGCAAAGCCAAGCTGGACGTTGTCGGCGTCGATCGTCGCCTTGTCGGCATCGACGGTGGCGGCCGCAGCCTTCTGCGCGGCTACGGCCTGGTCGTAGGTCTGCTGTGTACCGGCCTGCTTGGCGACAAGGTCCTTGGCGCGCTGAAGATCGGAATTCGAACTGGCAAGCAGCGCCTGGTCCTTGGCGAGCGTGGCCTGGTCCTTGGCGAGTTGCGCCTTGAGCGCGCGGTCATCGAGCTGGAACAGAACGTCGCCGGCCTTCACCATCTGGCCGTCCTTGACATCGATCGACACGATCTGGCTGGAGACCCGTCCGTTGATGTTGACCACAGCTGGAGAGGAGACGAAGCCGATGGCATAGCGCCGGATCGGGAAGTCGGCCGTCGTTGCCGTCGCCGAAACAATCGAGGCCGAACGGGCGCCATTGCCGCCGGCCCCCTGCTTGCCCCCTGCTGCCTGCTTGTCACCTGCCGCTTTGTCTGATGTCGCGACCTGCTTTACGCCGATGAGCTGCTGAACCTTGCCCAGCGCGTCGGGCGAAAGGTAGAGCCAGGCCGCGCCCGCACAGGCGATCGCAAGCAATGAAAGGATGACTTTTCCACGCATCGACAAAGGCCTCTCCGTCCGACACGCCATAGCCAGGTGGTCGTATTCTAGCGCAACTCACGGCTGATTGCCGCGATTTCGCCGAATAGATAGGACACGCATTTGTTGGAAAAGGGCCAAAACACGGCATTACGAAGATTTAATGTGCACTGCACAATGGATAGGCAGCCGGCTATGGCTACCGGCCAAAGCCCGTTGAACCGTCGGGCAGCCCTATTTGAGCATCGGCCAAAGGGTCGCTGCCAAGAGTACGCCCATGGCGATGTTGAACCATTTCAGTCGCACCGGATCCGACAGGAATCCCCGCAACGCCGTGCCGAATCCTGCCCATATCGAAACGCTCGGCAGGTTGACGATGGTGAAGGCGATCGAGATCAACACCACCGACAGGAACGGATGCTCGGCATTGGCATAGACAGCCATGGCGGTGATCGCCATCACCCAGGCCTTGGGATTGACCCACTGGAATGCCGCCGCATCGATGAAGCGCATCGGCCGCGCTTCCGCCGCACCCTTGCCGCCCAATGAGCGCGACATGGCGATCTTCCAGGCGAGATAGAGCAGATAGGCGGCACCGGCGATCGTCAGTCCAGTGTGCAGCGCCGGAAACGCCGTCAACACAGCGCCAAGGCCGAGGCCGACGGCAAGCAACAGCACCAGGAAGCCCATGCTGATGCCCAGCATGTGCGGCACCGTCCTGGCGATGCCGAAATTGACGCCGGATGCCAAGAGCATGAGGTTGTTCGGCCCCGGCGTGATCGAGGTCACGAAGGCATAGACGAGCAGTGCGAGGAATGCGTCGAGTGACATGTTATCCTCCCAGATACGTCAGCATCATTGTCGCTTTTCGCCGACTGCGCAAAGCCCAGCGCCCGGCCACTGATCGAGCCAGGCGTTGAGCGGATCTCTTTGCGCGGTAGCGGGTTCTACATCCCTTGCGGGCCGCGGTTCATCGCTGCCACGCCGGTGCGACAGATCTCGACCAGGCCGAGCGGCTTCATGATGGCGATGAACTGGTCAATCTTGGTGCCCTTGCCGGTGATCTCGAAGATGAAATGCTCGGTATTGGCGTCGATGACCGAGGCGCGGAAGGCGTCGGCCAGCCGCAGCGCCTCGACACGGGCGTCGCCGGTGCCGGCGACCTTGACCAGCGCCAGTTCCCGCTCCAGCGGCCGCTCCTGTCCGAATTCGTGCGAACGCACGGTCAGATCGACCACGCGATGCACCGGCACGATGCGCTCGAGCTGATGCTTGATCTGCTCCAGCACATGCGGCGTGCCGCGCGTCACGATGGTGATGCGCGACAGGTGCTTCTCATGCTCCGTTTCGGAGACGGTCAGGCTCTCGATGTTGTAGCCGCGACCGGAAAACAGGCCGATGACCCGGGCAAGCACGCCCGGTTCGTTATCGACCAGCACGGAGAGCGTGTGGTTCTCCGGCCGTTCCGTTTCCTTGGCGATGAAGTAGGCGGAGCCGGTCGGTTGAAGGTGCTGTGCGTTCATGACATGGATCTCAAATTCTTGATCTAATTCTTTGTTTGCGCACGGCTTCTTTCGACAAGCCCTGCCTTGGCTATCGGTTTACACCAGTTCCCTGCCCTTGGCGTCGATGGCGTTGGCCACGGCCTCGTCGGTGGCCTCGTCCGGCAACAGCATCTCGTTGTGTGCCTTGCCCGACGGGATCATCGGGAAGCAGTTGGCGAGGTTCGCCACGCGGCAATCGAACAGCACCGGTTTCCTGACCGAGATCATCTCCTTGATGGCGTCGTCCAGCTCGTCCGGCTTCTCGCAGCGTATGCCGTGGCCGCCATAGGCCTCCGCCAGCTTGACGAAGTCCGGCATCGCCTCGGTGTAGGAATGCGACAGCCGGTTGCCGTGCAGCAGCTGCTGCCACTGGCGCACCATGCCCATATACTGGTTGTTGAGGATGAAGATCTTGATCGGCGCCTTGTACTGCACCGCCGCGCTCATCTCCTGCATCGTCATCTGCACCGAGGCATCGCCTGCGATGTCGATGACCAGCGCATCGGGATGCGCGATCTGCACGCCGAGCGCCGCCGGTAGGCCGTAGCCCATCGTGCCCAGCCCGCCCGACGTCATCCAGCGGTTCGGCTTTTCGAAATGATAATGCTGCGCGGCCCACATCTGGTGCTGGCCGACCTCGGTGGTGATGTAGGTGTCCTTGTCCTTGGTCAGTTCGTAGAGCCGCTGGATGGCGTATTGCGGCATGATCACGTCGTGGTTCATCTTGTAGGCGAGTGAATCGCGACCGCGCCATTTGGCGATCTGCTCCCACCAGGGATAGAGCGCCTTCTTGTCGGCCTTCGCGGTTGCCCGCCACAGCCGCACCATATCCTCCAGCACCCGGCCGACATCGCCGATGATCGGCACTTCGGTGTGCACGTTCTTGTTGATCGACGACGGGTCGATGTCGATGTGGATCTTCTTCGAGTTCGGCGAAAATGCATTGAGCCGCCCGGTGATGCGGTCGTCAAAGCGTGCGCCGATGCAGATCATCACGTCGCAATCATGCATGGCCATGTTGGCCTCGTAAGTGCCGTGCATGCCGAGCATGCCGACCCAGTTCTTGCCCGATGCCGGATAGGCGCCCAGGCCCATCAGCGTCGAGGTGATCGGGAAACCGGTGAGGTCGACCAGTTCGCGCAGCAGATGGCTCGCTTCCGGACCGGAATTGATGACACCGCCGCCCGAATAGATGATCGGCTTCTTGGCACCGGCCATCAGCTCGACAGCGGCCTTGATCTTCTCCAGATCGCCCTGGACCTTGGGCTGATAGCTGGTGCGCGGTGCGATCTGCGGCGGGACATAAAACCCCTTGGCGAACTGCACGTCCTTGGGGATGTCGACCACAACCGGACCGGGACGGCCCGTGGTCGCGACGTGGAAAGCCTCGTGGATGGTCGCGGCGAGCTCGTTCACGTCCTTCACCAACCAATTGTGCTTGGTGCAGGGCCGCGTAATGCCGACCGTGTCGCATTCCTGGAACGCGTCGGAGCCGATCAGCGAAGTCGGCACCTGTCCGGTCAGGCAGACCAGCGGGATCGAATCCATCAGCGCGTCCTGCAGCGGCGTCACCGCATTGGTGGCGCCGGGGCCTGATGTCACCAGCATGACGCCCGCCTTGCCTGTCGAGCGCGCATAACCTTCGGCCGCATGGCCCGCGCCCTGCTCGTGGCGCACCAGAATGTGCTCAACCTCGTCCTGTTGGAAAATCTCGTCGTAGATCGGAAGAACCGCGCCGCCGGGATAGCCGAAGACATGCTTGACGCCATTGTCCTTCAGCGCCTGCACCACCATTTCGGCGCCCGTCATTTCGCGCCGCTCACTTTGTCCGTTGCTCATCGGTCTGGTCCCGTACTGTCGCCGCTTGGGCGTTGCCATTTGGGTGTAATTGGTCGTTTAGTCGTGTTTCAGGCAATAAAAAAGGCCCCCGAGGGAGCCTGTGTGTTGCGCATGGGAGGTTTTCGCCCGGCGGTTACACCGCCTTGCCCACGCGCCTTCCTACGAGAATGAGTGCCTTTTTCATGGTCGCGGACACTACGGGCGGGCAAGGCGCCCTGTCAACGGCAAAAATCACGCCGGCGATGAAGGCGCTCCGCAATTCGACAAATGGCCGTCACGATTTCGCGATGGACACCGCATCGTGCCTACATCACGCAAACCCAGACCGGCTCGCAAGCGGCATTTTCCGGATAAGTCCTTGAAGCCACGCGAAACTATGGTGGGGCGTGACGAACGCCGTCCTCTCTGCCGATACTTGATCGTCCGGCTCGGGAGGAGCCACCACGACGGCCAGGATTTCACGGAGGAAGACTTATGCTCGACAAGGCCCCAAGCAAGAAACTGTCCGACCTGCTCGACCAATTCGGCGGGGCGCTGGCCGCCAATGACATCGACAAGGCCGTCGGTTGTTTCCAGGAGGACTGCTATTGGCGCGACCTCGTCACCTTCACCTGGAACATCAAGACCATGGAAGGCCGCGATCAGGTGCGCGACATGCTGGAGAGCCAGTTGTCGAAGACAAAGCCGTCGCATTGGACGCTCGCCAAGGGTGAGGACGCGACCGAGAGCGGAGGGATGATCGAGGGCTGGATCAGTTTCGAGACCGAACTGGCGCGCGGCTTTGGCCATATCAGGCTGAAGGACGGCAAGATCTGGACGCTGCTGACCACCATGGTCGAATTGAAAGGCCACGAGGAACCGGCCGGCTTCGCGCGGCCGATGGGCGCCAAACATGGCTCGGGCAAGAACCGTCCGACATGGAAGGAAGAGCGTGAGAAGGAGGCCGCCGAACTCGGCTTCAAGACGCAGCCCTACACGCTTATCATCGGCGGCGGCCAGGGCGGCATCGCGCTCGGCGCAAGGCTGCGGCAGCTCGGCGTCCCGACCATCATCGTCGAGAAGAACGAGCGGGCCGGCGACAGCTGGCGCAAGCGCTACAAGTCGCTCTGCCTGCACGACCCGGTCTGGTACGACCATCTGCCCTATATCGATTTCCCAAAGAACTGGCCGGTCTTCTCGCCCAAGGACAAGATCGGCGACTGGCTGGAAATGTACACCAAGGTGATGGAGCTGAACTACTGGTCGGCGACCGAGGCCAAGAGCGCCTCCTATGACGACAAGAAGAAGGAGTGGACCGTCGTCGTCCACCGCGACGGCAAGGACATCACCCTGAAGCCCAAGCAATTGGTGCTGGCGACCGGACAATCCGGCAAGGCCAATCTGCCGAAATTCAAGGGCATGGAGACCTTCAAGGGTGACCAGCATCACTCCTCGAAGCACCCCGGCCCCGACGCCTATGCCGGGAAGAGAGCCGTTGTCATCGGCTCCAACAATTCCGCCCACGACATCGCGGCCGCACTTTGGGAAGCCGGCGCCGACGTCACCATGGTGCAGCGCTCGAGCACCCATATCTCCAGATCCGACACGTTGATGGAGATCGGGCTGGGGTCGCTCTACTCGGAGCGGGCAGTGCAGAACGGCATCACCACGGCCAAGGCCGATCTCATCTTCGCGTCGCTGCCCTACAAGATTCTGCACGAGTTCCAGATCCCGGCCTATGCCGAGATGAAGAAACGCGACGCGGCGTTCTACAAGGGACTGGAAAAGGCCGGTTTCATGCTCGATTGGGGCGATGACGCGTCCGGCCTGTTCATGAAGTACCTCAGGCGCGGCTCTGGCTATTACATCGACGTCGGCGCCTCCCAGTTGGTCATCGATGGTTTGATCAAGCTGAAAAGCGGCGTCGACGTCGACGAGATCAAGCAGCATTCGGTTGTGCTCAGTGACGGATCGGAACTGCCCGCGGATCTCATCGTCTACGCCACCGGCTATGGCTCGATGAACGGCTGGGCCGCCGATCTGATATCTCCCGAAACCGCCGACAAGGTCGGCAAATGCTGGGGCCTTGGCTCCAACACCACCAAGGATCCCGGCCCCTGGGAAGGCGAGTTGCGCAACATGTGGAAGCCGACGCAGCAGGAGGCGCTGTGGTTCCATGGCGGCAATCTGCACCAGTCGCGCCACTATTCGCAGTTCCTGTCGCTGCAGTTGAAGGCCAGGCACGCCGGACTGCCGACACCAGTCTACGGGCTGCAGAAGGTGCACCACAAGGGATAGCCGGCAAGCTCGGGAGGCCTTCCGCCATCCCGCATCGGCAATGAGAAAAGTATGCCCCGCGCGGCATGTCCGCCGCGCGGGGTTTCGTTTCAGTCGCGCAGCGACACGCCCTTCGCCTTGGCCCAACGCTCGAGGATCTTGCGCTCGTCCGGGGTAGCCAGACGATTGCCGAAACCGCGCACCTGGACCGCCCGGTGCTGCGGATCGAGCTCGATCGTCAGCAAGCGCTCGATCTTGCCGAGCGCCTTGCGCCGCAGCGCCCAGATCGAGGCATAGCCGGCAATGCATTTGGTCGCATAGGACGACACGCAATGATGCATCGCCCTCGACTCGGCAACGAGGTCCTCCGCCGTCTTCAACTGGCGGATGGAGAACCACTCGCCATGCGCCTTCGCCTCCTTCGGCGGCGGAGCCCATTCCCAGTCCTGCAGGCGCGAGCCGGCCCATGCGTTGTTCTGCACCGGTGCGCCGACGGCGGGTTGAGCCCGCGCGGCGGCACGCCGGCGCATCGCCTCGATGCGTTCGATCGCGGCAAGATCGCGATGCCAGTCCGACATCTGCCGGTTCAGCGAGGCAAGCGTGCGGCCCTTCAACCTATACGCCTTGTCGCGCCGATGCATGGCGGCCATGTAGTCGCTGAGGTCGTCGATCTCCTCCTTCGAGGCAGGGTGCTCGCAGAAGAAGCGCGCCACCTCGCGCCAGAAAGCCAGATCGCCGCGCGGCGTGCGCGCGATTTTCGTGCGCGCAAGTCGCCCAGCCAGCCCGCAATCCTCGGTGTAGGACCGCGCGATCGCAAACCAGAACGCCTCGTCGAAGGCAAAGTCGCCGGCCACGTTGAGGAAGCAATGCACCTCCTTACGCGACAGCCACGCATTGGCGCCCGCCTTGTAGAGCGAGTTGCCGCCCGCAGCCGCGATGTACCACGTCTTGCGCAGCTTGATCTCAGCGGCATCGAGCCCCGAACCGTCAAGCCAGATCGCTTCGAGCGCAGCCGGGACCGGGTAGAGGGCAAAGAGATGACGTGCTGCCGCCAGCCGCAAACGCGCGGGGTCACGCGTCTTCAGCTTCGGACGCCACAACCTGCCATCGCGAACCGCCATGCCGAAGCCGCGGTGTGCTTCCTCGAGCGCCCGCTCGAAATCCGGAGCGGGACGCGGCATGGCGGAAACCCGCCGCAGCGATGCTTGATATGCTTCAGTGCGTAGGCGCTCGGCGTCCTGCCTGCGCTGGATCATGGACCTGGCCATGGCCGTTCTTCCCGATTGGAACCCTGTCAGCCGCACGCAAATCCAGCGCCGGCACGGAATGTGTCGATCTGGGTTGGCGTGACATTTGACAGGTCTCCTCTGGAGATGACGGTTGGAATGGGCGGGCTCTAGGCTCACAGACAGGTTGGAGCAAGAGACATTCTTCTAATGTTTACAATGACATGAAAGAGTGTTGCAAAGGCGCATCTCAGGCCTTCAGGCAGCCGCGATCGTCGGCCGGGGCGTGTCGGCTCCCACCGTCTCATTGATATCAGCGGCGTCGATGCAGCCGTGGGACAATGACCGCCGCACACATAGCAACTCGGCGGTCGTCAGATCGTCTGGAAATTGGGATCCGCTGTGGTGCGGCTCAGCCCGTTCGACCGCCGTGGAGGCGCGAAATGCGTGAACAAGTTCTCATCATGCCTCCTTCAAAAGTGTGGTCGATACGGCGTGCGGCGCAAAGAGCGCCGCATGTCGGGCGTGGCTAATACTCCTGAACCATCTCGACAGCAATATGGCGAACGTGGCCAGCATCGGGCGGCACGAACGAACCGACCGCGCCGAACTTTGCTGGCTGGGAAGGGACCGGTCGTTCGGCGCGGGCGTCAGTCAAGCGCTCGCGGCAGCTCTCCGGCCGGAATGCAGCCACCGCGTTTTCACCATCGAAGCAGAAACACATAGGCTGTCCCCTCTTGGTGATGAACCGCCGTCAGGCGCGATTGGCGAAATCGTGCACGACGCGCTGCAGCAGCGGCACGTAGTCGCGAAACGCCCGCGTCTTCATGTTGGCAACCTTGCCGCCCTCGTCCCAGATGCGGACCCGCACCGCTTCCTCATGGAACGGGTTCTTGCGGAAATCGGCCACCTCGTCGGCGCTCATCGGTCCGCCCTGCAGCGACAGCGTATGCACCGAAGCCGGCGACAGCCTGGAGAAATAGGTCGGGTCGGTGGCGCAGAGATAGCGCTTGGCCGCGACATGCAGCCTCACGCATTCGACGATGACCGGCGGGAAGAACGGCGCCAGCACCTCGCCTCCGGCCTCGTCATGGTGCTTGTCCTCGACATCGTCGGGCGAATAGGTGCCGAATTCGCTGGTGTAGTGGCCGATATCGTGCAGCAGCGCTGCCGCCACCAGCGCGTCGGGCGCGCCGTCCTGCTCCGCCAGCCATGCCCCTTGCAGCATGTGCTCGGACATCGTCACCGGCTCGCCGAGATAGGATTCCGCACCCCGGCGCTCGAAAATGTCGGCGATGAACTCGACGATGTTGTCAGCGTTCAGATCCTGGCCGCTCATTCCGCGGCCTCCTTGAAGCTGTGTTCGATCGCGGCGAGCGTCGACAGCAGGCCGTCCTTGTCGGCGTAACAGCCTTGCAGCCAGCGCTTGCCGGTGCCCGAGAATGCCTTGCGAGCATGCATGACGCGGGTGTTGTCGACGATGAAGGCTTGGCCCGCTTCCAGCTTGAACGTCACTTCGAAGGAGGGATCCTCGATCAGTTCGGCGAACCGGCGATAGGCGGCATAATAGGCGTCCATATCGGCGAAGGGCACGTCGACGACAGGTGCCAGCGAGCGGTTGTTGAAGCGGATGCAGATCAGCTCGCCATCCGGTCCGAGCTCGATCATCGGGCGCTTCGCCTGCAGCCGCACGCCGGATGAACCGGCATATTCAAAACGCGCCGGACAGGAACTCAACAGGCGGAAACCTTCGGGGTTTTCGGCCTGCAGCGCGGCCGCCACGGCAAAACCGTCGACCACGCTCGACTCGCCACCCTCCACCGTATTCTCGATGCAGGACAGGATCTGCAGCGTCGGCACCGGATCGCGATAGGGATTGTCAGTATGCGCCTGGAGGCCGAGATTGGTGTAAGCGAGATTGTTCGGATTGACCTCGGCGCGCACTTCGAACCAGCGGCCGTAATTGGTCTCCCTGATATAGCCGAACAGGTCGGAGACCTTGCACAGCGCCCCGGATTCGGCCGGCAGCCCGTCCATCACCGCAAAGCCATAGGTTCTCACCGCCGAAAGCCATTCGCGCAGGACGCCGCGGCTGTGAGAGGCCGCCGCGTATCTGGCGCGCGGCACCGAATTCTGCATCGTCGCCTTGGTCCAGCGCTGGACGATATCGCCCGTCCAACCCGGCTCGCGAGGCTCGTCGCGATCATAGGCGTTGGCACTCAGCCATTGCGCGGGAAAGCTGACGGTTTTTCCTTCCGGCACGAAGCTGACTTCCAGCGCGCCGTCCTTGATCGCGGCCGCGCCGATCCTCGTCCCGGCCGGAATGTCGAGGATGGTGATCAGCCGCTGGCCATTGCCGGCGCTGCGCGTCTTGTCGTCGAGCGCATTGTCGCGCAGCCACATGGCGTGAAAGCGGGTGCGCCTCCCGCCTTGCCAGCCAAGTTCGATTGTTCTGCCTTCGTCGCCAATCAGCGCGTGGGTGAGCATGGAGATCCGTTCCCGTCCTCTACGCCCCGCGGCCCGATCCGCAGGGTTTCGATTGCATGTTGGCCGCGCGGAAGGCATAACTCAAATTATCATTTTTTGGCCAAAGACCATAAATCTCTAATGCCTCGAAAACCCATTCCCGCTCTGCCTCCGCTCGACTGGCTGCGCAGTTTCGAGGCGGCGGCGCGGCTGTCGAATTTCACGGCGGCAGCGGCCGAACTCGGCCTGACCCAGGCCGCGGTCAGCCAGCATATCCGGCTGCTCGAGGAACGATTGAAGACGCGTCTGTTCTCGCGGCTGGCGCGCGGTGTCGCGCTATCGCCGGAGGGCGCTGCCTACCTCCCGCACATCCAGTCGGCCTTCGCCACCATCTCCAGCAGCACGACGGAACTGTTCGAGCCCCGCGCCGTCCAGACCGTCTCGATCCGGGTCCCGATTTCTTTCGCCTTGCTGATACTGGTCCCGGCGCTGCCCGATCTCGCCGCGGCGCTGCCGCGCATCCAGCTCGATCTGGTGACCATCCATAGGCCGGCCGACTATGATTTGCCGGGCTCTGCGCTCGACATCCGTTTCGGCAATGGGTTCTTTCCCGGACGCGAGGCCGACAGGCTTACCGCCGAGCGGCTTGTGCCGGTGGCAAGTCCGGCGCTTAGCGGTGCCGCCGATTGGACAGCCCTGCCGCTGCTTCTGGTCGCCGGCGCGCGCGAAATGTGGTCGGAATGGTTCGCGGCCGCCGGATTGGCCGGCCACCCCCAGCGGTCGCACCGCTTCGACAGTTTCGTCGCCGCGCTGGAAGCGGCGAGCGCCGGGGCCGGCGTGCTTCTGGGCTCGCGGCCGCTTGTGGACGCAGCACTCAAGAACAGGAGCCTAGTGCCGCTTTCCGATTTCGAACTCTCCAGCACCTCGGGCCATTTCTTGACCAAAGCATCGACCGCGCGACTGACCAGTGCCGAACAGGATTTTCGCCAGTGGTTGCTGAGGTATCTCTCCAGGGAGGCCTCGGCCTGAGCGGCGCGGACTATCGCGACGTCACGCCGATGCGCTTCCAGTAGATCAGCGTGCCGGTCAACCCGCCATGCGGCTTCAGCGCATAGTCCGGTATTTCGCCGGTCAGGGTGAAACCGAGTTTTTCGTAGAGGCCTGAGGCGCCCTCTTCCGTCGCGGTATCCAGCACCAGCAGCGTGCGCCCCTTCTCGACGGCAAGACGCTCGGCGGCCCGTATCAGCCGCGTTCCGACACCCCCTGCCCCGGTGTTCGACCGATGTCATCAGCTTGGCGATCTCGGCCCGGTGCGGCTGGTTGGGCGGGCAGTCGAGCAGCAGGGTGACGGTGCCGACCAGGACCTTGCCGTCCCAGGCACCGAGCACCACCCTTTCGCCTTTTGCCGCCGCGCCAGCGACCGTTCCCAGAATACGCTTGCCGCTTCCGGCGCCAGCGGATGCATGAAGCTGACCGAACCGCCGGCGGCAACCGTTTCGACCAGCAGGTCGGCCAGCATCGCCAGCGTTTCCGCACTGGCGCTCAGCGCTCCGATTTCGATGGAATTCATGCCTGGTCCTCTGGAAACGATGAATGGGCTCAGTCGAGATGCCGCACGCGCCGCCGCTTGCGCGCGGCCTTGATGGCGCTGATGCGTTCGGTGTCTTCTTCCCTGAGGTGCCGCCCACGCTCAAGGATTTCGAGCGTGTATTCCTCATAGGTCAGGCCCAGCCGCTCGGCCTTGTCCATGCGCATCAGCATGATTTCGCGGCTCGGCGCTTTCCATGCCTTGGCGTGCGCGGCCTGCCAGGCCAGGAAAATGTAAGGATCGCCCTTGCCCCAGGGCGGTCCCTTGTACTCGTCAAGAGGCGGCCCCCCATTGTGGGAGCGTTTTGGCCGTCTCGCCATGATCTCAGCCCCTGACCAGCGCGACGAGATAGTCGGCGCCCGCCTCCGGGGCATGGAAGGTGCAGT
Source organism: Mesorhizobium huakuii (assembly GCF_014189455.1). Taxonomy (NCBI): domain Bacteria; kingdom Pseudomonadati; phylum Pseudomonadota; class Alphaproteobacteria; order Hyphomicrobiales; family Phyllobacteriaceae; genus Mesorhizobium; species Mesorhizobium huakuii. The sequence goes on from NZ_CP050296.1 coordinate 157,078, forward strand.
CCGACGGCGCGCCGAGCGCCAGGCAATCGCCGGGCTCCATCCTGTGCACCACATCGCCCTCGGTGAAGTCGAGCCGTCCGGAAATCAGCCAGATCTGCTGCTTGATGAAGGCGTAGGAGGCCGCCGGCAGGCTGACCCTGGCGCCCGCGGGCAGATGCACCTTGATCAGTTCGAGCGGCATGTCGCTGGCCGGTGACAAATGCCGCCTGACATAGCCGGTATCGGGATCGCGCCACACCGGCTGGTCGGCCGCGCGCAGCAGCCCGCCGCCTTGCAATTCGGCCCGCGCGATGAGGGTCGACAGCGTCATGCCGAAGGCCGCCGCGATGCGCACCAGAAGGGTCGCCGTCGGGCTGGTCATGCCGCGCTCGATCGTGCTCAGCATCGCTTTGGAAACGCCGGACCGCTCGGCGAGCTCGGCCAGCGACCAGTCCCGCACGGTCCTTTCGGTGTGGATCCGTCTGCCGATGGTCGAGGAGATGTCGTTCGCTATATCATCCATTCGTCCATTATAGCGAAAGCCGGGGATTGGAGAAGAGGCCTTTCGCGACAATTTTCGCCAGGCACTTAATCCTCTCTATACCATCCGACCTCATCCGACCTTAACCCCACTCCTGTAGGGTCCGATCTCCAGGGAAATGGGGATAGGCCAGTCCATGTATGTCGAACGCGAAGCTTCCGTCGGAGAACCGACATCGCAGGAGCGCCGCAACGCAGAGCAGAACGACCGGCGCATCCTGGGCAATGTCGTGCAATGCGACGGCGCGCGCGCCACCATCAGCGCCTATGCCGACGATGTCGACGGCGCGGTGACCGGCCTGTGGACGGTCGGCAAGATGATCTCGATCAATCTGGGCACGACGCGAACCGTCGGCCTGGTCTATGGCATTGGCAAATCGGACCGCGCCTGGAGCAGTGAGGGCCAGAACGCCATCGAGGTCAGCATCGAGCTGATCGGCGAAGTCCGTGATGGTCCCGAGCCCGGCGCCAAGCCGGTCTTCGACCGCGGCATCACCACCTATCCGCATATCGGCGCGGTCGCGCACCGCATCCGCAGCCGTGACCTGCAGGCGGTCTATGATCTGGCCGGCCGCCATTCCATCACCATCGGCTCGCTGTCGCAGGACGAAGCGATCGCTGCCAACATCGCCATCGACGACACGCTGGCGCGCCATTTCGCCATTGTCGGCACCACGGGTGTCGGCAAATCCACAGCCGTTTCGCTGCTGCTGCGCAAGTCGATCGAGGCGCGCCCCGATCTGCGCATCCTGATCCTCGACCCGCACAACGAGTTCGCGAACTCGTTGCCCGAATATTGCGTCAAGGTCGATTCCAAGACACTCGACCTGCCGTTCTGGATGTTCAAGCTCGAGGAATTCGCCGAGGTGCTGTTTCGCGGTCGTGAGACCGACCCGGAAGAGATCGACGCTCTACGCGACCTCATTCCGCTCGCCAAGAACCTCTACCGCAACCCGAATTCGGGCGCCTATCTCAGGCGCGGCAACGATGCGCTGACCGCCGATACGCCGGTGCCTTACCGCATCGTCGACCTGCTCAAGCAGATCGACGAGCGCATGGGCATGCTCGAGAGCAAGAACGAGCGCCCGACGCTAAAATCGCTGAAGACGCGCATCGAATCGGCGGCCGCCGATCCACGCTACCGCTTCATGTTCAGTTCGCGTCTGATCGAGGACACCATCCACGAAACGATCGGCAACATTTTTCGCGTGCCGCATCACGGCCGGCCGGTGACCTGCTTCGAGATGGCCGGCATGCCTTCCGAAGTGGTCAATTCCGTCTGTTCGGTGCTGGCGCGCCTGGCCTTCGATCTCGCTCTGTGGAGCGAGGGCAAGCTGCAACTGCTGTTGCTGTGCGAGGAAGCGCATCGCTACATGCCGGCCGATCCGCGTCTCGGCTTCGCGCCGACCAGGCACGCTCTGTCGCGCATCGCCAAGGAAGGCCGCAAATATGGCTGCTATCTCGGCGTCGTCACCCAGCGTCCGGGCGAGCTCGACCCGACCATCCTGTCGCAATGCTCGACCTTCTTTGCTATGCGGCTCGCCAACGAGCAGGACCAGGCGATCATCCGCTCGGCCATCGCCGACTCGTCCGCCTCCACGCTTGCCTTCCTGTCGTCCATGGGCCAGCGCGAAGCCATCGCCTTCGGCGAAGGCGTGGCGACGACCATGCGGCTGAAGTTCGAAAGATTGCCCAGCCACCTGCTTCCCGGCACCTCCAAGCGCGAAGAGGCCATTTCGTCGAAAAGCGGCGATGATGTCGATCTGGTGGCGATCGTCGAGCGGCTGCGCAACGTGCCGAAACCGACACCGCAGGCGATGGCCTTCGCCGAAGTGGTCGATTCCGGCCGCCAGGCCGGCGACCCTGACTACCGCAAGCCGGCAACCGCCCGCGTGGCGTCGGACGACGATTTCGATATGCGCTACGGCCTGAAACCCGCCACCTTCGGCCTGCGCCCTCAGAACGATTAGGCCTACAGCTCCCTGACGACCGACTTGGGAAGCCGCACCAAGCTTCCAAGGCTCCACATCGCCGAACCAGCTTGGGTAAATCCCGAAAGGGAATTCATCAGGCCGGATTGAATGGCGTGGTTTTCGAGAAGCCGGAGCGGAGCGGACATTCAGTCCGTGAGCACCGGAAGTCGAGAAAGCCGCGTCAGGCAACCGGCCTCATGAATTCTTCTTCGGGATTTTAGGCGCAGACGCGGTTGCGGCCCTGCCTCTTGGCTTCATAGAGCTGGCGGTCGGCGCGGCGGTAGAATTCCTCGGCCGTTTCCTTGCGATCCCAGACGGCAAGGCCGACGCTGGTCGTGATCTTGAGCCGGATATTGCCCGAGAGGATCGACATGTTGGCGATCGCCTTGCGGATGCGCTCGGCGAATTTGGCCAGTAACTCCGCCTCCATATTGGGTGTGACCACCGCAAACTCCTCGCCGCCCAGCCGCGCCACCACGTCGTGGTAGCGTGTCATGTCCTTCAGGCAGCTGGCGACGGCCTTGAGCACCTCGTCGCCGACATCGTGGCCGTGCGTGTCGTTGACCTGCTTGAAATGGTCGAGATCGAGGATCATCAGCCCAACCGGCTTTTCGATGCGCCGGAACTCTTCCAGATATTCCTTGAGCGCATCGTCGAAATAGCGCCGGTTCTGCATGCCGGTCAGGCCATCGGTCAGGGCGGCGTGCTCGAGCGTTTCGGAGCGGGCGCTGAGCGAGACCGTCATGGCGCGCAGCTTGCCTTCTTCCGTCGCCTGTTTGCGGATCAGCGGATAGATGAAGAAGATGCCGAAGAACAGCGCGGTCGCAAGCAGCACGCCCGTCGCGAACAGCAGCTTGTTGAGGTAGATGACCTTGTCCAGGCCCGACTGCGTATGGAGTTCCGTGGCGAAGGATTGCAACAGTCCATAGGCGTGCAGCGTCACCAGGCCAGCGGCCAGGATCACGAAAATAAAGACGAAAAAAGCGGATTCCGCCTTATGGAAACGCATCTGCTCCCCAATGGAAAAGTGCCCATCGACCTTATGGCACGGACCGCCTTACGGAGCGTTAATCCCGGCAACCTCGGCGCGAACCTTTCCATCATGGTCAACTTTTTAAGTTGCATTAGCAACAAGTGTTTGGATCGTGGTTTCGAGATCGTCACCCGGGCGCAATCTCTGCCATTCCGGCCCCAGCTGATGGCGAAACCAGGTCGCCTGCCGCTTGGCATATTGCCGGGTCGCGATCTTGGCGCGTTCGATCGCCTCGGGAAAGCTCAACTGTCCGGCCATCGCGGCCTGCAGGTCGCGAACGCCGATCGCCTTCATCGCCGGCAGATCCGGATCGAGGCCAAGGGCCGCAAGTTGCCTGACTTCCTCCAGCGCGCCCTTGTCGAGCATCTGGTCGAAGCGCCTTTCGATGCGATCTACCAGCGCTGCGCGATCCGGCTCGATGACCAGGAAACGCGCCGTCTGCCTGTCGATGAGCGGCCGGCCGCGCTCTGCCTGCCAATCCAGGATCGACCGGCCGGAGGCGTCGAGCACTTCGAGCGCCCGCACGACGCGCTGGCTGTCGGTTGGCTTGAGCTGCACGGCGGCTCTCGAATCCTCGCGCAGCAGCAGAGCGTGCAGCTTGACCGCGCCTTGCTCCTTCAACTCGTAGCGCCAGCGGTCGCGGATGCGCGGCGGAATGTCGGGCATCTCCGAAATACCCTCGGCCAGCGCACGGAAATAGAGGCCGGTGCCGCCGACGAAGACTGGCCGCCGCGACAGCGTTCCGTCGTCGATGAGTTTCATCACATCGCGCAGCCAAGCGCCCGTCGAATAGGCGGTACCGGGATGGACGTGGCCGTAGAGAAAATGCGGCACGCGTGTGAGGTCGGCCGCCTCCGGCCGGGCGGTTAGCACATCGAGAACTGAATAGCCCTGCATGGAATCGGTGTTGACGATGACGCCGCCCGCGCGTTCGGCCAGGTCGAGCGCCAATGCCGACTTGCCGCTGGCGGTCGGCCCGGCTATCAGGATCGCGTTCTTCACGCGGCCTTCGCCCGCATCCGCGCCGGAATTCTCGATGCCGCTCATTGCCACGCTTGTTTCCCGTCCCGCCGACCGCGCTCTGTCGCCGTCACTTGCGAATATGGCCTCGCGGTCGGTGGGCGCAAGCACTGTCGTCTGGCTGGCCGAAGGCATTGCCTGCGATCTTGCCTTGCCGCAAGAGGCTGACGCCGCCGATGTCAATGCTGCCTTGCGCGCCGCATTGGCTGGGCAACCGGTCGATGTGATCGTCCAGCAGGCCGAAACGCGCCGCAAGAAGATCCTCCTCGCCGACATGGATTCGACCATGATCGACCAGGAATGCATCGACGAACTGGCCGACGAGATCGGCGTCAAGGATCGCGTTGCCGCGATCACCGCGCGGTCGATGAATGGCGAGATCGCCTTCGAGCCGGCCCTGCGCGAACGCGTCGCGCTGTTGAAGGGGCTCGATGCCGCCGTCGTCGACCGCATCGTCGCCAATCGGCTGACATTGGCCTCGGGTGGCCTCGCGCTGGTCCAGACCATGCGCGCCAACGGCGCCTGGACGGCGCTCGTGTCGGGTGGCTTCGAAGTGTTCACGACCCGCATCGCCGCCATGCTCGGCTTTCAGGAAAACCGCGCCAATCGCCTGCTCGAACAAGACGGACGCTTCACCGGCCTGGTCGGCGAACCGATCCTCGGCCGCGCCGCCAAGGCAGACGCGCTGCTCGAAATCTCCGCACGGCTTGGCCTGACACCGGCCGACGCCATCGCCGTCGGTGATGGCGCCAACGACCTCGACATGATCCGCCTCGCCGGCACCGGTGTGGCGCTTCATGCCAAGCCTACCGTGGCGGCGCAGGCCAAGGTCCGCATCGACCACGGCGACCTCACCGCACTGCTCTATCTGCAAGGCTATCGCCAGGAAGAATTCGTCCAATGAAACCCATGCGCACCGAGCGTCTGATCCTGCGCAACTGGGAGGATCGCGATCGCAAATTGTTCCATCGGATCAATTCCGACGAACAGGTCATGGAATTCTTTCCGTTCCGCCGCGACCGGGCCGCCGCCGACGCCAAGATGGACGAATTCCGCGCCTGGATCGAAGAGGACGGCTATGGCTTCGCCGCGGCCGAGATTGCCGCGACCGGCGAATGCATCGGTTTCATCGGCCTCCTCGATACCGATCATGTGCCATCCCTGCCGGCCGGCACGATCGAGATCGGCTGGCGGCTGGCGCCCGAATTCTGGGGCAAGGGCTATGTCACCGAGGCCTCGGAAGCCTGGCTGGCCTACGGTTTCGAGACATTGGCCGTCGACGAGATCGTTTCCTTTGCCGTCGCGGAAAACCACCGCTCGACCGCCGTCATGAAACGCCTCGGCATGACGGCCGACCCATCGGCTGACTTCGACCATCCCAGCATTCCCGACAGCCATCCGGAGCTCAAGCGGCATGTGCTCTACCGGCTTTCGCGCGAGGATTGGCAGGCAAGAAAAAAGGCGGCTCGTTAGCCGCCTTTTTTGAAATCGCCGGATTGAAAATCTCAATCCATCCGGATCGTCACAAACCGCAACTCGCCGGTCTTCGACGCCAGCATCAGAAGCGCGTTCTTGCGGCCCTGCTCCTTCAGCGCGCCGATCCGGTCCATGACGTCCTTGGGCGTGGCGACCGATTCCTGCGCGATCTCCGTAATCACCTCGCCGGGCTGGATGCCGCGCTCGGCGGCGGCCGAGTCCTTGGCCACATCGGTGATGACGACGCCGGAAACATCGGCGGCAATGCTGAACTTCTTGCGCGTCTCGTCATTGAGTTCGCCGACGGTCATGCCGAGCACCGAGGCGGTCGAAACGGCCGGAGCCTTGTCGCCCTTTTGCTGATCGGTATTGCCATTCTCGCCACTGGCGAGCTTCTCACCATCCTCGAGCCGGCCGAGCGTGACCTTCACCGTCTGCTCGACACCCTTGCGCACGATCAGCACGTCGACAGCCTTGCCGACTGGGCTTTCCGCGACGACGCGCGGCAGGTCGCGCATTTCATGGATGTCCTTGCCGTCGAACTTGATGATGACGTCGCCGGCCTGGATGGTGCCGTTGTCGACCGGTCCGCCCTTGATGACGCCGGCGACCAGCGCGCCCTTGGCAGTCGCCATGCCGAGGCTCTCGGCGATGTCGTCCGTCACCGGCTGGATGCGCACGCCGAGCCAGCCGCGCCGCGTCTCGCCAAACTGGCGCAACTGGTCGACGACGCCTGAGGCAAGCTGCGAGGGGATGGAGAAGCCGATGCCGATCGAGCCGCCGGACGGCGAGATGATCGCCGTGTTGATGCCGATGACCTCGCCGGCGCTGTTGAACAGCGGTCCGCCCGAATTGCCGCGATTGATCGCTGCGTCGGTCTGGATGAAATCGTCATACGGACCGGAATTGATGTCGCGGTTGCGGGCCGAGACGATGCCGACCGTGACCGTGCCACCTAGGCCAAATGGATTGCCGACCGCCATCACCCAGTCGCCGACGCGCATCTTGGTGGAATCGCCGAATTTCACCGCGGTGAGCTTGTGGCCTTTCGGATCGACCTTCAGCACCGCGACGTCGGTCTTGGTATCGGTGCCGACCAGCGTCGCCTTCAGCGTCACGCCATCGGAGAAATTGACCTCGATGTCGTCGGCGTCCGCAATCACGTGGTTGTTGGTGACGACTATGCCTTGTTCGGCGTCGATGACGAAACCGGATCCCAGCGACTGCACCTTCTGCGCGCCATTGTCCTTGTCGCCGCCGCGGTTCTTGAAGAAGTCGTCGAAGAAGTCCTGGAAGGGCGAGCCTTCGGGAAGTTGCGGCATCGGCACCGCACCTGGCCCTTCCGTGCCCTTCACCGTCTGCGAGGTCGAGATGTTGACCACCGCGCCGAGCACGCCTTGCGCCAGGTCGGCCACCGAAGCAGGTCCGTCTGCCGCGAAGGTCGGCGTCACGAAGGACGGGACGGCGACAGTACCGACAAGAAGCGCTGCCGTACCGGCGATGAACGTCCGCCGTGCCGCGCGCAAAAGGAATGTGGATGTCATCGAGAAGCCTCCCGGTCTTTCTGAAAGAGAAAGCGCTGCGGCGAAAACACCGCGTTGCGCCATGTTGGCAAAAATACGGCACGTTTGCGGCTACGACTACCGGCAGAGGATAAATCCTCCGTTAGCCGCAGACGAAAACCTGACGTTCTCATCCGCCCCGCACCAGCCAGACGATGCCGACACCGATGGCGATCGCGACCAGCCCGGCGATCCGCAATGCATTCTCCGGCATCGACAGCACCTCGCCCGCGAGCTTCTTCGCCAAGCTGGGAAAGCCGCCATAGACCAGGCCCTCAATGACAAGGACCAGGCCTATCGCTGCGAAAAAGTCCTGCACCGGCTATTGCTGGCCGGTGCTGGGTTGTGTCGTCGGCGCGGCAGGTGCCGTCGCCGGTGCAGCCGGAGCCGCTGGCGGCTTCGCCGGCCCTTCCTTGCCGTCCGGATCGCGGAAGAAGCGGAAGAACTCCGAATTCGGCGACAGCACCATGGTCGTCCCGGTGTTGTCCAGCGCCGTGCCATAAGCATTCATCGACCGGTAGAAATCGAAGAAGGCCGGGTCGCGCTTGTAGGCGTCCGCGAAAGTGGCACTGCGCTGGGCTTCGCCCTCACCGCGCAGGATCTCGGACTCCTTCTGCGCTTCGGCAACGATCTCGACCACTTCACGATCGGCGCGTGCCGTGATGCGCTGTGCCGCTTCATTGCCGCGTGCCCGCAGCCGAGCGGCCTCTGCCAGGCGTTCGGCCTTCATGCGGTCGTAGGTCTGCTGTGAAACCTCGGCCGTGAGGTCGGTGCGGCGGATGCGGACATCCTCGATCTGCAGGCCGAGCGAGGTGGCGTCGGGCCGGAGCTGATCGCGCACTTCGCGCATCATCACCGCCCGCTCTTCCGAGAGCGCCGCCTCGAAGTCGCGCAGACCGTAGACGCGACGCAAGGCAGCGTCGAGACGGGTCCTCAGCCGCGCTTCAGCCAGTTCGATCTGGCCGGACACCGCGGCACGGAAGACGCGCGGATCCGAAATGCGATAGGCGATGAAGGCATCGACCTCATAGAACTTGCCGCCCGACACCTGGACGCGGATGTTGTCGAGATCGAAGCGCAGCACCCTGTTCTCGATCAGCTGCACCGTATCGGCGTCGAAGAACGAGAACGGCGCCTTGAAGTAGATGCCGGGCTCGCTCTTGACGTCGACGATCTCGCCGAAGCGCAACACCAGCGCCTGCTGGCGCGCATTGACCACGAAGACCGAGGAATAGATCAGGAACAGGATGACCGCGGCGATGACGACGAAGACAGGAAGACGGTTGGCCATCACTGGGCACCTCCCGTGTTCGCGGCAGGTGCGGCCGGAGCCGGCGGTCTGGGCTGCAATGCCGGCAGCGGCAGATAGGGCACGACGCCTTGTCCGTTGCCCTGCTCGACGATGACCTTGCTCGAGTCCTTCAGAACTCTCTCCATGGTTTCCAGATAAAGGCGTTTGCGCGTGACATCGGGTGCCTTTGCATATTCGTCATAGACCGAGATGAAGCGCTGGGCCTCACCTTCGGCTTCCTGCACCACACGGTTCTTGTAGGCGGCCGCGTCTTCGCGGATCTGTGCCGCCTCGCCGCGTGCCTGGCCGAGCTTCTGGTTGGAGTATTGGTTGGCCTGCTCGACGAACTTGTCCTCGTCCTGCTCGGCGCGCTGCACTTCGTCGAACGCATCGGCCACTTCGCGCGGCGGTGCTGCGTCCTCGATAGAGACGGCGTTGATGTTGAGGCCGGCCTTGTAGCCGTCCAGCGTCGTCTGGATGATCTCGCGCACCGAGGCCGCTATGCCCTGGCGGTCATCACGAAAAATGTCCTGCGCCGGCCGGCGGCCGACGGCTTCGCGCATTGCGCTTTCGGCAACCTGCCGCAGCATGCCGTCCGGGTCGGAGACGTCGAACAGATAGGCGCGGGGATCGGAGACCTGGTAGGCCACCGAAAACTGCACGTTGACGATGTTCTGGTCGCCCGACAGCATCAGGCCGTTGCCGCTGGTGTTGCCGCCGCCAATGTCGACGAGCTGCTCGGAAATCTTGGCCGTCTCGACGGTTTCAAGCGGCCACCAATGGAAATGCAGACCAGGCTGGGAGAGTTCAGGCTTCGGCTTGCCGAAGCGCAATTCGACCGCGACCTCGTCTGGCTGCACGGTATAGACGGCCTGGAATGCCCACAGAACGACCAGCACCGCAGCGATCAGCCCGAACACCGCCGGGCTGGCACCGCCGCCACCGGGCAGCGCCCGCCGCAGCCGGTCCTGGCCGCGGCGGATGATGTCTTCGAGGTCGGGAGGCGACCCCTGCGGGCCGCTTGGCCCCTTCGGCCCCTGCCCCCAGGGTCCCTGATTGTTGCCGCCGCCGCCCCACGGGCCGCCGCCTCCGCCGCTCTTGTCGTTCCAGGGCATGAATGTCCTTTCGCTTGGAATTCCCTCAAGCGCCGGAGTTACGGCGCAAAATCCAGTGTTGTTCTTCTATAGGGACGCCACGGCACGCTTTCAACGCGATGGCCCGCCGACATCATCCGTTTTGGGCCGGTAGCGACCCTTTGTCGTCCTTCAATGCACCTTTTGTCTATCAAAGTATTGGGCGGCGGCGCTCGTAAACCGAATAGCGTGTCGCGTGGCTGTCCTTTTCCCCGGCTGGAACCTCCTGCGAACTGACCGCGCGCCATATCTGAAGGTCGATCGGCGGGAAATGCGCGTCGCCATCGACGGCGGCCAGCACATGGGTGACGTGCAGCCGGTCGGCCAGCGGCAGCGCCTGCGCATAGATCTCGCCACCGCCGATGATGCAGACCTCGTCGACGCCGGTCATGCAGCGTCCGCGCACCGTTGCCAGCTGAATCGCCGCCTCAAGCGTATGCGCCACTTCGATGCCCTCGGCGCGCCAGCTCTTGTCGCGGGTGACGACGATGTTCAGCCGGCCTGGTAGCGGGCGGCCAATGCCTTCATAGGTCTTGCGGCCCATGATGATGGGCTTGCCCATCGTGTCGGCCTTGAAACGCTTGAGATCGGTGGACAGCCGCCAGGGCAATCCGCCGTCCCGGCCGATCACGTTGTTCTCGGCAATGGCGACGTAGATCGCAACATGCATCAGTTGGCTTCCCCGCCATTGTTGTCCGATGGTTCGAGCAGCAGGATATCGATGTCGTGCTCTGGGTAAAAATCGCTCGCGGTCATCTCGAAGGTTGTCGGCCCAACCTTTTTGACATTGTCGCCGCAGAACGAGACCAGGGCTTTTGCGTTGCCCTTGTCGATGGTCAGCTTGAACTTGCCGATCGTGCCCGCCGCCCAGTTGCCGCCCGTGGTCAGTATATAGGCGATGCGGCTTTCGTAGAATTTGGGATAACCGTCCGGATTGTCCTTCGCCGCCTTGCGCACCGCGTTCTCGAACGTGTCGTCCATGCAGTAGCGGGTCTTGTAGGCGGCGTATGAGCCCTGGAACTGGCCCTCATTGAAGAAACTGACCGAGGACGTGCCGCCGACGCTCGGCTTGTAGCGGTGCGAAACATGGACGTCTTTGTTGGCCGGAAAGGTCGAACGCCACCAATAGGTCGAGCGCAGCTGCCACCATGGCGCGTAGGACGGTGTGGCGCTTTGGTCGCTGTCGCCTTCCGGATCCTCGATGATGATGCCGCGGTTGACCCAGTCGTCGGCGACCGCCTTTGGCAGCTTCGCCAGCGCCGCCTTGGCGGCATCGCCGAACGGGTTGAACGGTACATTCTGCGCCTTGAGGTCGGCGCTGATGTCGATGCCGAGCGCGAACACCTTCTGCTCGAGCTGAGGCTCTGCCGGCGCACCGTCGATCGTCACCTCGAAGCCCAAAAAGTTGTCGCTCTGGTTTTCAGGGATCGCCGGCATTTCTTCCGGATCGCCCGAAATGTCAGGCATCGGAAAAGCGACGATCGCGTCGACATCCTTGTCGGTGTTGTTGTGGAAGACGTAGTCGACCGTCACCTTCTCGGGCGAGATAAAGAGGTCCTCGCTTTGCATCGCGACTGCATCGCTGCGCGACAGGATCAGGCCACCGGTGCCGAGCTCGGCAACCGAATCGTTGGCCAATGCTGGTGCTGCCGACAGGGCCAGCACGGTGGTAAGAACATATCGCAGCATGAAAGCCCCCTCGGCGAGAATGCCGGCAGGACCCTAGCCGTTTCAATGTGGCGTTTCAAAGCCCTTCCACGCTTGCAGACGTGACACGAGCGGTCTGGACTAACAGCTTCCGATCGGGCAGGAGTTCGCCCCATGCGCAAGCTTCTCGTCATCGGCATCGGCGCCGGCAATCCCAACCATATGACCGTGCAGGCCATATCAGGCCTGAACCGTGCCGATGTGCTGTTCATCCCAGACAAGGGCGCCAAGAAGAACGACCTTGCCGAATTGCGGCGCGATATCTGCGACCGCTTCGTCACCAACCCGAAATCGCGCCGCGTCGAATTCGACGTCCCGGTGCGCGCCGAGCCGGCGTCTTCCTATCGCTCCACCGTCGACGACTGGCACGAAGCCATCGCCGCCATCTATGAAAGCCTGATCCGCGACGAGATTGCGGAGAATGGCTGCGGCGCCTTCCTGATATGGGGCGACCCTTCGCTCTACGACAGCGCGTTGCGCATCCTCGAGCGCGTGCGCCTGAGGGATAATGTCGCCTTCGAGCTGGAGGTCATCCCCGGCATCACCGCCATCCAGGCACTTGCCGCCAGCCACAGAGTGGCGCTGAACCGTATCGGCGATTCCGTATTGATCACCACCGGCCGCCGGCTGACCGAGGAAGGCTTGCCCGCCAATGCAGGCTCGGCAGTGGTCATGCTCGATGGCAAATGCGCGTTCAACACGCTGGCCGACAAGGATGTCTTTATCCAGTGGGGTGCCTATCTCGGCACACCGGACGAGATCATTCTCTCGGGCCGCCTCGGCGATGTCGGCGCCGAGATCGAAAAAGTCCGCGAGGAAGCCCGCCGGCAAAAGGGCTGGATCATGGACACCTATCTGCTGCGCAAGCCCGGCGAGCCGAAAGAGAATTAATCCCTTTGTGGCGCCAACGCTGAGATCGGCTCGAAACTCGTCCCGATGAGGTGAATAGCGTGAATTTCGAGAACCGGAGCGGAGCGCACATTAAAGTCCGCGAGCACCGGAAGCGCAGAAAATCGCGCTAGTCGCCCGTCGGGGTAGAGTTTCCAGTCGATCTCACCCCGCATCTATTTCCGCCTGCAGCGCATCCATATGCGTCGCAGCCGCTGCGGTGGCCGCGCGCTCGATGGCGCGGAAACGGCTGACCACCGCAAGGCCAATGGCCGTCAGTTGCGCGCCGCCGCCCCTGCGGCCGCCGGTCTGCGCCGCCACCAGCGGCTTGCCGAACACCCGGTTCATGTCCTCGACCAGGTCCCAGGCGTGCTTATAGGACATCTCCATGCCGCGCGCGGCGGCCGAGATCGAGCCGAAAGTGGCGATGTGCTCGAGAAGCTCGATCTTGCCCGGACCGATGCGCCCGTCTGGATCGAGATTTATCCGCAAGCTCAGCGATGGCATCTTTGCTCCTTCGCGGTCACCAGGACTCCTACCGAAGCCAACGCGGCGATACCGTTATTCCAAAACAATATAGCGCCGATCGCCGCACCTGTCAGCCATCGACCTCGAGCGGCAGGCCGGCGCCGGTGTTGGCCCGGTCGAAGCTCACTGTCTTGACCACCGCGAAAACCTTGCCGCCGAGCCGCAGTTTCAGCGCCTGCCGCGACTGCTCGGTGATGCGGGCGAGCACGGCTGCGCCATTGCAGTCGATACCGACCTCGACCGCCGGCCCCTCGCCCGGACGGATCGCGACGATCGTGCCGGGCAGGATATTGAGCGCGCTGAGGCCTGTCGGTCTCTCCGTGGCGATCATCACATCGCGAGCCCGAATGCGGATACGCACGGGAGCCCCGGGCTTCATAGGAACACGCGGTACGCGGATCTCGCCAGCGGCCGAGCCAAGCACGGTCATGCCGAAAGCCTCATCGTGACTTAGCACTTTCGTGTCCAGCACCGCACCGCCCTCGCCGCGCTCTTCCGCCGGCAACAAATCGAGCCTTTGCATCACCGCCTCGGTCGGTCCGCTGGCAACGACCTTGCCTTGCGCCAGCATCACCACGTCGCTCGCCAGCCGCGCTACCTCGGCGACCGAATGGCTGACATAGACGATCGGGATCTTCGTCTCGTCGCGCAATCGTTCGATATAGGGCAGGATCTCCGCCTTGCGCGCTTCGTCGAGCGAGGCCAGCGGCTCGTCCATGAGCAGTAGTTTCGGACTGGCCAGCAGCGCCCTGCCGATCGCCACGCGCTGCTTTTCGCCGCCAGACAGCTTTGCCGGGCGCCTGTTCAGCAGCGGGCCGATGCCGAGCAGTTCGACGACGGCATCCATGTCGGCGTAACGCTCCTTCGCCGGTGTAAACCAGCGGCCGTAGCGCAGATTGCCGGCCACGCTCATATGCGGGAACAGACGCGCGTCCTGGAACACCATGCCGATGCGGCGCTTGTGCTTCGGCATGAAAATGCCGGCATCGGTGTCGACCAGCACGCGGCCGTCGACCGCGATGCGGCCCTTGTCGGGCCGGATCAGCCCGGCGATCATGTTGATGAGCGAGGTCTTGCCGGAGCCTGACGGCCCGAACAGCGCCGTCAGCCGCCCGGCGCTCTCGAAGCGCGCCTCGATGGCGACATCGCCGAGCCGATGGCCGATGTCGACCAGCACACTCATTCGATGTCCATCCGCCGGCCGACGCGCCGCGCCAGCACTTCCGAGGCGACCAGTGCCGCCATCGAGATGACGATCGAGATCAATGTCAGCCGCAATGCGCCCTCATCGCCGCCCGGCACCTGCGTGAAAGTATAGATCGCTGACGGCAGCGTCTGCGTTTCGCCCGGAATGTTGGAGACGAAGGTGATGGTTGCGCCGAACTCACCCATCGCCTTGGCGAAGGCCAGGATGGCGCCGGCGATCAGCCCGGGCAGGATCAGCGGCAGCGTGATGGTGGCGAACACCCACAAAGGATTGGCGCCCAACGTTCCCGCCGCCGCCTCCATCTTGCGGTCCACCGCCTCGATTGACAGCCGGATCGCCCGCACCATCAAGGGGAAGCCCATGACGCCGCAAGCGAGTGCCGCACCCGTCCAGCGGAACGAGAAGACGATGCCGAAATGCTCAGCCAGAAAGGCGCCGGCCGGGCCGCGCTTGCCGAAGGTCAACAGCAGGAGATAGCCGGTCACCACGGGCGGCAGGATCAGCGGCAGGTGAACCACACCGTTGAGCAGCGTCTTGCCCCAGAACTGTCCGCGAGCCAGCAGCAGCGCAATCAGAATACCTGGCGGCAGGCTGAAAAGCATCGCCACAGTCGCCACCTTGATGGACAGCCGGACCGCATTCCATTCGTCGGGAGTGAGGTCCAGCAGCCAGGTCATATTGCGCTATCAGGCCCTGTTCAGTTGCTCGGCGTGAGCACGGTAAAACCCTGTTCCTTAAAGAGCGCGCCGGCCTTGGCGGACTGCAGGCATTTCAGGAAAGCCGGCGTATCCTTGTCCTTCGAATCGGCGGTCTGGGCAACCGGATAGATGATCGGCGGATGCGAATCCTCGGGGAAGGTGCCGATCACCTTGACGCCCTTTTCGGCATGCGCGTCGGTGGCATAGACGATGCCGAGAGCGGCCTCACCTGTTGAAACCAGCTTGAGCGCCGCGCGGACGTTTTCGGCCTGCGCCACCTTGCCCTCGACCGAGGACCAGACGCCGAGCGATTCCAGTGCTGCCTTGCCGTACTTGCCGGCCGGCACCGCCTTGAAGTCACCCATGGCGAGCTTGCCGTCACCGACCAGCTTGGCGAGGTCGAAACCCTTCTCGATCTTGGTTTCAACCGTCGAGTCCTTCGGCGCCACCAGCACGATCTCGTTGCCGAGCAGCTTCACCTCGGTGTCGGGCTTGGTCAGCTTCTTGTCGGAGAGATATTTCATCCAGTCGAGGTCGGCCGAGATAAAGACGTCGGCCGGTGCCCCGCCCTCGATCTGCTTGGCGAGTGCCGAACTCGCCGCATAGGAGACGGTCGCGGCCTCGCCGACATCGGCCTCGCAGGCCTTGTTCACCGCATCGAGCGCGTCCTTGAGGCTGGCCGCGGCAAACACCACGACCTTGTCTTCCGCATGTGCGGCCGGCACCGCCGCCATCAACGCCGCCGCAAAACCGCCAATGGCGATCGCCCTCAATCCAAAACCTTTGCGCGTCATCGAAAACTCTCCCTGGTTTGAAATCCGTGTGGCCCGAAGCCTGCCGATCGATATATCCGCATGAATATAACAAGGGAAGGCCCGGCGGCTTGCGAAAACGCCTATGCCCGTTCGATTGTTCTGGTAAGACGGGCGGGAACTTGAAAATGGAGAGCCCGATGAAGATCAGCGCCCGCAACATCCTCAAGGGAACGATCACCGAGATCGTCAAGGGAGCCACCACTTCGCATGTCAGGATCGACATCGGCGGCGGCGCTATCGTCACCGCCTCGATCACCAACGAAGCCGTCGCCGATCTCAAGCTCGAAAAAGGCAAGCAGGCCTATGCCGTGGTCAAGGCCTCGGACGTGATGGTCGGCATCGACTGACGGTCGCCGAACTCAAGGTGTGTTGAGATTCAGGTCAGGCCGGCATCACCTGAATATCGACATGCCTCAAACGGCGATCGGCGCCTTGATCGACGCATCGGCGACATAGTTTTCCAGCCGGAAATCCTCGAAGCGGAAGGCGAACAGGTCCTTCACCTCCGGATTGATCCACATCGTCGGCAGCGCCCTCGGCGTGCGCAACAATTGTTCGCGCGCCTGTTCGAAATGGTTCGAATAGAGATGCGCGTCACCCAGCGTGTGGACGAAATCGCCCGGCTTCAGCCCGGTCACCTGCGCCACCATCAGCGTCAGCAGCGCGTAGGACGCGATGTTGAACGGCACGCCGAGGAAGATGTCGGCCGACCGCTGGTAGAGCTGGCAGGAAAGCCGGCCCTCGGACACGTAGAATTGGAACAGGCAGTGGCAGGGCGGCAGCGCCATCGCTTCCACCTCGGCCGGGTTCCAGGCCGAAACGATCAGCCGCCGCGATTGAGGATTGCGGCGTATCTCCTTGAGAAGGCCCGCGATCTGGTCGATCGAGCCGCCATGGCCGTCCGGCCAGGAGCGCCACTGCCTGCCGTAGACAGGCCCAAGGTCGCCATTCTCGTCGGCCCATTCGTCCCAGATCGTAACGCCGTGGTCGGTGAGATATTTGATGTTGGTGTCGCCGGCCAGGAACCACAGGAGTTCGTGGATGATCGACTTCAAATGCAGCTTCTTGGTGGTGGTGACCGGAAAGCCGCGCGCCAGATCGAAGCGCATCTGGTAGCCAAAGACGGAGCGCGTACCCGTACCGGTGCGGTCGCCACGGTCGGCGCCGTTGTCCAGTACGTGCTGCAAGAGGTCGAGATATTGGCGCATCGGTTCCGGCTCGATCTCGAGGGTGTCGGTATTATAGCGGCCAGACAGGCGACCGAACACAGCAAAACGGTAGAAGGGTTGCTCGGCCCACCACTCTTTCCAGACGTTTGCGCCGCCCTTCATTGCCCTAGCGGGCATTCTCCCCCGCTTTACGCCACGCTATGCACACATCTTCTGTGATTGGCGTGACTGATCGGCGCGAGGCTTGACTGCCCCGTGGTTCCCCCAATCCGTCGCTGCTTCGCAGCGCCATCTTTCCCCTCCGGAGGGAAAGGAAAGGAGCTTTTCTGGACGAGCGTTGACGGCAGAAAGCTTGGCTCCTTTCCTCTACCCCGTCGATCGGGGGAGAGGTGGCTCGGCGAAGCCGAGACGGAGTGGGGGTCGACCAGCGCAGGCTGGCCGCAACGCCGGCGCCAGCCTTCGCAAATCGACGCGCGATCGTTAGAGCGAGCCGAGTTTGCCCAGATCCTTGGCCACCAGATAATAGAAGGTCACGCGGCTCTTGGTGTTGTCGGCGTGCATCGCCTTGCAGGTCTTCTCGATCGAGGCGTCGGCCTTGGCCCCGTCGCTGACGCCGAGCTTCTTGGCCACCCAGCTCTCCTTGACGCGCTCGAGCTCCTTCGGGTCGGTGCAGGACACCAGCGAAGAATCGCGGTTCCTCAGCGCAATGCCCAGATGCTTGACGATCTTTTCGACCGCGTCGGCGCTGGCGCCCGCGTCGTATTTCTTCACATCCGCAAGATAGTCGGCCATCAAAAATTCCCCTCGTCGGCGCCACGGATCCGATCGATGAGGGCTGTGGCGCGCTTCGCAACTTGTGCGCTAGGTC
Source organism: Mesorhizobium huakuii (assembly GCF_014189455.1). NCBI lineage: Bacteria > Pseudomonadati > Pseudomonadota > Alphaproteobacteria > Hyphomicrobiales > Phyllobacteriaceae > Mesorhizobium > Mesorhizobium huakuii. The sequence goes on from NZ_CP050296.1 coordinate 174,965, forward strand.
GGTAACTCCTCACCGCTCGCAAAGCTTCCGTTGAGACCGCGCCCAAGTCAACCCTTGCCGTCGCTATTTGACACAGGGACAAAGCACCATTGCGGCCTTTCATTTCCGCGCAACGCCCCCTATATTCGTTTTGTCGGCTTGACCGACTATGGCGATAAATGGGCGATGAAATAAGCCGTTCGGACCCGGGGCGGTACCCGGCGCCTCCACCAAAAGCCGCTGTTGACGACAGAGCGGTTTTTGCTGGGGGCGAAATAGGATCGACGAAGGTGTAAAGATCGTACTTTTGCCCGGCATTGTACCACCGTCATCGGGCTAAACTTATAGTTGCCAACGACAACTATGCGGAAGCTCGTCTCGCTGCTTAATGCAGTGCGAACGCTTCAAATCAAGCCCTAGGGGTTCGCACTTCTAGGCGGGGTTCGGAGGTACCTGGCAACAGAAACCTCCACTTCTCCCCCTCAAATATGCTTTGTGCGCAACCATCTCCCGCTGGCCAGGCTTTCGCTTGGCTGCACGCCGCGAAAGCAGCATTGCTCGCCCTTCCCATGGATCAAGGGAGACAGATCGCCCCCCGCCTTGACCCGGACTGCGGCAACGCGTTGACTGAGATGAAGGGGGCAACGCTGCATGAACTGGCTCGACTTCTTCGCATCGGTGATCGGATCGATTACCTCGCTGGCATGGCCAGCCGCTGTCGTTACAGCGGTATGGATGTTCCGAGGTGAAATCCGCCCGCTGCTTCCCAGGCTAAGGCTGAAGCACAAGGAGACGGAAGTTTCCTTCCGGCTCGATGCTGCCGAGACTGTGGTCGGTCAGTTGCCAGCGCCTCCTGATACAGCGCCAGCTACGCCTGAAGAGCTTTCCAGGTTCGAGCAGTTGGTGAACATCTCTCCGCGTACTGCCCTCATGGAAATTCGCCGAGAAGCTGAAGAGGCTATCAGTAATGCAGCAAGTAGGGCGGGTTATCCCCCTCGGGCCTTTGGTGGCACGCGGGGGACATTGCGGATGCTCAGAAAGCATGACCTCGTCGACCAGAACACCTCGCAACTGCTCGACGACTTGTTTGCAATCGGCAATGCAGCCGCGCACGATCCACAAGCTAGTCTCACTGCGATTGATGCCCGGCGTTATCGTGCTTTGGCCGATCGAGTGATTGCCGTTCTGGAAAATCCGCCACCTCGCTCGCCATCGGGGCCGGGCGACTTCTGACGCAAACGATCAACGTCTGCCGGAGGGAGCAATGCCGGAACTGGAGACAATCAAGGACCATGCCGAAGGACTGAGATCGCCCTTTGAGCGGCATCCAGACCTGCTGGTTGAGATCGGTCGCGTCGTCTCCGTTTGGGGTGCTGTAAGCAATCTGCTTCGACAGTTCGTCTCCAGGATTCTCGATTGCGATCCGGTGAAGGCCGACATGATCCTGGCAGCGTTCCCCGGCGAGGAGCGACGGCTAGATTTCATTATCAGCCTGCTCTCTGCCGGTCCGCAGGATGACGGCGCGACGGCGCTGACTGCTGTGCTGAAGAGCTTGAAGAAGTTGTGCGCGGAGCGAAATGTGATCGTGCATGGCGGGCCGATCTGGGGCGGCAAGAAGCCCGATCGGCCGATGGATACCTACTTCGTCAACTTCCGGGTTGAGCACGATGGGAAGCGGTATGTGAATGCCCGCGACCTTCTCGCGCGCCACCTGGTCAAACTCCGTCGGCACGGCGGAGAGCTGTTTGATATCCTGCATCCTCAAGTGCCATGAGCCGCCGCATCGCAAGGCACGTCCAGCCTGCCCTAAGCTACTCGGCCGGCGCCTCGACCGCCTCGCGCGAGCGGCCGAGCGTCACCTTGGCCAGTGTGAAGGAAATCACGGCGCAAAGCGTGATGCCGGCGACCATCGGTAGCGGCGTGCCGTCGAAGAACACGCCTGCAACGCCCATGGCGAGCGCGCCGATGGCGAAATGCAGCGTGCCCATCAGCGCCGATGCGGTACCGGCGATCTCGCCGTGCTCTTCCATGGCCAGCACCGAGGTGCTCGGGATGACGAGGCCGAGGAAGCCGTAGCCGACGAATAGCAGAGCCGCCATCACGTCGAGCCGGTCGACGCCCGTCGCCATGATCGCCAACAGCACCACCATCGTCGAGGCATAGCCGGTGACTGCCACCCACACCACGCGCTTCAGCCCGAAGCGCCCGGCCAGCAGTCCCGTCAGCTGCGACATGCCGATGAAGGCCACCGCATTGATCGAGAAGAACACGCTGTAGACCGAAGGCGACAGCCCGTAGTGGTCGATCAGGATGAAGGACGAGCTCGACAGATAGACGAAGAAGCTCGCAATGCCGAAGCCGGCGATCGCCACCAGGCCGAGGAAATTGCGGTCACCCATCAGGAAACGGTAGCCGGCAAGCGCCGTGCCGAAGGAGGAACCGACGCGTTCTTCTGCCGGCCGCGTCTCCTTGAGCGAGGTCGCGAGCAGGATGGTGGCAAGGGCCGCCGCACCGGTCACCGTCCAGAACACGGCGCGCCAGCCGAAATTCTCGATGATCTGGCTGCCGGTCAGCGGCGCCAGAATCGGCGACACCGAAAACACCAGCATCAACAGCGACATCAGCTTGGCGGCCTCGTTGCCGGTGTGCAGGTCGCGCACGATGGCGCGGGGTATGGCCATGCCGGCACTGGCGCCGAGGCCCTGCAGGAAGCGGAAGGCGATCAGCCACTCGATGGTCGGCGCCATTGCCGAACCGATGCCGCCGACCATGAACAGCGCAAGACCGCCATAGAGCGGCAGCTTGCGGCCGACCATGTCGGAGATCGGCCCGACGACGATCTGGCCAAAACCCATCGACAGGAAGAAGATCAGCAGGCTCATCTGCACGGCGGCCGTGCCGGCGTGTAGATCCGCGCCGATCGACGGCAGTGCGGGAAGATACATGTCGATGGCGAACGGGCCGATGGCGGACAATAGGCCGAGCACGACCGCAATGCGGAGGAATTTGGGACTCATGATATTGGCTTCTTTCGAAATCTGGTTGCCGCCGCCAGGCGACGTCTAACCCTAGGACGTTCCATCCCATGAGACACCGACACTGAAGGAGCGAATTCTATTCGTCCCCGGTGCGAAATCTCTTTATCGTATGTCCACAAAATTAGACACTCTTGTCTAAATCGTCAACCACCTCTATATAGATTTTCATGAGAGCAAGCGTTTCTCCTGACACTTTCCCGCCACGTGGCCATGAGGCCAAGCGTCTGTCGATCGTCGACGCCGCCGCCGGCGTGTTCTGCCGTGAAGGCTTTGCCGGCGCCAATATCGACCTGATCGCCGCTGAGGCCGGCGTCTCGCGCCAGACCGTCTACAACCACCATGGCGACAAGGAAAAGCTCTTCATGGCCGTGGTGCGGGACCTCACCGAGCGCTGCAATGTCGGCATCTTCGCCACCATTGCCACCTTTCCCGACCAGCCAGGCGACCTCGAAGCGGATTTGATCGGCTTTGCCGTGCGCCTGAACCAGAACTGCATCTGCAATCGCGACGGAAAATTCCTGCGCAAGCTGATCCAGACCGAGGGTGAGCGTTATCCCGAATTGTTCGCCGAATGGCGGGAACAGGGTCCGGGCAGGACATGGCCGGCAATCGCCGCCCGTTTCGCCCGCCTCGCCTATGGCGGCTATCTCAGCATCGACGACCCCGACGTCGCGGCGCGCCAGTTCCTCGGCCTGGTCAATGCCGAACTGCAGACCACCTTCATGCTCGGTGGCACGCCGCGCGAGGACGAGGTGGTGCAATCGGCGACGAATGGCGTGCGCACCTTCCTGCGCGCTTTCGGCAAGCGCCCTGCCCCGGGCAGCGTCAAAAAGCACACTGCGCTGGCTAACGCATAACATTGCCGTTGCCGCCGGGCCGCCCTGCCGATCAAATCGTTGGCAATAGTTCTCGCTTCGACGCGGCGGTGGCCTATATCAGGTTTACGCCGCGCTCAAGCTTGATTACAGCTATGCGGACGATTCAACGGAACCCGACCACCACATGGCCGACGACCACATCCGCTACGACATTCTGGCCCAGGAGGCGTTGCGCGGCGTCATGCGCAAGGTCCTGGCCGAGGTCGCACGCACCGGCCTCCCCGGCAACCATCATTTCTTCATCACCTTCCTGACCGGCGCGCCCGGCGTGCGCGTCTCGTCGCGCCTGCGCGAACGCTATCCCGAGCAGATGACCATCGTCATCCAGTTCCAGTACTGGGACCTGAAGGTGACCGACACCGGCTTCGAGGTCGGCCTGTCCTTCTCCGATGTGCCGGAGAAACTGGAAATCCCGTTCTCGGCCGTGCGCGGCTTCTATGATCCCTCGGTCAATTTCGAGCTTGAGTTCGACGTCAAGACCGACGCGCAGCCTGAAGAAGAACCGGCCCAGCCGGCGCCTGAGCCGCTGACCATCGTTTCTGAGAAGAAGCCGAAGGCCGAGAAGAAGGCCGCCGCCGAAGCGGAGAAGAAGCCCGCCGCGGCTGACGCCGGCACCAAGGGCGCCGAAGTGGTTTCGCTCGACGCCTTCCGCAAGAAATAGGCTGGGCGGTCTGCGCCATGGCCGAAATCGTCAACCTCCGTCAGGCTCGCAAGCAGAAGGCGCGGGACGAGAAGCTGCGCGTCGCCGAACAGAACCGGGCCTTGCATGGCCGCTCCAAGGCAGAAAGGCAACGCGACCGGCTGATCGCCGACAAGGCCGAGAAATTTGTCGCCAGCCATCGCCTCGACCCGTCCGGCAAGGACGAACAGTGAGTCCCGGCCGTGAGCGTCGTTGAAAAGCGCTCGGTGACCATTCGCGGCCATCGCACCAGCTATTCCCTGGAAAAGCCCTTCTATGACGATCTCATCGCCATCGCGGCGGCGAGAAAGCTGACACTGGCCGCCCTCGTCGCCGAAGTCGATGAGACGCGGCCCCGCGACACCAACCTGTCCTCGGCGCTGCGGCTGCATGTGCTGGAGTGGGCGAAGCGCGGGGCGAACGCCTAGGCTAGATGCCCTCGACCACGTCCGTCTTTCTCCCGCGTCTGGTGCCGAAGCCAAGCAAGGTCGAACGGTCGCGTTCCTCGGCCTGTTTCCTCGACCGCACGCGCATCAGATCCTTCCAGCCGACATAGCCGACCAGTTGCAGGCTTTCGCGGGTGACGACCGGCAGATGCGAGATATTGGCCATCAACAGCTTGTCGGAGAGGCCTTCGAGATACTCGTCGGGATAGGCAAGCGTCACCTTGCTTCCGGAAAGCAGGTCACTGAGCGTCGTCGTCCTGTGCTTGCCGGCGCGGCGCCAGCGCAGGATCGCCGGCGGGTCGATGAGGCCAAGCACCCGCCTGTTCTCGTCGATGACCGGGAAGCTCGGATGCCGGGTTTCCGGCGCGGTCAGGAACGCCGCCGCGCCATGCAGCGTCATCGTCGCCGGCACGCTCTCGACCTGCGCCGTCATCACCTCGCGCACCCTGGTTAGCGCGAAGGGATCGACGCGATATTCGCGCACCAAATGATGCCCTCGCCTTGCAACCTTTTCGGTCAGGATCGAGCGCTTCATCAAAAGCACGGTCACGGCATGCGCCGTGGCGCAAGCCGCGATCAAGGGAACAAGGACATGCGTGTTGCCGGTCAGTTCCACGGCGAAGAACGTTGCCGTCAGCGGCGCCCGCATCGTGCCGCCCATGGTCGCAGACATGGCCAGCAGCGCCCAGAAACCGGGATCCGCCGTCGGCAGGAACCCGCCGAGCAAGGCGCCCATCGCGCCACCCATGATCAGCAGCGGCGCCAACACGCCGCCGGACGTCCCTGAACCGAGCGCCACCGACCAGATGATGGCCTTGACCACCAGCAGCATCAGCGCCGCAGTGGCAAGCGTGCGGCCATCCAGCATGTCGGCGATGTTGTCATAGCCGACGCCGAGCGCGCGCGGCTCGATCAGTCCGCCGATGCCGACCACCAGGCCGCCGATCATCGGCCACCACATCCAGTGGATGGGCAGTTTCTGGAAGGCGTCCTCGCAGGCATAGACCATCTGGGTGAGCAGCCCCGACAGCAGGCCGGCGCAGACACCGACCAGAACCCAGCCGCCAAGCCCAACGAAGGACACCGCCATGCCGCCCTGGAACGGAAAGATCGGCCCGGGCAGATGCAGCACGGTGCGCTCGACCTCGGCAATGATCGCGGCAACCGCCACGGGGATGAAGGAACGCGGCGTCCATTCGAACAGCAGCAATTCGACCGCCAGCATGATGGCGGCGATCGGCGTGCCGAACACGGTGGTCATGCCGGCAGCCGCGCCTGCCACCAGCAGCGTCTTGCGTTCGTTGTCGCTGACCGGCAGCATCTGCGCGATCAGCGAGCCGATCGCGCCGCCGGTCATGATGATCGGCCCTTCGGCGCCGAACGGTCCGCCGGAACCAATCGAGATAGCCGACGACAGCGGCTTCAGGATCGCCACCTTGGCACCAAGTTTTGAACGCCCAAGCAGATCGCCTCGATCGCTTCGGGAATGCCGTGGCCGCGGATCTTCTCGCTGCCGTAGCGCGCCATCAGGCCGATGATCAGCGCGCCGATGACGGGGACGATCACGGCGGCAAGCCCGCGCGGCGTATCCTGCAATTTCAGCTCGGCGAGCGTGAACTGGCCGAAATAGGCAATGTTGGTGGCAAGCCGGATCAGTTTCAAAAGCACGATGCCGGCGAACAGCGCCGCCGTGGCCACCACCACCGCTATGGTAGCAATGGTCAGCACGCGCGCGTCGGTGGTGAAATCCCTGAGATGGCTATTTTCGGAGGGCTTCATGGCTGGCTTTCTCGCGGTGGCCGGACCTCGGATATGCCGGCTTGGTCGGCTCGCTATGTATCGTAACACGATATAAATTCAAGCTGGTTTTGCAGCAAAACCGTTTGAGCCTTTTGCCGGAATGGAACAAATGTCTGGAATGACGCAGCCCAAAAAATCACGCCCCGCCATCAAACAGGCCGACTACCAGCGGCTGTCGGAGTTCCGCTACCTGATCCGCCGCTTCCTCGAGTTCAGCCAGATCCAGGCGGAAGACGCCGGGCTGACGCCGCGCCAGCATCAGGCGCTGCTGGCGATCAAGGGCTATCCGGGCGGTGGACCGGTGACGGTCGGCGATCTGGCGGAGCGCCTGCGCATCCGCCATCACAGCGCCGTCGAACTGGTCAACCGCCTGAGCGAAGCCGGACTGGTCGTGCGGGACCAGGACAAGGACGACCATCGCCGCGTGCTGCTGCGGCTGACCGAGCGCGCCGACGATTGCCTGGCCGAGTTGTCGGCCACGCATCTCGACGAGCTTTCGCGCATCGAACCCATGCTGAGGCGCCTGCTCGATCAGGGCCGCGAGTGACGTCTCAGCATGGCACCTGGCATTTTTTTGCGGCGCCCGAATCCTTTGGCCTTTCCGCAACGTCTAGCGGATGAACGCCTCGAAGGGCGCAAGGGCAATCAAAAGGAAGACCAGAGATGAAACGTCACCTGATACGCTACAAGATGAAACCAGAACGGGCCGATGAGAACGAGCAGTTGATCAAGACCGTTTTCCAGGAATTGCGCGACAAATCGCCGGACGGCGTTCGCTACATGACCTTGCGCGCCGGCGACGGGACATTCGTCCATCTGGTCGAGACGGAGACCGATGCGCATTCTGATATCCTCACCGGGCTGGCCGCATTCGAGGCCTTTCAAAGCGGCTTCAGGGATCGCTGCAGCGAACGTCCGCAACGCGACGAGATGACCGTGGTGGGTAGCTACCGGATGCTCGAGGAGTAATCGAAGCAGACGAGGTCGCAGAACGGGAGGCTCATGAACATTCCCATTCCTGGCGGGCAGCATGGGCTCTTCGAGCGCCTGTTTGGGGAATTGCGCCCTAAGCTGCACCGTTACTGCGCCCGCATGACGGGCTCGGTCATAGACGGCGAGGATGTGCTGCAGGATGCGCTGGCCAAGGCATTCGAGGCCTTGCCCAGTGCCGGCCCGATCGCCAATCCGGAAGGCTGGCTGTTTCGCATCGCCCACAATGCGGCGCTCGACTTCCTGCGCCGGCGCACCCGCGAAAAAGACCTTTGCCGAGGAGGATCCGGACATGATCGTCGACCCGGCAAATCCCACCATCGATCGCCAGGCCGCTTCCGCCGCCCTGCACAGCTTCATGCGGCTTCCCATCGCGCAGCGAAGCAGCGTCATCATGATGGATGTTCTGGGCTACTCGCTGCAGGAGATCAGCGCCACGTTCGACATCAGCATTCCCGCGGTCAAGGCCGCGCTGCATCGTGGCCGCGACCGGCTGCGCCAGATTGCAGACGAACCTGACGACCGCCCTCTCCCGAGACTGGGCGTCGCGGAACGTCAGTTGCTCAATGCCTACATCGACCGCTTCAATGCCCGCGATTTCGACGCGGTACGCGACATGCTGGCGCAAGAAGTGCGCCTGGAGTTGGTGGCCAGGACGCGGCTCAACGGTAAAAGGGAAGCCGGCACCTATTTCGGCAACTATTCCCGCGTCCAGGATTGGCGCCTCGGGCCCGGCTTGGTTGAAAACAGGCCAGCAATCCTCGTCCGCGACCCCAACGACCCGGCGGCCCGCCCCACCTATTTCATCCTGGTGGCCTGGCAGGGCGGCAGACTTGCCGGCATCCGCGATTTTCGCCATGCCCGTTACGTCGCCGACGGCGCCAAGCTACTCGCTCTCTGAGACAAGAGTCCTTCGGGTCAGCGACGGGAAGGCCTTGCCCTACTGCCCTACTGCCCTACTGCCCTACTGCCCTACTGCCCTACTGCCCTACTGCCCTACTGCCCTACTGCCCTACTGCCCTACTGCCCTACTGCCCTACTGCAACGACTTCAACAAATTATCGACCGTGAACGGATTGGACTTAGGCTTGGCCGGCGGCGGATTGTCGTTGGCCTCCGGCAGCGGCGCGCGCTCGACCTTGGGCGCCTGTTCCGCCGCCTTGCGCTCGGCCTCGAGCCTGGCCTTTTCCTGCGTAGCGATGCGCATCGCCTCTTCGGCTTTCTGGCGCTCCTGCTCGGCCTGCGCCTTGGCCGCTTCGTCGGCGGCCTGCTGCTCGGCCGCGCCTTCGCCTCGGCATCGGCTTTCGCCTTTGCGTCCGCATCGGCCTTGGCTTTCGCTTCCGCGTCGGCCTTCGCCTTGGCCTCCGCTTCGGCCTGCGCCTGGGCTTCAGCCTCCGCTTTCGCCTTGGCGTCGGCCTCGGCTTTCAGCCGCGCCGCCTCTTCCTGCTGGCGCAGTTCCTCGGCGGCCTTGTCGCGCGCGTCCTGCAGTGCCGCGTAATAGCGCACCTCGCGCCGCAGCCGCTGTTTCTCCAGCAAGGCCGCCTGCATCGCCTCGACGCGTTGTTGCTCCTTCTCCAGAGCGCGCTGGGTCAGGAACTGCGCCAGCGGTTCGCTGTCGAACTGCCGTTTGACGGCGCCGAACGGTCCTTCAGCGGCGAAATTGACGGCCGGCTCGGAGCCGACCAGCGCCTCATCGCCAGGCCGGTAGGTGATGGTGCCCTTGGCGGAAACCGTGCTGGTGTTGAGATCGGTCGTGACATCGGCAGACAAGGTCGCAGCCGGGTTTTCGAGGCTGATCGGCGGCGCTCGCAGCGTGCCGCCGGCAATTGTAAAGGCGATGTCGGCATCCTTGGCGGCAAAATTGCCAGCGGCGGCGATCTCGGGCGCGAAGCCCGCGGTCTTGGCCGCGTCGATGTCGCGCCCGATCGCATCCGCCTTGGCCAGCAAAGCGCTGAACGCATCGGGATTGACGCCGGCGACCTGCAAACCCCTGAGCGCCGCCGTGCCGGAACCCGACAGGGCGGCAATCATCGCATCGACCGACTTGCCGCTGGTCGACAGCGTCGTCGAGAAATCGCCACTGCCGCTGATGCCGGCGTCTGGCAGCACATTTGCCAGATCAGCCCCCGCCAGTTTCATCTGGCCGGTGAAAAGCCCGGTGCCCTCATTGTTCTTCAATTCGAACAGCCCGGTCAGCGCCCCGCCAAGCAGTTTCGCCTTGAGGTCGGAGACGCGGATGCCTTCCTGGTCGAGCTTCAGCGAAAAAGCGGCATCATAGGCGGTGGCGAGCGGTCCGGCGGCAAGGGCCGCCGTCGTCAGGTCGAGATCGGCGGTGAACGGCAGGCTGGATTTTTGGCTGAAGGGCGCGGACGGCCACGCGCCGCCCTTGCCGCTCTTGTCGGTCCCATTCTTATCAGCAAGGAAAGACGAATCGCCGAACAGCGCCACCGCCATCGGATCGAGGTCGAGCTCGTCAAGCACCAGCGCACCGGCCAGATGCGGCACGCCGTCCTTGACGTCGACATTGATGTCGCCGGACACCGCCGCCTCGTTGATGGCGCCGCTGACATTGTCCAGCACCAGCAGACCGTTGCCGTAATCGCCTTGTGCCGAGAGCGACGTCGACATGCCAGCCCCCATGCCGGGCAGACCGATGCCTGTCGTCATCAGCCAGGGTTCGATATCTGCGGCATCGAGGTTGATCTTGCCCTTGGCGGTCGGGCCTTGCGGCGTATCGGCGAACGTCCCTTCGAAGCCAGCCTTGAAGTCGTTGCCGGCAAGACTGAAAATCGTCGCCAGGCCACCGCCAAACGTGCCCTTGGCCTGGATATCCGTGGTTGCCTCGCCCAGCATGCCGAGCGGCAGCGCCGGCAGGCCGTAAAGCGCCAGCAGCGCGGTCGCGTCGGGGTTCTTGGCGTTGAAGGTCAGTGTCACCGGCGCGTCGAGAAGCTTGTCCGGCGCCCCCTTCCCCGACAGCGAAGCCGAAAAAGCCGAGCCACCGGCCTTGCCCTGTCCGCTCACCGCCAGGCCGGTCGTGCCATCGCCATTGTCGGCGGCACTTGCCACGAGGTCGACGCGTGCATCCTGGAACAGGTCCGGATAGGCAGCCGCACGGCTCGCCAACCCTTTCAGCACCGCATTGTCCGGATAATGCTGCGCGGCGACATCGATCAGCGGCTTGAGATCGACAGCGACAACCGATGCATCGAGCTTGCCGGTCGGGCTCGCCGGAAAATCCTTGATCCGGCCCGTCGCGCTGATCGAGGCGCCGGCCAGCCCGCCGAGCGAAAGCCGGTCGACTTCAAGCAAGCCGTCGCGCAGCCTGAGCGCGGTATCGACCGTGTCGGCGGTCAAACCGCCGGCGCTGACCGGGCCGGCCTTGATCTGGAAATCGAGATCGCTGTTGGCAAAACGGTTGGCACCCTTGTCGCTGACGAAGATCGAGGCGAAGGCCGCCAGCCCGTCGACATCGAGTTCACCGCCCTCGAGCCGCATCAGCACCGATGGCTTTGCGTCGTCAGGTTGGCTGGAATCGATGCGGCCGGAAAACTTCGCCTTGCCGAGGATCAATTCGAGATCGCTGAAGGATTGATGGTTTTCCGCGAGATCGACCTTGGCCTTGAAGCCGGCAGCGGGCAGACGGCGGATCGCCTCGTCGACATCCCTGGACAGCCACGCTGCAAAACCCGAAGGTTGCGCTACGGCCAACAGCAACGAGCCGGTGAAGCCGAAATGGCCCTGCACGTTGAGCGCAAGCATGCCATCGGCTTCCAGCGTGGTGCGTCCCGGCAAGGTCGCCGCAAGCGATTTGATCGACCAGCCGCTCTCAACGGGCTCGGCGGAAAGATGGACATCACGCACCGTCGTGTCGCCCGCCACCACCGCCGGCAGCTTGACCTCGACGGTGCCGGGAATGGTCGGCTTCGGCAGATCGAGCAGCGCCTGCTCCAGCCCGGCAATACGCTGATCCAGTGTCAGGCCGGCGCCGGCCTCAGCGCCCACCGCCTCATCGAGCTGCACCTGTGCGCCATTGGCCTCGATGGCGAAGTTCGGCTTCTGGCCGAGATCGACCGAAGCCTTTCCGTCGGCGGTGTAGGGATTGTCCAGCGGCCCGGTCTCGAAGCGGAATTCGTCGACGCCAAGCTTCTGGTGGTCGAGCGAAAATTTGCCGTTCAGCCGGAAGCCCGGATCGGGCTTGCCGGCGCTGACCTTCACGGTCTCACCATCGGTGCCGCGCAGTTCGGCGCTGTGCTTGTCGGCGCCATTCTTGTCAGCGCTCGAGATCTTGAACTGGCCGGAATAGACCGCGGCACCATTGACGATGCCGGCATTGCCGTCGGTTTCGATGACCAGCGGATAGGCGTCGGGATCGGCCTTCAGCCGCAGCCGCATCTGCCCATTGCCTTCGGCCTTGCCGGTCGACGCCGCGATCGTGGTGCGCAACCCATCAAGCCGCAGCGTGCCGTCCATGCGCCACGGGCCGGCCAGCGACTTGGCCGAAATGGTCGAGTTGATTTCGGAAAAGATATGGCTGCGTCCGCCGGCGGCATGTCGCAGTTCGATCTGCCCTTCCGTCACTGTCAGCTTCTCGATCGAGATCTGGTTGAGGTCGAAGGGCGAGGACGGCCGCATCGCCCAGTCCACCGTCCCATCCCTGGCAATGTCGATCGTCGCCTTCGGCCGTACCAGCCGCATATCGAAGATCAGCACCTCGCCGCGCAGGAAGGGCGCCAGTTCCGCATCCATAGAGAACGTCTCGACGGTCATGGCCGACTGGCCGTTCGGGCCGCCGGCAACGGCGACGTTGGAGAAGGTCACCGAAGGGAACGGCAACAGCCTTGCCGTGGCGTCGCCCTGCACGGTCACCTTGCGGCCAAGGATGGCGCTTGCCTCGCGCTCGAACTCAGCGCGGTAGCCGGTCCAGTCGACAAAGTACGGGACCACCAGCGCCGCGCACAGCACCAGCACGAACAGGCCACCAAAGATCACGAACAGGCGTGCGAGCATCAGCTCCGAACAGGTTGATTGAAATTCTGCCGCACTCTACCCGCATCCGCGTGTCGATAAAGAGGCAATTCATCCAGTATTGCGTCATCCCAAGCGATCTGAAACAAATCCGGCAAAAGTGGAGATTTTTCAGATGTCGGGCAAGAACTGGGACCGCGTGCCGATCGACGCGCAGAGCGTCGATGCGCCGCTTTCGCAGTCGGCGATTTTCCTTGTCGTCACCGTCGCCGGCGAACAGCCGGCCCTGGCCAAGGTTTGTTCCGTGCTCGGCGAACTTGACGACCTAGTCAAGACTGTCGGCTTCCGCGACCTTGGCGGCCGCCTGTCGTGCATCGCCGGCATCGGCCGCGATCTCTGGGACCGCCTCAGCCCCGGCCGGCGGCCGCTGGAGCTGAAACCGTTTGCGCCGATCAAGGGCGCGGTCCATTCGGCGCCTTCGACAGCGGGCGACCTCCTCTTCCACATCCGGGCCGAGCGGCCCGACATGTGCTTCGAGTTCGAGCGCATCCTGCTCGACCGGCTCGGTCCTGATGTGATCGTCGTCGACGAAGTGACGGGCTTTCGCTATTTCGATGCCCGCGACCTGCTCGGTTTTGTCGACGGCACCGCCAACCCGACCGGCCTCGACCTGCCCGCCTCGGCGCTGGTCGGCGACGAGGATGCCGACTTTGCCGGCGGCTCCTATGTCGTCGTCCAGAAATACCTGCACGATATGCAGGCCTGGGCGCGCATTCCAACGCCCGAGCAAGAGGCGATCATCGGCCGCACCAAGATCGACAACATCGAGATCGACGATGACGACGCGCCGCGCAAATCGCACAAGTCGCTGGCCACCATCGAGGATGCCGACGGCAACGAGTACGACATCTTGCGCGACAACATGCCGTTCGGCCGGCCCGGGCAGAACGAGTTCGGCACCTACTTCATCGGCTATTCCAGGTATCTGTGGGTCACCGAAAAGATGCTGCAGCGCATGTATGTCGGCGACCCGCCGGGCGCCTACGACCGGCTGCTCGATGTCTCCACGCCGCAGACCGGCACGACATTCTTCGCGCCGACGCGGCCCTTGCTGCAGGCCCTTGTCGAGGGCGCGCAGCAGCAGCTTCCCGCCGGGCGGTAGGGCGGGGCGACAGACAGCCCTTACCCACAAGGATCAGCGCGCGTCGCGCTTCGCTTGCGCCACCTTGCCCGCCTTGCGTTGCCGGCCGAGTTCCGCCGGCCGCACCAGCTTCGGCGCCCGCTCGTTGGCCACGGCCCGCATGCCCTTGTGAGCCGTGCGCGAATTGTGTGCGGGACCGTCCGCCGGTGCATTTTGCTTCATGGCCAGCGCCTTGCGTGCATTCCCGACCAGCGAAACACGAGCCGCCAGTTGGCGTCGCCGTTCGGCCTCGCCATTCAGCCGCCGCATCGCCATGGCCAGCACCGCCAGCTTGGCCTGCGAACCACCATCGGACTTTGACGGCGCAGCGCCCTTCGGCGCGCCCTTGCCGCGTATTTCACGGCGGCGGCGGTGCGCTTCGGCCTGCGCCTTGTCGCGCCGCTCCCGCAGCAGCTTGACCAGGCCGGAAAGGTCGGCATCGGAAAGCTCCTGCACCGCCGGATGGTGCGATTTCTCCACCAGTTCCGTTTCATCGGCGCTCAGCGCGCGGGCTTCTTCCTTGCGTGAAATGGCCATGACAATCCTCCTCCGCTGGCGCGCCTGTCTTTTCAGGTTTGCCGCGGAAGGAGCCTCGACCCGAATGGTGGCGCGGTCAAGACGAGCCTTTTTGTGTATCGCGCGTGACCAGCTTGCGGGACCTTCGTGTGGAGAGTTCAGACGCCCTCTCCGGCGGCCTCCATTAGCGCAGTCAAAACCGCTCCCTTGCGAAGGCTAGTCGAGAAACTCTTGGCGATGAACTCCAGCGTCGAATCGTGGAACGTCAAGATGAAATGCAGATAGTCTGAAAACAGCTCGGGTGTATGGGACGAATGAACCTGATTTGCCTTTTCCAGGGAGGCGATCCACGACGAGTTACGCACCTCAAATGCCTCGTACGCCCGCAGGCCCAACGGATAGAGACGATGGCCACTGATGGACTCGTCATTCGGCGGGCCGAACTGAAAAGCCAGATAAGGCTCTGCCGTCAGGATGGCGACTGATTGGTTGCCTGTCAGCGGCGAAACCGAGCGCGGATTCGTGCCATCGAAAGACGTATCGGGAGTGTCGGCGAGGTAGGCGACGAGCAGCCTGCCTTCATCCGCAAACACATGGGGCAGTGGCGCTCCAGCGGACGACAGCGGCACCTCTATCCGCAGCAAGGTCTCGGCAGTCGACATCTAGCGGTCGCCGCCCGGCAATATCTTGCCCGGATTCATGATGTTTTGCGGGTCGAGCGCCTGCTTGATGGTGCGCATGATGTCGACGCCGTGGCCGAGTTCGCTGCGCATGAAACCGATCTTGCCCTGGCCGATGCCATGCTCGCCGGTGCAGGTGCCATCCATGGCGATCGCCCGCATGTTGAGCCGCGCGACGAATTTTTCCGACAGCGCGATCTCCTTGGGATCGTTGACATCCATCAGCACCAGCACGTGGAAATTGCCATCGCCGGCATGGCCGACGATCGGCGCGATCAAGCCCATTTCGGCGATGTCGGCCTCAGTTTCGGTGACGCATTCGGCAAAGCGCGAGATCGGCACGCAGACATCGGTCGACAGGCCCTTGGCGCCCGGCCGCAGCGTCAGCGACGACCAGTAGGCATCGTGCCTCGCCTTCCACAGTTTCGTGCGTTCCTCGGCGACACTGGTCCACAGGAACGGCCCGCCGCCATTCTCTTCCGCGATCATGCCGAAGGTTTCGGCCTGCTCGGCAACGCCGGCATCGCTGCCATGGAATTCGACGAACAGGCACGGGCTCTCGGGATAATCGAGCTTGGAATAGTTCTTCATCGCCCGCATCTGCAGCGCGTTGACCAGTTCGATGCGTGCCACCGGAATGCCCATCTGGATCGTCGCTATTACAGCGTTGCAGGCCGCCTCGACGCTCGGAAACGGACAGACGCCGCCGGAGATCGCCTGCGGAATGCCTTGCAGTTTCAGCGTCAGCGAGGTGATGATGCCGAGCGTGCCTTCCGAGCCGACCAGAAGCCGCGTCAGATCGTAGCCGGCCGAGCTCTTCTTCGCGCGCTTGCCTGTCGTCACCGTCTCGCCGTCGGCCATCACGGCCGTCAGCGACAGCACGTTCTCGCGCATCGTACCATAGCGCACCGCATTGGTGCCGGAGGCCCGCGTCGCCGCCATGCCGCCGAGCGAGGCATTGGCGCCGGGATCGATCGGGAAGAACAGGCCGGTGTCGCGCAGATGCTTGTTCAGATCCTCGCGCGTCACGCCGGGTTCGACCGTGCAGTCCAGATCCTGCGGATTGACCGCAAGGATGCGGTTCATGCGCGAGGTGTCGACCGAAATGCCGCCGCCCGGCGCGTTGGTGTGGCCTTCCAGCGAGGAACCGACGCCAAAGGCGATGACCGGCACGCGGTGCGCCGCGCAGGCGCGCACGATCTCCTGCACCTCGGCCGTCGTTTCTGGGAAAGCGACGCCGTCGGGCGCCTGCGTCGGGATATAGGTGGTGGTGTGCGCGTGCTGCGAGCGGATCGCCTGGCCGGTCTGAAAACGCTCGCCGAGCTGTTGCTTGAGGATGCCGAGCACCGACGCGATGCCTTCCTCGTTGCGTTCGACCGGATTGAGGTCGCTCAGAGCCATGAATTCCTCCGCGAATGGACCAGCGCCCACGCTTGTTATGCGATTATGGATGCGTAGTCTTCGCAGCCGCAATTTGTCCAGCACCAGAACAAGGAAGTTTCTATGTCCATCCCCGCCCCCTTCGTCTCCAGGCCCATGGACATCGAGAAGGACTGGATCGATTACAACGGCCATCTCAACATGGCCTATTACAACGTGCTGTTCGACCGCTGCTCGGACGAGGCCTTCGAGGCGATGGGCATGGGGCTGGACTATGTGAAGGGGCGGCGGCTCACCATCTACACCGCCGAGGTCCATGTCTGCTACGTCCAGGAACTGCATCTGGACCACAAGGTCCAGGTGTCCTTCCAGCTCATCGACCATGACGCGAAGCGGCTCAGGGCCTACCAGGAAATCCGCCATGTCGACGGCTGGCTCGCCGCCACCTCCGAGACGCTGTCGCTGCATGTCGACATGTCGGGACCGAAGGTCGCGCCCTTCCCCGCCGATGTGCTGGCCAAGGTCGAAGCCATGCGCGCCGCCCATTCCGTGCTGCCGATGCCGGAGCGTGCCGGCCGCTCGATCGGCATCAAACGCAAATAGGACGAAGCCGATATCCATCCAGCTTCCGGCGAGGCATTGGGTCTGACTTCAAAGCCACACCCTGAACTCAAAATCGCAGAGCCCCCGATATCCACCGGCAGCGGTGCTTGAAGCGGGTTTGGACCGGCGTTAACCTTACCGAGGATTTAACGGGAACAAGCCAATTGAGCCGTTGAACGACTCAGCGGAGCGGTCGAAAACCATCCGCATAGAGTTGTTTACGAGCGGCGGGGCGAAGCCGGTTCGAGGGACGTGCATGAAAACCGACATCAAGGTCGAGGTGGACAGGCTGGCCGCTGATCCGCGCATCACCGACTACGATTTCTGGCGTTCGCTCAAGAACGTCGACAACGAGATATTCCATATCGCCAACAACAACGAACCGATCCCGTTCGACATGATCCGCTGGCGCAGCATTTTGAAGCGCGCCCGCCTGAAGCGCGGCCACGCCTAGCCTCGGCGAGTCGGTCTGGAAGACATCGGATAAACCAATCAAAATTGCGCCGTTTACGGCGATCGCTTCACCGCCGCCAGCGGTGAGCGCGCCACCACCGGTGACGACTGGATGATGGCCGTGTTGGTCATCGCATAGGGGATGATGCGGTCGATCACCCGTTCGAGCTCGGCCACCGAGCCGACATGCGCGAGCGCGATGAAACAGTCCTCGCCGGTCACCCGGTCGCATTGCACGATCTCCGGCAGCTCGCGGATGATGTCGGCGACAACCGACAATTGCCCCGGCACCGGCCGGATGCGCAGCCACGCCGACAGCTTCAGGCCAAGGGCAGCCGGATTGATCCTGACGCAATAGGCCTCGATCACGCCGTTCTCCTGCAGCCGCTTGATGCGCTCGGCGACACTCGGCGCCGACAGGCCGACCGAACGCGCCAGCTCCGCCGTGCTGGCCCGCGCATCCTTTTCCAGCAGGCGCAGGATCTTCATGTCGGCCGCGTCGAGATCGACATTTTCAGTTCGAAGGCGTTTCACGGTCAAATCCTTGCTTTCGGTAGAGATATGATCCAGCTGATCGATCATCATCCATATAGGCTGCGGAAAATGCCTGCGATACTGATCCGATGGATGATCAAGCGCAAGCTCCCACGGCAGGCCCTGTGCCTAACCCCGCCTCCACCGGCTCTGGCCTTGGCGGCCTGGCGACAAGACTGCCGCCGCATGTCTGGTTCGGCGTCAGCGCCATCTTCCACTATCTCGGCCCGGCCTTCGCCGTACTGCTGTTCCCGCATGTCGGCGTGCTCGGCATGGCGTGGCTGCGCATCGCCACCGCAGCGCTGATCTTCGCGCCGTTGACGCGCCCCTGGCGAAGCTTCGCCCGCGCCGATCCTCCGACGCGGCTGCTGTTGCTGGCTTTCGGCGCCTGCCTGGCGGTGATGAACTGTTCCTTCTATCTCGCGCTCGACCGCTTGCCGATCTCGCTGGTGGCGGCGATCGAATTCGTCGGCACCATCGGCGTCGCGGTGATCGGCTTGAGGAGCGCCCGCAATCTCGCCGCTCTTGCCGTGGCCGTCACCGGCACCTTGCTGCTCATCGACGTCAAATGGTCCAGCGATCCCGTCGGCCTGTTCTGGGCCTTCCTCAACGGCGCGCTGTTCGTCGGCTACATCGTGCTCGGCCACCGCGTCGCCCGTTCCGGCGCCGGCGACGGCATTGCCGGCCTTGGCGCCGCCATGGCGGTCGCCTTCATCGTCGTGCTGCCGATCGGCTGTACCGACGCGCTGCCCGCCTTTTTCTCCCCGCCACTGCTCATCGCCGCCATCGGCGTCGGCATCTGCTCCTCGGTCATTCCCTATGTCTGCGACCAACTTGCCATGTCGCGATTGCCGCGCTCGAGTTTCGCGCTGATGCTGTCGCTGCTGCCGGTGACGGCAACGCTGATCGGCGTCATCGTGCTGCGCCAGATTCCAAGCGTCAGCGATTGCCTCGGCATTGCGCTGGTGGTCGCCGGCGTTGCCTTCCACAGGCCGGCGAGCACGGATTAGGCAAACCGCCTACGCCAGTTTCTCCTTCAAGAAGGCAATCGTCCTGCCCCAGGCGAGATCGGCCGCCTTCTTGTCGTAGCGCGCCGCCGACGTATCGTTGTTGAAGGCATGGTTGGCGCCTTCATAGACATAGACCTTGTATTCGACATGCGCGGCATCGAGTTCCTTCTTGAAGGCGTCGATGCCGGCATTGGTGCGATCGTCGGGGCCGGCATAGTGCAGCAGCAGAGCGGCCTTGATCTTCGACGCGTCGGCGGCGTTCGGCTGCATGCCGTAATAGGCGACGCTGGCAGCGAGATCGGGCGCATTGACGGCCAGCATGTTGGCCGTGCCGCCACCCCAGCAAAAGCCGATGGCGCCGACCTTGCCGTTGCCGTCCTTGTTGGCCTTGAGAAAGGCGACGGTCGCCACCGCGTTGGCGACGGTCTGCCCCGGATCGAGTTTGGTGAACATGTCGCGCGCCTTGTCCTCGTCATCGGGCGTGCCGCCGAGTGGCGACAGGAAATCCGGCGCAAGCGCCACGAACCCTTCCAGCGCCACGCGCCGGACGACGTCCCGTATATGCGGGTTGAGCCCCCGGTTTTCATGGATGACGATGACCGTGCCGAGTTTGCCCGTCTGGTTCGCCGGTTTGACCAGATAGCCCTTCATCTCACCGCCGCTGCCGGGATAGCTGATATCCTCGCCCTTCACCCGCGGATCGTTGTCGGCAACGATCGCCGCCTGGGCGGAATTCGCCGCCAGCATCGGCGCGATGGCCGCCGCCGCGGCACCCGATCCGGCAAGCCTGGTCAATTGCTCCATGAAGCGGCGACGGTCGAGCGTCAGATGCGTATATTCGTCATAGGCATCGATCATCGCCTGCGTGATGACGGGTTTTTCGTTGTTGGCGGATTTCGTCACGGGCGCATTCCTCGATCTTAGAGCATGATGCCGAAAAGTGTGAAGCGGTCTTCGGACGACATCATGCTCTATCTCTTTGATTTAGAGCCGGATTCAGATTTCAGGTCGATTCGACCTGAAATCATCCGGCTCTAGGGTCTCGACTTTGGTATCCTTGCCGTTTGCAAGATAGGGGCGAGCCTCCTATCGTCCAGTCACGGCTCGGTGACACTTTCGTTCAGCGGGACGTGCGGTGAGCGGCGGCAACCCTCATCACATTCTTGTCATCGGCGACAAATCCTGGTGGCGCTGCCACAATAGTAGGGGAAACTGACCATCCGGCCGCCCCATGGCGCGGCCACGGTCCTGACGGGCCCGATCTGAAAAGGAAACGCCGATGACCATGCCCTCGCCGATCCTGGCAACCGCCCTCTTGGTTGCTGCGGCCGCCCTTCTGGCGATGCGCGCGACCGTTGTCGCGGCAAGCCGGAAGTCCATGGTCAAGGTCCGCAGCCGCCAGCGCCATCCGGCAAACACGAAAACCCAAGGTTGAGGTGAGATCATGAACGTCCAGGATATCGTGAACACCGTCTCGCAAAAGGCGGGCCTCGACCAGGCGACGACGGAAAAGGTCGTCGGCACCATTTTCTCGGTTCTGGAGCACGAGGCCGAAGGCACCAGCGCCTCGTCGTTTTTCGCCAAGATTCCCGGCGCCGACGACCTTGCGCACCAGTATGACGTCATGGCCGCCGCTCCTGCCGGCGGTGGCGGCGGCTTCCTGTCGTCGCTGCAAGGCGCGCTTGGCGGCGTTCTCGGCGAAAAGGCCGGCGCTCTGGTCAACGGCCTCGCCGCGCTCAAGGCATCCGGCCTCGATCTGGCGCAGATCCAGAAGGCCGGCGCCACACTGGTCCAGCAGGCAGAAGCCGCCGCCGGCCCAGACTTGACCAACCAGGTGCTCGGCTCCGTGCCCGGCCTGAAGAACCATTTGGGACTCGGCTAGACGCCGAGACCGCTTTCGGCTGGCGCGACCCCAGCTACTTCGGCAGCGCGTAGGCCATCACATAATCCCCCGGCTTGGTGCCGACCGAGCCGTGGCCGCCGGCGACGATGACCACGAACTGGCGCCCGTCGGCGACCGTATAGGTCATTGGCGTCGACTGCCCGCCTGCCGGCAATCGGGCCCGCCAGAGCTGTTTGCCTGACGTCAAATCATAGGCGCGCAGATAGTCATCGACCGCCGCGCCGAGAAAGGCGACGCCGCCGGCGGTGATCATCGGCCCACCAATGCCGGGCACCCCGACCTTGAGCGGCAGCGGCAGCGGCGTCATGTCGTAGACGGTGCCGTTGCGGTGCTTGTAGGCGATCGCGCCGGTTCTGAGATCGACGCCGGCGACATAACCCCAGGGCGGCGCCTGGCAGGGAATGCCGAGCGGCGACAGAAACGGTCCCATCACCACCGCATAGGGCGCGCCCTCGTTGCGGTTCAGCCCTTGTTCGCTGCCCTTGGTGTCGTCGCCCGGCGGCGGCACGTCGGCGCGGGGAATGAGTCTCGATGTGAAGGCGAGATAGGTCGGCATGCCGAACATCACTTGCCGCACCGGATCGACCGCCACCCCGCCCCAGTTGAAGGTACCGAAATTGCCGGGATAGATCAGCGATCCCTGCAGCGAGGGCGGCGTGTAGCGGCCTTCGTAGCGCAATTTGTGGAAGGCGATCCGGCAGGCCAGCTGGTCGAACATGGTGATGCCCCACATATCGGCATCGGTCAGCGGCTTCGGGTTGAAGGAGAGATCGGACGAAGGCTGCGTCGGTGAGGCCTTGTCACCCTCAATGGCGCCGCCGGGCGCCGGCACTTCCTTGACCGCGATCACCGGATCGCCGGTGCGTCGGTCAAGCACATAGAGGTCGCCCTGCTTCGTCGGCCCGACCAGCGCCGGTACGACCGAGCCGTCGGCCTTGGTGATGTCGATCAGGCTCGGCTGCGCCGGCACGTCCATGTCCCACAGATCGTGATGCACGGTCTGCCGCACCCATTTCAACTGCCCGGTGTTCAGGTCGAGCGCGGTGATCGAGGAGGAGAATTTCTCGACATTGGCGCTGCGCCCGGCGCCGAGCTGGTCCGGCGTCTGGTTGCCGAGCGGCACGTAGAGCAGGCCGAGCTTCTCGTCGGCGCTCGGCGTCGACCACATGTTGGGCGAGTTGGCGGTGTAGGTCTGGCCGGCCGGCAGCGGCGTCGTCTGGTCCGGATTGCCGGAATCCCAGTTCCAGATCAGTTTGCCGGTAGCCGCATCATAGGCGCGGATGACGCCGGACGGCTCCTGCGTCGAATAATTGTCGTTGACGGCGCCGCCGACGATGATCTTGCCGCCAGCGATCAGCGGTGCCGAGGTCGAGTAATAATAGCCCGACTTCGGATAGGGCATGCCGGTCAACAAATTGAGCGTGCCGGCCTCGGCGAAGGCGGGACAGACCTGGCCGCTGGCGGCGTCGAGCGCGATCAGCCGCGCATCCGAGGTCGGCAGGTAGACGCGGGTCGCGCAGGGCTGGCCGGCGGCAATTGCGGCATCGGCATAATAGGACACGCCGCGGCACGTCTGGTGTTGGCGGTCCTTGTCGAGCTTGATCTTGGGATCGTAGCGCCATTTCTCCTTGCCGGTCGCGGCATCCACGGCGATGGCGAAATTGTGCGGCGTGCAGATGTAGAGCGTGTCGCCGATCTTGAGTGGTGTCACCTGATAGGTGGTCTCGCCAATGTCGTCCGGCCCCTTCACATCGCCGGTGCGGTAGGTCCAGGCCGGCTGCAGACTGGCGACATTGTCCGGCGTGATCTGGTCGAGCGGCGAATAGCGCTGGCCAAATTGCGTGCGGCCATAGAAGTGCCATTCGCTCGCCGGCACATCATTGCCCAGATTGGCGTTGGGGATCACCTTGTCGGTGTCGAGCGCGCCGGCAATGTCCTTCGGGTCCGTGGTCATCGAATAACCGGCCACCGCCAGCGAGGCCAGCACCGCCAGGATCAGCGGCGCACGCCCATCAGGACCGGCAAGGCCGCGCCGTGCCCACGGCGTCAGCAGCCACAGCGCCACCAGCACGATGATGCCGCCGCGCGGGCCGAGTTCCCACCAGTCGAAGCCGGTTTCCCAGACCGCCCAGGCCAGCGTACCGATCACGATCGCCGCGTAGAGCCACAGTGCCGTGGAACGGCGCCGGTAGAGCAGCCAGGCAGCGAGCAGGAAGGCCAGGCCGACGATGATGTAGTACCAGCTGCCTCCCAGCGAGGCCAACCAGACACCACCCGCGCCGAGCGCCAGACCGAGGAGAAAGAGGATGAGGGAGGTGATGGTGACAGCCAAGATGATACTCCTTCGACTGTTGCGCGCTGGCGCGGCCATGGGCGACCCCGGTGCACCGTTCCTGCCCTCGGCCCAGCTTTCTCCCGCCTGCCCCGCCTGTCAAGCTGACCCACACGCCAAGGTGGCAATTCATCTTGCCTGCGTCAGGGTTTTCCAGCAGTCTCCACTGGTCATCTCTCCCGTGGAGCCAAGCAAAATGACGTCGTTCCTTCCGCCGCTGACGCGCATGGCGCTTGTGCTCTACTGCCTCGTCCCGCTCATTGCTGGCACTGTCGCCGCGCCGGCGCAGACAATCAGCGAGATCAACAAGGCGAACGGCTTTCACGAGATGCTGATGGGCATTGGCCCGGGTTTCACCGCGGCCGTGAAATCGGCGCCGGGAACGCCGCCACAAAAGGTCCTGGACGCCCTTGCCGCCGCCATGGAAGGTGCCTTTGACCCCAACAAGATGGAGGCAGCCATCGAGGCGCGTATGGCGGACAAGCTCAGCGCCAAGGATCTTTCCGACCTCGCTGTTTTCTATGCTTCGCCCTTGGGCAAACAGGTCACGGCGCTGGAGATCCAGGCTGCCGCACCGGAAGCAAAGGAGGCCAAGAAGATCGAGGGCGCCAAAATCCTCGGCGAGCTTCCATCCAAGGATCCGGCCCGGCTCGCATTGTACAGGACAATGATGGACGATATCTCCGCCGTCGACACTGGCGAAGCCGTCGCCTTGAACATGGGCTATGCGATGCTCACCGAAATGCTGGGCGCGGCCGGAAAGCCCCTGCCCGACGACCAGGTTATGGCCCTGCTGCGCAAGCAAACCGAAGGGCTTCGCCGTGACATCGACAGCGATGCCATGGAATCTGCGGCCTATATCTACCGGGATATGTCCATGGCCGACCTGAAGCTCTATGAGGCCTTCCTGGCCTCACCCGCCGGCGGCCGCTATTACGACCAAATGCAGGTCGCCCTCGGCGCGGTGATGACGGACGAGGCGCGGTCGTTCGGCCATCGATTTTTCGTCGCCCTCGGTTACCGCAAGGCTTGAACCGCCATATCAGGCACTTTGCCGGGAACAAAACGTAGACAGTTCTGGTCTTTCCCTCCCGAATCACTACATTCGGGGGAGATGTCCGGCTTTTCGGAAGACATGCCCTTTTTCGACGAACCCAATGCGCGGCCCACGGCCCCGTCGGGCATTGCCGCGCGCGCCATGGCTGCCCGCGGCGGCCAGAACAGTGCACCCGACTATCTGAAGGGGCTCAATCCCGAACAAAGGCTGGCGGTGGAAACCACCGAAGGCCCGGTTCTGGTGCTCGCCGGCGCCGGCACCGGCAAGACCCGTGTCTTGACCACGCGCATTGCCCACATCCTCGCCACCGGCAAGGCCTTCCCGTCGCAGATCCTGGCCGTGACCTTCACCAACAAGGCCGCGCGCGAGATGAAGCAGCGCATTGGCATCCTGATTGGCGAAGGCAATGTTGAGGGCATGCCGTGGCTCGGCACGTTCCACTCGATCGGCGTCAAGCTTTTGCGCCGTCATGCCGAGCTTGCCGGCTTGCGTTCCGACTTCACCATCCTCGACACCGACGATGTCATCAGGCTGATCAAGCAGCTGATCCAGGCCGAGGGGCTGGATGACAAGCGCTGGCCGGCCAAGCAGTTCGCACAGATGATCGACGGCTGGAAGAACAAGGGCCAAGGTCCGGCCGATATCGCCGAAGGCGACGCGCGCAGCTTCGCCAACGGCAAGGGCCGCGAGCTCTACAAGGCCTATCAGGAGCGGCTGCAGACGCTGAACGCCTGCGATTTCGGCGACCTGCTCTGCCATCCGATCCGCATCTTCCGCGCCAATCCGGACGTGCTGAAGGACTATCACCGGCGCTTCAAATACATCCTCGTCGACGAATACCAGGACACCAACACCGCCCAATATATGTGGTTGCGGCTCCTGGCGCAGCGGGGCGAAGGCCGCGCCACTGTAAACATCTGCTGCGTCGGCGACGACGACCAGTCGATCTATGGCTGGCGCGGCGCCGAGGTCGACAACATCCTGCGCTTCGACAAGGATTTCCCGGGCGCCACCATCATCCGGCTGGAGCGCAACTACCGCTCCACCGCGCACATCCTTGGCGCCGCCTCTCACCTCATCGCCCACAATGAAGGCCGTTTCGGCAAGACGCTGTTCACCGACCGCAACGATCCCGAAGACGGCAAGGTCAATGTCCACGCCGCCTGGGATTCCGAGGAGGAAGCCCGCGCCATCGGCGAGACCATCGAGGCCTATCAGCGCCAGAAACACAATCTCAACGACATGGCGATCCTGGTGCGCGCGTCTTTCCAGATGCGCGCCTTCGAGGATCGCTTCATCACGCTCGGCCTCAACTACCGCGTCATCGGCGGCCCGCGCTTCTACGAGCGCATGGAAATCCGTGACGCGCTGGCCTTCTTCCGTGTCGTCGCCAACAGTGGCGACGACCTCGCCTTCGAGCGCATCGTCAATGTGCCGAAGCGCGGGCTGGGCGAAGCCACCATCCGCCAGATCCACGACACGGCGCGCGCGCTGCGCATTCCGATGCTGGAGGCCGCCGGCAACCTCGCCGAAAGCGACGAGTTGAAGCCGAAGCCGCGCGCCGCACTGCGCGAAGTCGCCGCCAATTTCGAACGCTGGCAGAAGGCGCTGGAAACCAAGCCGCACACCGAACTCGCCGAGACCATTCTCGAGGAGAGCGGCTACACCGACATGTGGAAGAACGACCGTTCGGCCGAAGCGCCGGGCCGGCTGGAGAATCTGAAGGAACTGATCCGCTCGATGGAGGAGTACGAGTCGCTGCGCTCCTTCCTCGAACATGTGGCGCTGGTCATGGATGCCGAGCAGAATGCCGGACAGGACGCCGTCTCCATCATGACGCTGCATTCAGCCAAAGGCCTCGAATTCGAGACCGTTTTTCTCCCCGGCTGGGAGGAAGGCCTGTTCCCGCACCAGCGCGCGCTGGATGAAGGCGGCCGCTCCGGTCTGGAGGAAGAGCGCCGGCTGGCCTATGTCGGCCTGACGCGGGCCAAGAAGAACCTGCATCTCTGGTTCGTCTCCAACCGCCTGATCCACGGGCTCTGGCAATCGACCATCCCGTCGCGCTTCCTCGAGGAACTGCCGGAATCGCATGTCGAGATCGCCGAAAGCGGCAATTCCTATGGCGGCTACGGCAATCCCTATGGCGGCGGCTCCTTCGCGTCGGGCCGTGGCGGCCGGCAGAACCCGTATGGCGCCTCGCGCTTCGACAATGTCGGCGCCAACACCGAAAAGTCCGGCGCCTTCTCCAACACCTATTCGACACCGGGCTGGCAGCGCGCACAGGCCAACCGCACCGAAGCGACCGACCGCAACTGGGGCACGCGCTCCGGCCATCAGGTCGAGCGCATCGGCTATGGCGAAACCGACAGCGGCTACGGCGCCGGCCGCACTTCGGTCAAGGGCCGCACCATCGACGGCGAACTGGTCGCCAAATCCGTCTCCGACACGCCATCCGCCTTCAGCGTCGGCGACCGCGTCTTCCACCAGAAATTCGGCAACGGCAACATTTCGGCCATCGAAGGCAACAAGCTGACCATCGATTTCGACAAGGCCGGCCAGAAACGCGTGCTGGACGGGTTTGTCGCGGCGGTGTGAGCCGCGCCCGACGGCGGTTCAGCCCCTCACCTGTACCGTGCCTGGTTCCACTTGTGCCCGAGCAGCGACAGGATGATGATCAGCCCGTTGAAGAACTGCACGTAGAAGCCGCTCAGGCCCGCCGCCACGACGCCGGTCTGGATGAACGACACGGTCACCGCGCCGATCGCTCCGCCGGCAACCGTGCCGATGCCGCCCCAGGTCGGGGTGCCGCCAACGAAGACGGAGGCCAGCACCGGCAGGAGATAGCCGTCGCCGGCGGTCGGCCACCAGGTGAAGTTGATCATAACCGAGAAGGTGCCGGCGATCGCGGCCCCTATGCCGACGAAGACGAACACTTTCACCCGCACGCGCTTGACGTCGATGCCCATCTGCTGGGCGCTGTCGGGATTGTCGCCGACCACCTTCACCTGCGCGCCGAAGCGGTGGCGGTTGTAGAGCATCGCCGACAGCACGACGAAGGTGATGGCCCAGAAGATCTGCACCGGAATGCCGTAAACCTGGCTGGAGAAGATCTTGTAGGCCGGGGTGTCGGCAAGGCCGGTCAGCGCCATCGACTTGCCTTCGTTGATGATCTGGATCAGGCCGCGCAGCAAAAAGTTCATGCCGAGCGTGGCGATCAGCGACGACAGCCCGCCATAGACGACCAGCGACCCGACGAGGAAGCCGAGCAGCATGCCGGTGACGAGCGCGGCGACGATGCCGAGGAACGGATCGTAGCCGGCCTGGACCACCAGCGCGAAGACCCAGGAGGCAAAACCCATCGTCGCCGGAAACGACAGGTCGATCTCGCCGCAAGTGACGACGAACACCAGCGGCACCACCACGAACAGCGCAACAGGCAGCGTCGTCAGCACGGAACTGTAGAGATACCAGGTGGTGAACACGGTCGGGTTGGCGATCATGAACACCGCCATCATGACGATGAACACGGCGAGCGTGCCAAGCGAGGCGCGGTTGTCGAGGACGAAGCCGCGCAGCCAGTGATCGGATGGATGTTTCCACTCTTTGCGGGCGGATCCGCCATGCGCGCTGAGAGGACTTTCGAGATCGGGTTCCATGGTCTTGCTCATCGTGCTTGCTGCTCCGCTTCGACGGCCTCGTGCAGTCCGGCCAATCCGCCGGGATGCGCGACGTCTTCCATGAAATTAATCAGTTCCTCCGCCGACCTGATCGCGCTGCGGTCGGCGGTCAGCGCCACCTTGCCGCGGTCGAGCACGACGAAGCGGTCGGCGATGTCGAAGACATGATGGATGTTATGGCCGATGAACAGGATCGAGCGTCCGCTCGCCCGCACCTGGCGCACGAAATGGAAGACCTTGGCGGTCTCGGTCAGCGACAGCGCAGTGGTCGGTTCGTCGAGGATGATCAGCTCCGCCTGCTTGTAAATGGCGCGGGCGATCGCCACGCCCTGGCGTTCGCCGCCCGAGAGCTGGCCGACGATCGAGTGCGGCGTGAACACTTTCGAGGTGAAGCCGATCTCGCGCATCAGCCGGCTTGCCTCCTCGATCTCCTTGTTGACCTTCAGCCAGCCCATGAAGCCGGTCAGCTCGCGGCCCATGAAGATGTTGCGCACGATGGTCTGCTGCACCGCCAGCGCCCGGTCCTGGAACACCGTCTCGATGCCGGCATCGCGCGAGCGCGCCGCACTCCAGCCGCTCACCGGTCTGTCGCGCACGAGGATCTCGCCGCTGGTCGGCCTGACCACGCCGGACAGGATCTTGATCAGCGTCGACTTGCCGGCACCATTGTCGCCGATCAGCCCGACCACCTCGCCGCGGTCGACGCTGAGATCGACGCCGCCCAGCGCATACACCTGACCATAGGACTTCTTGATATCGCGCAGTTCGATGATGCGTTCGGCCATCGGATCCTCGCTTTCATTGTCGCTTGCCGGCCTGTTCGCCGGCGGTCCTGCCGGCCGGGATTGGCCCGGCCGGCAGCCTTGGGAGGTCAGCGCAGCGCCTGCTTGGCGAGCTCTGAGACGATCTCATAGTTCTGCGGCGTGACGAAGCCGGCGCCCGTGTCGACATTCATCGGTGCCAGCCCCAGCACCACTTGCTGGCAGAGGCTGAGGATCGGCAGATAGCCCTGCATGAACGGCTGCTGGTCGGCCGTCAGTTGCACCCAGCCGCCCTTGAAACCCTCGACGATCTGCGGGCTGGTGTCGAAGCCGAAATTGAAGATATCGCCCGGCTTCCGGCCCGCGGCCTGCATGTATGTCGGCACATTGCCGAGCATCTGGCCGCCGGGATAGCCGACCGCCTTGACATTGGGGTTGTTGAGCAAGGCCGCGGTGATCACCGGGATGGCGAGATTCGGATCGGCTGCCCACTCGGGTACAGAATTGATTTGAACGACATCGACGCCGGCCTCTTTCAATGCGGCGACTGTCCCGCGCTCGCGTGCGCCTCGGCTCTCATTGTCGAAGGGACCGATCATGATCGCCTTGTCACCGGATTTCAGCCCGGCCAGCTTGAACGCCTCGGCACCGAGCGCGCGGCCCTGCTGCTCCTGCTGGGCGCCGACATAGCCGCCGCCAAACGCCGCCGTCACCTTCGGCACCGGCACGTTCTGGTACATCATCTTGATGCCGTCCTTGTGCGCCTGCTCGGCCAGCGGCATGATCGCGTCGTCGCCGGGATGGCCCATCATGGCGATGCCGCCGGGCTTAACCGCAACCGCCTCGCGCAATTGCTGCACCATTTTCTCGACGTCCCAGCCCGAGAAGATGTAGTCGACCTTCGGCCCGAGATCGGCCGCCGCCTGCTTGGCGCCATTATAGACGATGGTGCCGAAAGCGTCGCCCTCGGCGCCGCCGACGAAGAAGCGGATATGGACATCCTTGCACCATTGGGCGTCGAGCGCCCGTGCCGGCAAGGTCGAGACGGCGGCGCAGAGCGCCGTGGTGGCCGCCATGACGGCCGTGCGCAAAAATGTCGTTCTGATCGCTATGCTCATGCACTTGTCCTCCCATTGTTTCCCTCGTCAGCCGAGGGCTTTGACGATTTGCTGGCATTGGCACTGACGGCCGGCTCCTCCCGCCGGCCAATTCTCACATCAAGTTTGGCTTCACGTCGGATTTGGCAGGTAGCTGGCGCCTCCCCGGCATTGCTTGAGATAGTCCAGCGCCCGCGCCTGCCCGGTGATTTCGAGATCGCCGCGATAGACCGGGTCGTGCCAGCCCTCGATGTCGATGGCGCCCTTGTAGCCGGCCAGCCGCAATTCGCTGATCACCCGCGTCCAGTCGCTGTCGCCGAAGCCCGGCGTGCGCATCTGCACGAAGGGCAGCCGGCCGAAAACGCCGTGCTCGCGGATGACATCCCAACGCACGGTGGCGTCCTTGCCATGGACATGGAAGATGCGCGGTGCCCATTTGCGGATTTGCGGCATCGGATCGATCAGATAGACGAGCTGATGGCAGGGTTCCCATTCGAGGCCAAGGTTCTCATCAGGCAATTCGTTGAACATCAGCTCCCAGGCATCCGGATTGTGGGCGATGTTCCAGTCGCCGGCGGCCCAGTTGCCATCCATGGCGCAATTCTCGAAGGCGATGCGCACGCCCTTGTCGGCGGCGCGTTTTGCCAGCGGACCCCACACTTCGCGGAAGCGCGGCAGGCTGTCGGTCAGCTTCTTGCCGCGCAGGCGCCCGGTGAAGCCGCTGACCATCGAAGTGCCGAACAGATGCGCGTTGTCGATGACCGTTTCCCAAGCCGCAAGCACACCGCGATCGACCTCGCCATCCTCCAGCGGATTGCCGAACACGCCCAGGGAAGACACGATGACATCGGCATCGCCGATCGCCTCGCGGATCTGGCCGGCAAGGCGTGGAAGGTCCTTGCCGCCCAAGGTCTGCCAGAAGAAGGGCTGGATGCTTTCGAAACCGAGCGGCAGGATCTGCTTGATATAGGCTGCCGGGTCGTCGAGATTGGCCCGCACCATGGTGCCGATCCTGATGTCGAGAAGCGGGTTTGGCATCACAGTTCTTCCCTTGCAATTGCCACGCGCCGACCGGTCTCGGCGCTTTCGATGGCGCCGAAAACCATGGCCAAGCTTTTGATGTTGTCGGCGCCATGCGTTTCCGGCTCGGTGCCGGTTTCGACCGCGCGCATGAAATCCTGGATGATGCCGAGATGGCCGCCGACACGATCGGCAGGGTCGAGCAGCGGCACCTCGATCGGCTGGGTCTTGTCGATGATACCGTCGCGGCCGGACGCAACCACCTCCGCCTTCAGCCCGTCATGGCCGTCCCACAACAGGCTGCCGCGCTCGGCAACGATGCGCCAGCTGCCCTCCCAGCTGGTGCGAAAGCCGTCGGCGCACCAGGAGCCGGCATAGGTAAAAACCTTGCCGCCGCCGAGATCGAAGACCGCACTTGCCGACGAACCCTGCCGATACCAGGAATTGGCCGGCTCCCACTCCTGGCAATAGACGCTGGCCGGTTCGCCGCCGGCCATGTAGCGAGCGGCGTCGAATGTGTGGATCGCCATGTCGAGCAAAAGCACATGCGCCATCTCCTCGCGAAAGCCGCCGAAATGCGGCGCGACGAAGAAATCGGCATGGATGCTGGTCGGCGTGCCTATGGCGCCGGAATCGAGAAAGCGTCGGATGCGCCTGACATTGGCGACATAGCGGCGGTTCTGGACCACCGCATGAATGCGTCCCGCCTGGCGGGCGGCGGCGATGATGGCGCGAGCATTCTCCGGACTGTCGGCCAACGGCTTTTCGGTCAGCAGATGGCAATTGTGGGCGAAGGCTGAAAGCGCGACTTCGCGACGGGCGGCAGGGACCACGACATCGAACACCGCGTCAGGGCTGGTCTGGTCGAGCACTGCGTCGAGGCTGGTGCCGATGACTATGCCGGCGAGGTCGTATTCGCGCGCCCTCGCCTGCGCCCGTTCGGCGTCGAGATCGACAAGGCCGACAATGGCGAGCCCGTCGATCTGCCTCGCGGCATCGAGCCACTGCCTGCTCATCGCGCCACAGCCGACGAGGACGACATTCATCATCCGGCATTCCTCCCGTCCGGTCCCTCCAGACCGATCGTCACGGCATTCACGGCATCACCGTAAACGTTTTTCCGTAAACGTTTACGAGAACACACCCGATAGCGTAGAATGTCAATCGGCTGCTCTCAAAAATCGTCCCGAAGCCTTGGCCTGAGCGGCAGCCGGTGCTAGCCAAGGCAGGGGGAGAATGATCTTTGGCGTCCAGCATCCACGACCTCGCGCGTCATCTGAACATTTCGATCGGCACCGTGTCGCGGGCGCTGAACGGCCGCGCCGACGTCAATGCCGACACCCGCCAGCGCGTGCTCGACGCCGCCAAAAAGCTGAATTATTCACCCAACCAGTCCGGCCGCAGCCTGCGCCAGGGCGCCACCCGTTCGATCGCCTTCATGCTGCAGCCGCATCCGGGCGACCAGCAATATGGCGAACCGTTCTTCATTCCATTCCTGATCGGTCTGCAGGGCCGGCTTGCCGACTATGACCTGGATCTGATGGTCGTCATGGGTGAGCCCGGCCAATATCAGCAGGAGAGGCTGCGCCGCGTGGTTGAGACGCGCCGGGCCGACGCGGTCGTGTTGGCCAATACACGGCGGGAAGACGATCGGATCGACTATCTCAGCAAGGCCGGCTTTCCCTTCGCCACGCTTGGCCGAAGTCAATCCGGCGGCGACACCTATCCTTCGCTCGATATCGATTTCGAGAAAGCCGGCTGCGACGCGGTCGACCGGCTGGTCGCGCGCGGCCACCGCCGCATCGCTGCCATCCGCCCTTCGCATGATCTCAACTTCGGCTACCTGTTCCTGGACGGCTACCGCAAGGCGCTGCAGCGACACGGCATCGAAGTCGACCCCGGCCTGATCGCCGACGGCTTCATCAACGAGGCCGGCGGGTACCAGGTGACGCCGCGCGTGATGCTCTCCAAGGACCGGCCCACCGCCATCATCTTCAACAACGACGCCATGGCGCTCGGCGGCTGCAAGGCGCTGGCCGAGATGGGCATCAGGCCAGGCCATGATATCGCGGTGATCGTCATCGTCGACACGCCGCTCTGCCGCTATTTCTCGCCGGCGCTGACCGCCTTCCGTCCGGCGCTGGAGCCGATGGGCCGGCGCCTGGCCGAAATGCTGCTGGCCTCCCTTCCCGCCTTCGCCGGCCCCGAGGGCCCGCGCATCATCCACGAAGTCTGGCCGCTGGAGCTGATCGCCCGCGACAGCGATTGATGGAGCCGTTAGACTAGGGCTATCAATCCACCTTCTTCTCGCCCCGCTCGCCGGCCTTGACGATATCGCCAGTCGTGAACAGGATTTCCTTCAGTTCCGCCCGCCAATCCTTCTTCTGGCGCAGCAGGAATTCCAGATCCATGCCGAAATGCTTGAACTCCTCGCCTTGCGCGTTCTTCATGATGGCGCGCGCCTGCGGGTCCTTCTCCACCGAGATGCGCTGCTCGTACCAGCCGATCGCCTCCGCCTCCTCGATCAGCGAGGTGATCATGCGGGCAAAGGTCCGCACCTTCTGCGACAGTTCTTCAGGCGGTTCGTGATACTGGTCGAAACCCATATCGTCCTCCGTGAGCCATTCCCATGAATGCCTCGGAGCCGCCGCCGGTTCCGCCTCATCGCTGCAATTCCGCCAGCGCCCGCTCCAGCGGCGCCGGCGAAATCTGGATCGGGCCGGAGAACGGCACGTCCATGTCCAGGATCAGGTAGATCGCTCCGGCGATCAGCGCGGCGGAAACCACGAAGGTTGCAAAAGTGATCGCGTTCCTCGGCGCCCTGAATCCGAAACTGGCGAAGATCAGCCCCAGCCACGCAACCAGCATGGCGATCAGCGGCCCGGGGATGGCGCCCTCCGACTGCTCGATCAGCACCCAGCGCATTTCCAGCACTTTCTGCAAGCGCTGGCGGGCATCCTGCAACAGCATGCCATGCGTCGCATCGGGCGGCGCCAGAGCGTTCAGCCTTGTGCCGATCTCCGTCAGCAAATGTTCGGATAGCTGGTTGGACACGACAGGCGTTTCGCTGGTTTTCATCGAGCCGGCCGCCACACGCTGCACATAGGCGACCAGCGGTTCGCGCACCGCGTCGGCTTCAGGGCCGTATTGGCGCAATGTCCGGTCCAGAAGGATCAGCTCCGTCGCATAGGCGTGCACATTGTGATCGATCGATTCGAAGGTGTTCTTGGCCGAGTTGATCATCAGGCCGAGCACCAGCGAGGTCATGACGCCGAACAGATTGGCGGCGAGCCGCACGACATTGTTTGTATCGTCGTCGCGATGCCTGGCCGGCAGCCTCGGCCAGATTGCCATGCTGACCAGCGGGGCGGCCACCAGGCACAGGAAAATTACCGCTGCGATCAGGGCTTCGCGCATGAAGCTCATTTCTGCACGGCATGCGTCAATTGCCAATGGCAAGGCAGTCAGTCGAAAGCGAAAGTTGGAGCGTGCTCCCGGCTACGCTGCGATATCGCAGCGCCTTGCCGGGCTGAAAGACGGCGCGGTAATGTCCTGCTGTCCGTCGCGGCAATTCGATCAGCAAGGAGGCCGGCATTTCTGCAAGATCATCCTTGCCGCTCCTTGGGCCGCTCCTCCGGCGCCGACCGCTGCTGCCGGCCCTGCTTGTGCTGCTGGCGGCGGCGATCTTCCTTGCCGATACGATCACCAATCTCGAGATCGCGGTCGCGGTCTTCTATGTCGCGGTTGTCCTGATCGCGGTCCGCTATCTCGACCGTCGCGGCGTGGCGATCGTGGCGGCGGCCTGCATGGCGCTCACCGTGCTGAGTTTTTTCCTGACGCGGGCCGGGTCCATGCCGGCGGGCGTGGTCAACTGCGCCATCAGCCTGGTGGCTATCGCCGTCACCGCCTATCTGGCGCTGCGCACCGCCGCCGCCGAGGCGTCCGCGCGCGAGGCGCAGGCGCAACTCGCCCACATCACGCGGGTGACGATGCTGGGCGAATTGACGGCCTCGATCGCCCACGAGCTCAACCAGCCGCTGGCGGCGATCGTGCTCAACGGCAACGCTGCCCAGCGCTGGCTGGCGGGCGGCAATCGCGATGAGGCCGGCAAGGCGGCCGAGCGCATCGTCAGGGACGCTGAACGCGCCAGCGAACTGATCAAGCGCCTGCGCGGGCTCACCCGGAAAGCCGCCGGCAAGGCGATCTGGCTCGACGTCAACAAGACGGTCACGGAGACGTTGCCCCTGGTCCAGAACGAGGCCGGCCGGAACCACGCCGCCTTGCGGACTGAACTGGCCAGCGGCCTTCCTCAGATCCAGGTCGACCCGGTGCAGATCCAGCAGGTCATTCTCAACCTGACCCTCAATGCCCTGGAGGCGGTGAAGGATGAGAGCGTGCGCGACGTGACGGTGCAGACCAGCCTCGGCAAACCGGGTGAGGTCATAATTGCCGTCCGCGATTCCGGCCGTGGCCTGGACGGCGTGCAGATGGACCATCTTTTCGATGCCTTCTACACCACCAAGCCGGACGGCATGGGCATGGGGCTTGCCATCAGCCGCTCGATCGTCGAGAGCCATGGCGGGCGCATCTGGGCGGAACCGGTGGTACCGCGCGGCGCCGCCTTCCGCTTCTCGCTGCCGGCCGGCAGGACAGGGTCGCGCGGACCAGACCGGTGAAGCCAATGAACGAGCCAGAACAGATCGTTTTCGTCATCGACGACGACCCCGCCATGCGCGAAGCGCTCGACAGCCTGCTGCGCTCGGTAGGGCTTGACATCAGGTGTTTCGGTTCGGTCGCCGAATTCCTGGGCGCGCCGAGGCCCGATATTCCCTCCTGCCTGGTGCTCGACGTGCGCCTGCCCGGCAAGAGCGGCATGGATTTCCAGAAGGAGCTCGCTCTTTCGGATGCCCCGCTGCCGGTGATCATCATGACCGGCCATGGCGACATCGCCATGTCGGTGCAGGCGATGAAGACCGGCGCCGTCGATTTCCTGCCAAAACCGTTCCGCGAACAGGACCTGCTCGATGCCATCGCCGCAGCCCTGGACAAGGACCGGCTGCGGCGGGCACAAGCGGCCGAACTCGCCATCTTGCGCGAGCGCCTGGCGACGCTGAGCGATGGCGAGCGCAGTGTCGTGGTGCTGGTGGTGCAGGGGCGGCTCAACAAGCAGGTCGCCGGCGACCTCGGCGTCAGCGAGATAACCGTCAAGGTCCGCCGGGCGCGGGCCATGCGCAAGATGCAGGCCGGCTCGCTGGCCGAGCTGATAAAAATGGCTGGCAAGCTCGGAATCTGACCGCTTCAAGGCAGCAAATAAATCTCTACTTTTCAATGCATTGCTGGTGAATCCCTTGCCGCGTGGCCTGCCTCCTTATGCCTTGGTATCAGGCCATATACTTAAGATTCCGGCGCCCCGCGTTGACACCTCGCGAGCAGCGGGCGTAAGGCGGCGTGGCTTCGGATGACCGAGCATCAATTCGAGATCGAACAGGTTATGGACAGCTATCCCAGTCGCTGTCCGGATCAAGCCCCAGGCACGGTCCGGACACTGGCCCCGTCAACAGATTTGGTTTCCGGCATGTGGCGCCGGTCGGGCCTGGGCAGGGCATAACCCGCCTTCGGCTCGCCTTGCCGTCCCGCCGGACCGCAAGAGGTGAGCCATGAACACCAACGTCATCCCTTTCCCCACGCGCCCTGTCGCGCGTTCCGCTTCGACCGCACGCCCGTCCGTTGGAACAACGCGCGGCCTGGCGGGCAAAGCCGGCTTCACCATGCCGCCGACAAGGCTCGTCTGCGTCTGGCGACGCGGCACGGTGAGCGGCCGCCTGGAGTGCCGCTGGACGCAGGAGCAAAAACCCGTTTCCGAAGAGGGCGTCAGTCGTCGAACGGTCCTCCCGCAGCGCGCTGCCTGAGCCCCTCTTCGACGCGACCCAAATCTCCGCACTGACGGCCGAGCCTTGGCGCTCGGCGCGACCGCCTCCCGGTCGCAGCGTTGCGCATGCCCGCAATCACCCTCTCCCAAGCCATACCGCAATCGGCCCATCATTCGGAGGCCCGCCATGATCTTCCTGCCCCACAACCGCAATTCCCTCGGCGAGGCCGCGGCGCTTGCCCGCGGACGCATCGCCCCCAACATCTATGACACCATCGCCTTTGCCATGCTGGTAGCGCTTTTGGTGCTGCTGGCGCATGGCGCGGCCGGCATGCGCGCGCCGAGCACGCTGCTCACCAGCTCGCCGGTGACGCTCGATCTCGCCAATTTGCCGGAATACGCGCTGCGCACCACGCTGCGCATGTTCGCGGCCATCATCGTCTCGTTGATCTTCACCTTCACCGTGGCGACGCTGGCCGCCAAGAGCCGCCGTGCCGAGATGGTGATCATTCCCGCGCTCGACATCCTGCAATCGGTGCCGGTGCTGGGTTTTCTCACCTTCACCGTGACCTTCTTCATGGGTCTGTTTCCCGGCAGCCAATTCGGCGCCGAATGCGCGGCTATCTTCGCCATCTTCACCAGCCAGGCCTGGAACATGGCGTTCTCTTTCTACCAGTCGCTGCGCACGGTGCCCGGCGATCTCGACGAGGTCAGCCGTGGCTTCGGCCTGTCGGCCTGGCAGCGGTTCTGGCGGCTGGAGGCGCCGTTCGCGGCCCCCGGCCTGGTCTGGAACACCATGATGTCGATGTCCGGCGGCTGGTTCTTCGTCGTCGCTTCGGAAGCCATCACCGTCGGCAACACCACCGTGCAGCTGCCCGGCATCGGCTCCTGGCTGGCGCTGGCCATCGATAAGCAGGATTTCACAGCCGTCACCTGGGCGGTGCTGGCGATGGGCGTGCTCATCCTGCTCTATGACCAGCTGCTGTTCCGGCCTGTTGTCGCCTGGGCCGACAAGTTCCGTTTCGAGCAGACCGCCGGCCAGGAAAAACCCCGCTCCTGGGTCTACGACATACTGCGCCGGGCCCGGTTGCTGCAGACCGTGGGGCTGCCGGTCGCCTGGCTGTGGCGGCGCGCCATGCTGCTTCGCCTGGGCAAGCGGGCCATGCCGGCAGCGTCGACCGCCGGATCGCGCCGGCTGTCGCGGGCGCTGGACATCGTCTGGCTGGGCCTGGTGCTGCTTGTCGCGCTCTGGGGCGTCGTCGAGACGGTCCTCTATCTCAGGCAGACGCTTGGCTGGAACGATGTGGTCGAAGCCTTCGAGGGCGGCCTTCTCACCTTGCTGCGCGTGATCGTGCTGATCGCGGTAGCCAGTGTGATCTGGGTGCCGATCGGGGTGTGGATCGGGTTGCGGCCGGCGGTCGCCGAGCGCGTTCAGCCGCTTGCGCAGTTCCTCGCCGCCTTCCCGGCTAACGTACTGTTTCCGTTCGCCGTCATCGCCATCGTCGCCACAGGCGCCAGCCCCAGCATCTGGCTCTCGCCGCTGATGGTGCTCGGCACGCAATGGTACATCCTGTTCAACGTCATCGCCGGCGCCAGCGCTTTCCCTTCCGATCTCAAGGAGGCAGCCACGGTCTTCAAGATACGGTCCTGGTCGTGGTGGAAGAACGTCATGCTGCCGGGGATCTTCCCCTACTACATCACCGGCGCGCTGACCGCCTCCGGCGGCTCGTGGAACGCCTCGATCGTCGCCGAACTGGCAAGCTGGGGCAACACCAGGCTCGAGGCCTTCGGCCTCGGCTCCTACATCGCCAAAGCCACCGAAGCCGGTGATTTCCCGCGTGTCATCCTCGGCATCGCTGTGATGTCGCTCTTCGTCACCATCTTCAACCGCACCCTCTGGCGCCCGCTCTACGTCTTTGCCGAACGCCGCATGCGGCTCGACTGACCCCCTTCTTCAGGAGACTGATCATGAACCAAGCTGTCATCACCAAGAACCGTCCGCTCGTCGAAGTCCATGGCGTCTGCCAGACCTATGACAAGGGAAGCGCGGGCAAGCTCGTCGTCCTCGACCAGGTCGGGCTGACGCTCGTCTCCGGCGAGATCGTCGGCCTGCTCGGCCGCTCCGGCTCCGGCAAATCCACCTTGCTTCGCTCGATCGCCGGCCTGATCCGGCCGAGCCAAGGCGCCATCGCCTTCGAAGGCAAGCTCGTCTCCGGCACGCCGGACGGCATCGCCATGGTCTTCCAAAGCTTTGCGCTGTTTCCCTGGCTGACCGTGCTGCAGAATGTCGAACTCGGGCTCGAGGCGCAGGGCGTCTTGCCCGCGGAGCGCCGCAAGCGCGCGCTGTCGGCCATCGACCTGATCGGCCTCGACGGTTTCGAGAACGCCTATCCGAAGGAGCTGTCGGGCGGCATGCGCCAGCGCGTCGGGCTCGCCCGCGCACTGGTGGTGCATCCCAAAGTGCTGCTGATGGATGAGCCATTCTCGGCGCTCGACGTGCTGACGGCCGAGACGCTGCGCACCGACCTGCTCGACCTCTGGTCGGAAGGCCGCATGCCGATCGAGTCGATCCTGATGGTGACGCACAACATCGAGGAGGCGGTGCTGATGTGCGACCGCGTGCTGATCTTCTCGTCCAATCCAGGCCGCGTCGTCGCTGAGCTCAGGATCGATCTGCCGCAGCCGCGCAACCGGCTGGACCCGGCCTTCCGCGCGCTGGTCGAGGACATCTATGCCCGCATGACCGCCAGGAAGGAGCCGGGCACCCCTGCCCGCGACGGCGTCTTCCCGGGTTCGGGCATCGCCATGGTGCTGCCGCGCGTCTCGACCAACCTGCTCGCCGGTCTGATAGAGGCCGTCGCCGCCCCGCCTTATAACGGGCATGCCGACCTGCCGCCGCTGGCCGCCAGCCTGCAGCTCGAGATCGACGATCTGTTCCCGATCGCCGAAACGTTGCAATTGCTGCGCTTTGCCGAATTCGCCGAGGGCGACATCCAGCTGACCTCGGCGGGCAAACGCTTCGCCGAAAGCGAGGTCGACGCGCGCAAGCAATTGTTCGCGCAGCAGCTCGCGACCTATGTGCCGCTGGCCGGCCACATCCGCCGGGTGCTCGACGAGCGTGCCAACCACAAGGCGCCGGCCCGCCGCTTCCGCGACGAGCTGGAGGATCACATGTCCGAGGATTATGCCGAGCAGACGGTGCGGGCTGTCATCAGCTGGGCCCGCTACGCCGAGTATTTCGCCTATGACGAGGAGAGCGACCTGTTCACGCTCGACAACCCGACATAACCGCGGCTGCCGGTCACGACACCGGTGCCGCGCCGCCCTCTTCGGTGCGCCGCGCGATGAATTCGTCGAGCACACCTGATGTGGCGGCAGCCGATGCCGGCGGCTCGAAATCGGCAACCGCGCGCCGCCAGACCCCGGTGGCGCGCTCGCTTGCCGTCTTCGATCCGCTTTGTGTCCAGTTGCCGAAGTTCGACCAGTCGGCCACCAGCGGTTCGTAGAAGGCGGTGCGGTAGCGCGTCATGGTGTGGCCGGCCGAGAAGAAATGGCCGCCCGGTTGCACTTCGGCGATCGCCTCGAAGCCGATCGAATCGTCGTCGCCGGGCGTCGCGGCGCACAGTTCCGCGACCGTCTGCAGCGCCTCGATATCGGTGATCATCTTCTCGAAGGAGACGCTCAGGCCGCCTTCGAGCCAGCCGGCGGCATGAATGCACATCGTCGCCCCTGCCAAGACAGAACCCCACAGCGCGAACTGCGTTTCGTGCGCTGCCTGCGCGTCCGAGATGTTGGCGGCACTGCCGCCGCCCGATCGCCAGGGCAATCCGGTGAAGCGCGCCAGCTGGCCGGCGCCCAACGTCGCCTTGACATGCTCCGGCGTGCCGAAGGCCGGCGCTCCGGATTTCATGTCGACATTGGAGGAGAAAGAGCCATAGACAACCGGCGCCCCGGGCCGCACGATCTGCGCCAGCGTCAGGCCCGCCAGCGCCTCGGCATGCTGCAATGCCAGCGCCCCGGCCACCGTGATCGGCGCCATCGCACCTGCCAGGCAGAACGGCGTGATGACGGAGACCTGGCCAGCCCTGGCGAAATCGATGATGCCTTGCGCCATCGGAATGTCGAGCTGGCGCGGCGAGTTGGTGTTGATGACGGTGTAGCAATGCGCGTTCGCCAGGAATTCGTCCTGCGACAGGCCGCGCGCCAGCCGGATCATCTCGAAACCGTCTTCGACCTGCGGCGTGCCGCGCGCGAAGATGAAGGGAAACTTGTCGGACAGCGTCAGTTGCGCGCGGTTGACGGCATAGTGGCGAAAGCGGTTGTCGACATCCTGCGGCTCAATGCAGGGTCCAAGCATATGCAGCACGTCGAAATGCTGCACCAGCCGCAGCAGATCCTCGAAATCGGCCAGCGTGCCCGGCCGCCGGCCACGTTCGAGATCGGTGACGTTCGGCGCTCCGCATCCGGCCAGGAAAGTCATCGACCCGAGTTCCAAGGTCAGGTCGCGGGAACGGTCGCCGGCTTGCGCACGGATCGACTTCGGCGCCGAGGCCAGTGCCGCCACCACCATGTCGCGGCCGATGCGCACCATGTCGGTGTCTGCATCGACCACCGCGCCGGCGCTGGCGAAATATTCGCGCGCCTGCGGCAAAAGCACCTTGATGCCGAGTTCCTCCAGCACGCGCAGCGCCGTGTCGTGGATGGCGGCGACCTGATCGTCGGAAAAGATCGGTTGCGGCAGGAACGGGTTCTTCAGCGACCGGTAATTGGGCCGGCGGCTGCTTTCGCTGCCGGCCTCGCCCGTGCGTCCACGCCGGCGTTCGCGCCTGCTGTCTCGTGCCGCGTCATCGACCATCGAAAATCCTCCTCATTGCCGCATCGCCTTGCCCGCGGGATCGTAGGGCGAGGCCGCTATGATCCGTGCCGGCCGCTCGACGCCGACAATGTGCACCGAAAGCGCCGTCCCCTCCTCGGCAAAATCGTCGTCGACCAACGCCAGCGCGACGCTCTTGCCGATCGTGTAGCCAAAGCCGCCCGAAGTGACGAAGCCGACGCGCCGGCCCTGATGCCACACCGGCTCGAAGCCACTGGCGTCGGCATCGACGGCGTCGATCTCCAGCGTCACGATCCGTTGTGACGTCCCGGCATTGCGCTCCTTCAGCGCCGCCTCGCGGCCGACGAAATCGCCCTTGTCGAAGGCGATGAAGCGGTCGAGGCCTGTCTGGCCAGGCGTGTAGCCCTGCGTGAATTCGCGCGACCAGATACCGAAGCCTTTCTCCAGCCTGAGCGCATTGAGCGCGTAGTAACCGATCTCGGCCAGGCCGAGATCTTCACCGGCGGCAAGCAGCGTGTCGCGCAGTGTGGCATGAATGGCCACCGGGCAACTGATCTCGAAGCCGAGTTCACCGGCGATCGAGAGGCGGGCAACCCGCGCCCGCACCATGCCGATGTCGAACGCGCCGCAGGCCATGAATGGCAGTGCCGCGGTGGAGACGTCCTGATGCGTGGTGCGTTCGAGGATATTGCGGGCATTCGGCCCGGTCAGCAGGAAGCCGCTCATCGCGTCGGAAATGTCAGTGACAGCAACCCCTTCCGCCGCCTGGCTCTCGAACCAGCGCATGTGGAATTCCCTGAGATAGTAGGAACCCATCAGCCAATAGTCACTGCTGCCCCAGTTGATCACGGTGAGGTCGCCCTTCAGCCGCCCATTCGGCCCGAGCATCGGCGCCAGCCGCGCCTGTCCCGCTTTCGGCAGCTTGCAGGCAAGCAGCCGGTCGAGCCATGTCTCGGCGCTTGGCCCCGACACTGCATAGCGCGCATAGGCCGAGATATCGACGAGACCAGCGGCGCGCCGGACCTGCAACGCCTCGTCGCCGACGATGTCGAAGGCGTTGGAACGCTTCAGCGTGGTGTTCTCGCGAAAACCCATCGGCGCGAAATAGGCCGGGGTTTCCAGCCCCCACGACGCCGTCCATTCGCAACCCGCCGCCGTCATGCCGTCGTAAGCGCCGGGGCGCTTCAAGGGCCTGCCGGCGGGAAGCCGCTCATTGGGAAAGGTCATGACGAAACGACGCGAGTAGAATTGCCGTGTCGTCTGCGCGAGATACTCGCGGTTGGCGGCGAAGGCGCCGTAGCGGGCGATATCCATGCCGAAGATGTCGGCCTGCGGTTCGCCGTAGATCATCCATTCGGCCAGCGATTTTCCGACACCGCCGCCCTGGCTGAAGCCGGCCATGACGCCACAGGCGACCCAGTAGTTTTTCAGGCCGCGCACCGGTCCGACGATCGGATTGCCGTCGGGGGTAAAGGTGAAGGCGCCGTTGACCCATTTGCGGATGCCGGCCGTTGCCAGGCAGGGAAAGCGCTCATGCGCCTTGGCGAGTTCCGGGCTGATGCGATCGATGTCTTCCGGGATCAGCTCGATGCCGTAGTCCCATGGCGCGCCATCCATGTTCCAGTGCTTCGGGTTCTGCTCATAGACACCGAGCAGCACGCCCTTTCGTTCCTGGCGCAGGTAGGAGAATCCGTCGAGATCGACGGCGATGCCGATCTCGCGATCCAGTGCCGCGATCTCCGGAATGTCCTCGGTGATGAAATAATGGTGCTCCATCGGCGTCACCGGCAGGTCGACGCCGGCCATGCGGCCGAGCTGCTTTGCCCACAGCCCGCCGGCGTTGACGACATGTTCGGCAACGATGATGCCCTGCTCGGTGACGACGTCCCAGTGGCCGTCCGCGCGGGACTTCAACTCGACGACACGGTTGCGCAGGATGATGTCAGCACCGCGCTTCTTCGCGGCACCCGCATAGGCGTGCGTGGTGCCGTAGGGGTCGAGATGGCCTTCGTTGGAATCGTGCAGTCCGCCGAGCACGCCGGTGACGTCGACGATCGGGCAGATCGCTTTGATCTCGTCAGGCGTCACCAGCCGGGCGGTTTCGATGCCGACCGACTGGAACACCGCCCAGGCCGATTTCAGCCATTCCCAGCGCTGGGAGTCACTGGCGATGTTGACGCCACCAGTCATGTGCAAGCCGATATCCTGGCCGGACTCGGCCTCGATCTCGCGGTAGAGGTTGATGGTGTAGTCCTGCAGCGCCGCGACGTTGGGATCGGCATT
The DNA here is from genome assembly GCF_014189455.1 of Mesorhizobium huakuii. NCBI lineage: Bacteria > Pseudomonadati > Pseudomonadota > Alphaproteobacteria > Hyphomicrobiales > Phyllobacteriaceae > Mesorhizobium > Mesorhizobium huakuii. Next base: position 218,929 of record NZ_CP050296.1, read on the forward strand.
GAGCGCATGAAATCCGGCCGCCGCATGCCAGGTCGAACCGGCGGTCAGTTCGGCACGCTCGATCAGCGCCACGTCAGACCAGCCGAACCGCGTCAAATGGTAGAGCACCGAGGCGCCGACCACCCCACCCCCGATAACCACTGCGCGATAATGCGGCTTCAAGGCTTCCCTCCCGGTCTGTCCAAGGCCGGCACCATATACGCACTGGACATAAGTGTCTAGTGCGGCCCAGAACACACCTCGCCTGACCGAACCAACACGTGGCGAGGTGATCAATTCGTTGGCTCGGGCACACGTTTCTGTCGGCGCGTGACGAAGCCGGCGGGCATGTACCGCGCGCTGTCACGCAAGCATCATGTTCGCGCCGTAGATCGCTTTGGGGGGCGCGCGCGGCATCATCGATGTACGCCTCTTTCAGCTTTTCGTCCTTCGGCCGCTCCGGCACGCTTTGTCACAAAGAGGATTGTCCATGAAACACCTGCACCGAACCGCCTCGCTCGGCGTCGCGCTGGCCCTGTTCACCGCCTTGACGCCGGCACTGGCCGACAGCACCGCGACCGTCGGCGCCACCAGCTTTGTCAACAAGGGTCTGGTCGGTGTCGGCCGCATCCCGGCCGCGCAGCGCGACAAGTTCGGCGAGACGTTCGGCTCGGGTTCCGGCATGGCGATCGACACCGCCAGTTGGACGCATGAAGCGGGCACCTATAAGGGTTCGCTCTGGCTGCTGCCGGATCGCGGCTACAATGTCGCCGGCACCACCGATTACCGGCCACGCCTCAACACCATCGGCATCGAGTTCACCCCGGCGGCAGCGGGCGCTGCCGGCCAGCAGCAGACCGAAGTCAAGGCGACGCTGGCCGACACAATGCTGCTGACCGACGACAAGGGCGCCGACGCCACCGGTCTCGATCCGCTGTCGGATGTGCGCCCTGCCGCCGGCGACATGCCGATGCTGCCCGTCGCCACCAATGGCAAGCTCGCCCTCGACAACGAGGCGATCGTGCGGCCGCCCGACGGCTCGATGTTCATCTCCGACGAATATGGCCCCAACATCTACCGGTTCTCGGCGCAAGGCCGCCTGCTGTCGGCGACCCAGCCGCCGGCGGCGCTGGTGCCGATGCGCAAGGGCGCGCCGAACTTCTCCTCGGACAATCCCGGCCCTGGTGCTGCCGAACCCGATCCGAAGGACCCCGAGACCGGCCGCCAGAACAACCAGGGCCTCGAGGGCATGGCGATGACACCGGACGGCAAGTTCCTGATCGCCGTGCTGCAGTCGGCGACAAAGCAGGATGGCGGCGATTCCGGTTCGACCCGGCAGAACACGCGGGCGCTGGTCTATGACGCCTCCGACCTCGCCCATCTCAAGCTGGCGCATGAATATGTCGTGCCACTGCCGGTGTTCAAGGATGCCAAGGGCAAGACCAAGATCGCCGCCCAAAGCGAGATCGTGGCGCTGTCGGACACGTCCTTCCTGATGCTGGCGCGCGACAGCGGCAATGGCCAGGGGGTGAAGGGCGACACATCGCTGCTGCGCCAGATCTTCGTCGTCGACGTTTCGGCCGCGACCGACATTGCCGGCGGCGCCTTCGATGCCGCCGATAAGCCGGTCGCGCCCAAGGGCGTGCTCGATCCCTCGGTGACGCCGGCCAAGCTGACGCCGTTCATCGACATCAACGACAATGCGCAACTCAATCGCTTCGGCCTGCACAATGGCGCGCCGAACGACCACAACAACCTGTCCGAGAAGTGGGAGGCGATGTCGCTGGCCAGCGTGCTCGATCCGAAGCTGCCCGACGACTATTTCCTGTTCGTCGCCAATGACAACGACTTCCTCGCCCAGGACGGCTTCCAGGTCGGCGCCTCCTACAAGGCCGATGACGGCGCAAATGTCGACACCATGTTCCTGGTCTATCAGGTCACGCTGCCCGGCCTCGCCAAGAAGTAGTCGCATACAAAAGGCGGGCGCGCCCGGCGCGTCCGCCTCAACGACCTCAAACGGCCGACCATGAGGACGCCTATTTCAAGAACTCAGCGTCCTTCGGCACGCCCGCATCGATCGGCTCGGCCGTCCTGCTCGACACGGCCATGATCTTGCCGGCAGCCGACAGATTGGGACGCACGAAAACCGGTGCGGGACCGTTGACGCGGCTGTAGAGGTCGATGATGTCCTGGTTCATAAAGCGCACGCAGCCCGACGATGCGTTCTTGCCGATGGAATCCCACTCCGGCGTGCCGTGCAGCCGGTACATCGTGTCCTTGCCGTCCCGGAAGAGATAGAGCGCGCGGGCGCCGAGCGGGCTCTGAGGGCCGGGCGGCATGCCGTCCTTGAATTTCGCCAGCTCCGGCCGGCGCTGGATCATTTCCGGCGGCGGCGTCCACACCGGCCACTTCTTCCGCGCCTGGACCACGGCGCTGCCGGTCCAGCCGAAGCCGGCCTTGCCGAGGCTGACGCCGTAACGGATGGCCTTGCCGCCATCGCGCACCAGATAGAGGAAATGCTCGGAGACATCGACGACGATCGTGCCTGGTTTTTCACCGGTCGGGTCGGCCACGATCTGGCGCACGAACTTCGGATCGAGCTTGGCGACCGGGATTGCCGGCAGCTGAAAACCCTCGTCGGTGCGCGCCGCGTACATGCTGGCGGCATCACCGAACGCCGTATCCGGTGGCGCCGCGCCACCGGCGGCGGCGTCACCACCTCCGTCGTGGTGCACGCCGAAAGCGCCACGGAAGCCGCGCTCAAAGCGGACGCACCGAGAAACGCGCGCCGGTTCAGGCGCTCGGAAAACAGCGGACTATCGGACATGAATCCCCCAGCAATTCACAGGATCTGACAAAGAATGCGGGCCCCACGCCCCCAACGACCAATATCCCATTCCGAGGGCTTTGAGAACATGATTAGATCAACACACGCCAGCCGGAATTTTCCGACGCCGCATCGGCCTGTCTCCTTGAATCGGCAATCGTCGCGGACTCAGATAAGCCCTCTGCCATGACCGAAAAAAATGCCCACGCGCCGGCGCACCGGCGACCTGACCAGCGGCCCGATCCCGCGTACGCTGCTGTTGTTTGCCTTGCCGGTGCTGGGGTCGAACGTGCTGCAGTCGCTCAACGGGTCGATCAATGCCGTCTGGGTCGGCCGCTTTCTCGGTGAATCAGCGCTGACCGCCACCTCCAACGCCAACCTCGTCCTGTTCCTGATCCTGGGCACTGTGTTCGGCATCGGCATGGCGGCGACCATCCTGGTGGCGCAGTCGGTCGGCGCCCGCGACCTGCCCGAGGCGCGCCGCATCGTCGGCACCAGCGCCACCTTCTTCTTCCTGGTCTCGGTGGTCCTCGCCATCTGCGGCTGGATCTGGGTCGACGCCATCCTCAACACGCTTGGCACACCGCCAGACGCCTTGCCGCTGGCGCGTTCCTATCTGCGCATCATCTTCGTCGCCGTGCCGATGATGAACCTCCTGTCCTTCGTCATGACCGTGCTACGCGGTGCGGGCGACTCACGCACGCCCTTCCTCTTCATGGCGCTGGCAGTCGTCCTCGACATCGTGCTCAATCCGCTGCTGATCCGCGGCATCGGCCCCTTCCCCGAACTTGGCATCGCCGGTTCCGCCACCGCGACGCTGATTGGCCAGACGGTGAGCGTCATCGCCATCCTGATCGTGCTCTACGCGCGCAAGCATCCGTTGCGGCTCGCCGGCGCCAATCTCGCTCTGCTGCGGCCGGACCCTGTATTGCTGCGAATCGTCGTCTTCAAGGGCGTGCCGATGGGCCTGCAGATGATCGTCATTTCGGTGGCGGCACTGACGGTGATGGGCATCGTCAATTCCTACGGTTCGCAGGTCGCCGCAGCCTACGGCATCGCCGCGCAGTTGTGGACCTATATCCAGATGCCGGCGCTGGCCATCGGTGCGGCGGTCTCCTCGATGGCGGCGCAGAATATCGGCGCCGGCCGCTGGGACCGGATCGGGCGCGTCGCCGCGTCCGGCGTCGGCTTCAACCTCGTCCTGACCGGTTCCCTGGTCGCGCTGCTGTGGCTCTTCGACCGCCCGATCCTCGGCCTGTTCCTGAGCAGCGACAGCGCGGCGATCGACATCGCCGCCCACATCAACACGGTCGCGTCCTGGTCGTTCATCCTGTTCGGCATCACCATCGTACTGTTTGCCACCGTGCGCGCCACTGGTGCGGTGATGCCGCCGCTGATCATCTTGGTGATCTCGGTGCTTATCGTGCGCACCGGCTTTGCCTATTTCATGCGCGGCGTGATCGGCGAGGAAGCGTTGTGGTGGAGTTTCCCGGCGGGCTCGATCACCTCGCTGGTTCTGGCCGCGCCTATTACCGTTTCGGCGGCTGGCGCAGCTTGCACATGATCGAGAACAGGCCGGCCGCCGGCGAGCCGCCGGACACCGGGCTTGGCGTGCCGCGCGGCCGCGCCAACATGGCGCCCGAGACGCCGAACGGCTGAATGATTTGGCACACCTTTCGCGAGTCGCGGGACAAGGTGCGGGCCATCCACCGTTCGCCCAGCCACATGGCGGGTAGCCGCACATCCAGCCATCGCGTAGATTTTACCAGACAATCGGGGGGCTCCATGGGTAAAGGCAGGGTCGAGGCATTCACCGATGGCGTGGTGGCCATCATCATCACCATCATGGTGCTGGACCTGAAGGTGCCTGAGGGCGAGGACTTTTCGGCGCTGCTGCCGCAATGGCCGGTCTTCCTGTGCTACGTACTGTCCTTCATCAATGTCGGCATCTACTGGAACAATCTGCACAACATGTTCCACACCGTGCAGCGCGTCGACGGCCGGGTCCTTTGGGCGAACCTGCATCTGTTGTTCTGGCTGTCCTTGATGCCCGTAACGACCGCTTTCATGGGCGAGAACCATTTCGCCACGGTCCCGGTCGCGGTCTATGGCGTCGACCTCGCACTGTGCGCGACCGCCTATGCCATGCTGGTCCTGGCGCTGCGCCGGCTGCATGGACAGGACACTGCCTTCGCCAAGGCAATCGGCAATGACCGCAAGGGAAGGATTTCGCTCGCCGTCTATATCGCTGCCGTTGCGCTTGCCTTCCTCAACCGGTGGATCAGTGTGGCGCTCTTCGTCACCGTCGCCCTGGTGTGGCTTGTGCCGGATACGCGTTTTTCGCGCGTCCTCGAGAAATAATTCTATTTACGCATCGCCTTCAGCTTTTCCGCCACCGACGCGGCAAGGTCGGCGTAGCGCTCCTCCAGCCGTTCGGCTGCCTTGATGATCGAGAAATCATGGCCGAATTTCTCCAGCGCCATGCGCAGTTTCTCGACGAACTCGGCTTGTTTCTCCAGCGCCGAGAACAGTGTCTTCACCTGGGCTTCGCTGATATCGGGATTGGCCAGCATCTGCGGCACCTCGCGCCCCATCTGGTCGCCGGTGGCGGTCTGTTCCTTCAGAATTGCGACCCAGTCCGTCAATCGAAAATCTCCACTTGTGGGGGCAACATGCGCAGTTGCGGCCCGACTGGTCAACCCGAACACGTACTGACGCAGGCTTGCGCTAGCCGGTTCCAGCGCTAAGTTCGGCGCCATCGAGAAAAGGATCCCGTTGCTCATGATCACCGACGCCGAAATCCAGACTGCCCTGCCGGCTTTTGGCCCGGGCAACACCGCCGTCATCACCGGCGCCGCCAGCGGCATCGGTCTGGCGGCCGCCAAGCGGCTTGCGCTGATGGGCATGAAGATCGTGCTCGCCGACATTGCCGGCACCCGCCTTGACGATGCCTCCCGCGCCGTGTCGGCCATTGCCGGCGACGACACCGTGCTTGCCGTTGCCGCTGACGTTTCGAAGGCCGATGAGGTCGATCGTCTCGCCGACCGGGCATTCGGCGCCTTCGGCGAGGTCTCGCTGCTGATGAACAATGCCGGCGTCGGCGACAATCCCGGAAAGCCCTGGGAAAACCGCGATGCCTGGAAACGGCTGCTCGACATCAATTTCTGGGGTGTCGTGCATGGTGTCGAAGCCTTCGCGCCGCGCATGCTGGCGTCGGCCAGGCCGGGCCTGATCGTCAACACCGGCTCCAAGCAAGGCATCACCACGCCACCCGGCAACCTTGCCTACAATGTCTCCAAGGCCGGCGTGAAGACATTCACCGAGAGCCTGGCGCATGCGCTGCGCAACGAGCCTGGCGCCCGCCTGTCGGCGCATCTGCTCATCCCCGGATTCACCTATACCGGCCTCACCGAAGGCGCGACGGAAAAGCCAGCCGGCGCCTGGACCGGCGAGCAGGTCATTGATTTCATGCTGGAATCCCTGGTCAGGGGCGACTTCTACATCTTGTGCCCCGACAATGATGTGGCGCGGCCGCTGGACGAGAAACGTATGGCCTGGGCGATCGGCGACATCATCGAAAACCGCCCTGCTTTGTCGCGCTGGCACCCCGATCACAAGGATGCGTTCGCGGCCTTCATCAAAGGCTGATCCGCAAGCCCTCAAGCCGCGTGCTTTTTCGGAGCTCGTTTTTGACCCACGGCCTTCTTTGCGGCCATGGTGGCGATCTTCTCGTCATGCCGTCGCGCCGCCCGCTCGCACCTGTCGCGGATTTCCTCGACCTCGGTTTCCGTCAGGTGCTCGATGCCGATGAAACGGTTGTGCCCCTCGCTGACCCGGATCAACTCATCGAGCTTGGCCTGGATCGCCGCGCCGTCGCGATTCTGGGTGTTCTGGATCAGGAACACCATCAGGAAAGTGATGACGGTCGTGCCGGTGTTGATCACCAATTGCCAGGTGTCCGAGAAACCGAAGAACGGCCCACTCACCGCCCAGACGACGATGATCAGACAACAGCCGGCAAAGGTCAGCGGCATGCCGGCTATGTGGGCGACCCGATTGGCGATCCTGGTAAAAAAGCTTTTCCATCTGTCGAGATCCCTCAATGGCTGCCGCGATGAGAAACAACCGGCGACCGTTTCGGGTTCCCACGGGCGACAAATACGTCAGGCGCAATTGGATACACGCAAAGCGCGCATATAACGGAAAACACACCTTATCGGTTCAATGTCACAGTAACCGTGCAGGCAAGAGAGCCTGTTCCATCCGCCTCACAGCGGTATACCTCCAACCCCTTCCGCTGCGCCACCCCCGCATGGCGGAAGGGGTTTCAGTCCGCAGAGCGCGGAGCATGGTTCCCCGAAAGCAAGGGCCGGCACCCAGACAGATGGTCGCTCCACTTTCCCGCAGCTTGCTTCGCAGCGTGGGCCTTGGCCTGCTGAAATCCTTGGCAGCCGTGACGGCCTGGCCCAAACCGTTCTCAGCGGAAGCTTAAAGGACGTCGTTCTCCCAACGATCGAGGAAGGCCTCGATCGGCATAGACTGGATGTCGGGAACCGCCCTCGCGAGTTTCTCGACCGGCCAGTCCCACCACGCGAGCGCTTCGATCCGCGCCGCTATATCAGGAGCAAAGCGCGGCCGGAGCGGCTTTGCCGGCACGCCGGCGACGATAATGTAGGACGGCACATCCTGCGTCACCACCGCATTGGCGCCGATGACCGCACCATTGCCGATGGTGATGCCGGGCATGATCACCGCGCCGTGGCCGACCCAGACGTCATGGCCGATGCTCACGGCCTTCGCCTGCCGCCGCTCGCGGAACGCCGCATCGACACCCAGCCAGCGGAAATATTCGTTCGGCCGATAGCTGACCTTGTGCTGGGTCAGCCGTTCGATCGGATGCTCCAGCGCATTGATGCGGCTGTTGGCGGCGATCGAGCAGAATTTGCCGATGCTCGTGTAGATCGCCTCTGAATGGCGCTCGAAATACGAGAAGTCGCCGACACTCACCTCGCGCAGCACCACCCGCTCGCCGATCGAGGCATAACGGCCAAGCTTGCACGCCTTCAGCTCCGCGGTCGGATGGATGCGCGGCTCGGGATCCTTGAGGACGAGGTTTTCGGAACGGTCCATGCGGGCGGCTTTACCCCCGGACGATTGGTCCCGCAAGCCGGTGTCCCGCCGCGTAGCTGCGCCTACTACAGAAGCTCAACTTATAGCGCCCAGCCGCTCAGTTGCTAGGCTGACGCACTGGTCGCATATAAATGAGATCTTTTCAGCCATAAACCGCCTCTTCCCATCATTCTGGAACTCACATACCGAGCACCCGAACGTCGTTGGGCTTACGTCCGTTTTCCTAAATAGGTGCAGGGCGCCCTTGAATGCAGGAGCAATGCATTTCTCACAGGTGTATCTAGAAAGACCGGCAACGAATTCCCTGTCGTCGTCATTTTTCGCGCCGCAGAAGTCACATGAAATTGGCCGAGATCGGCTCCAGGGCGGCGGGGACATCACCAAATCTCCTCAAGCATGTCGTGTAAGAGCAAGCTTCTGTCTGCAACTCAATGGTGGCCTATCGGGGACCAATCGTCCGCCTATTTCGGTTTGCCCTTGCTCCACACCACGTTCTGGCCGTAGAGCGGCACTGTTGTGACCGACATTTTGGCCGAGCCGTTCTGCACCTGGCGCGAATGCGAGAGATAGATCAGCGTTTCGTTGGTCTTGTCGTAGATGCGGTTCACCACCTGTTTCTTCCAGATCAGGCTGATGCCTTGCTTGAACACCTCCTCGCCGCCTTCGCTCATGTCGATGTCGCCGATGGTGATCGGTCCGGTCTGACGGCAGGAGATCGACGAATCGGAGGGATCCTCGAACCAGTTGCCCTTGTGTAGCCGGTCGATGATGCTTCGGTCGAAATAGGAGACATGGCAGGTCACGCCATCCACCTTCGGGTCCTTGATGGCTTCGACGATGATGTCGTTGCCGACCCAGTCGACGCCGACCTTGCCGACTTCCTCGGCAACGGCGCTGCCCGCGCCAAGCGCAACGCAGACGGCCAAGGCGCCGCCAATCAGTTTTCGCCCAATCCGTTCGCGCGCAATCCGTTCGAGCAAAGGAGCCTCCTGCGGTTCGAGTTGCCGGTATCAGGTGGGACGCGTTGTGCGGCTTTGCAAGCGGAAGCGTCAATGCCACCGCGGTTGCGGCAACGCGGCGCTTTGCCTGCGCAGGCCCGAACCGCTAAGAGTGTCGCACCGGCGCGGCATCGAGCCGGCGCGATGATTTCTGCAGGCGGACTTTTCTGATGATGCGTTCTATCCTGGTCGGCATTCTCGTCCTGATGGCGGCCGGCATCGGCTGGCTGACCTTCGACTGGTATCGCGGCCATTATGGCGGCGAACCGTTCGGCGCCCCCTTCACCCTGGTCGACCAGAAAGGCGCGCCGATCACCGAAGCCGCCTTCCGCGGGCAGCCCAGCGTCGTCTTCTTCGGCTTCACCCACTGCCCGGAAGTCTGCCCGACCACGCTGTTCGAACTCTCCGGCTGGCTGAAGGCGCTCGGTGACGACGGCAAGACCCTGCATGCCTATTTCGTCTCGGTCGACCCGGAGCGTGACACGCCGGCGGTGATGAACGCCTATGTCAGCAATTTCTCCGACCGCATCATCGGCATCACCGGCGACCCGGACAAGGTTCATGCCATGGCCAAGTCGTTCGGCATCTACTGGAAGAAGGTCGACACCGGCGATGGCGACTACACGATGGACCACACAGCCTCGGTGTTGCTGCTCAACTCCAAGGGCGACTTCGCCGGCACGATCGCCTATGGCGAAAGCGCCAGTACCGCCGTGGAGAAGCTGAAGCGCCTCGCGGGCAAAGGCTGATACAGATTCGATGACCCAGACGCGGCTCCATTTCACCACCGGCAAGATCGAGGCCGAGCGCGTCTTCGCGGCGCTTGAGCTGGCCTTCGAGGATGAAGGCCTGCCGATCGCCGTGCTCGAGGTCGACGAGGACCGGGATATCCACGAGGTCTCGCTTTACGCCGATGGCGACGTCGATGCGGTCGAGGCGCGGGTCAAGGATATCCTCGCCGGCCTCGCTCTGGCGAAGCCGATCGAGCGCGAGATACTGCCCGACATCGACTGGGTGGCGCGCTCGCTGGAAGGGTTGAAGCCGGTGCGCGCCGGCCGTTTCTTCGTCCACGGCGCGCATGACCGCAGGAAGCGCCACAGCGGCGAGCTCGCCATCGAGATCGAGGCCGGTCTTGCCTTCGGCACCGGCCATCACGGCACCACATCAGGCTGCCTGGAAATGCTGGAGAAAGTGGTGCGGCGCGAACATCCGCGCAATGCGCTCGACCTCGGCACCGGCAGCGCCGTGCTGGCCATCGCCGTCGCCAAGCTGGCGCACATTGCGGTGCTGGCCACCGACATTGATCCGGTAGCGGTGAAGGTCGCCGCAGCCAATGCGCGGCTCAACCACGTCAAGGCACTGATCGAAACGGTGACCGCGCCGGGCTTCCACCACCCGATCTTCGGCAAGCGTGCCCCCTTCGATCTGATCGTTGCCAACATATTGGCGCGGCCGCTGATGCGGCTGGCGCCGCAAATGGCCCGGCACATCGCGCTTGGCGGCTCGATCGTGCTGTCAGGCATTCTCGAGCGCCAGCGCGACGCCGTCATCTCGGCCTATGTCGGCCAGAATTTTCGCCACGTGCGCACGCTGCACCGCGAAGGCTGGGTGACGATCCACCTCAAGCATTGAGGCCGGCAGACACTGCCGGCCCTCGAGGGTCGAATTTTTAGAATTTGATGCCCAGATTGGCTTTGAACCCATTGTCGAAGGCATCCGCCCCGAACTGTCCGGCATAGGACAGGCCAAGCGTGGCGTTGTGCGCCAGCTGCACGTCGAAGCCGGCTTCGACCAGCATCGTATCCCTGGCGATCGGCACGCCGGCAATGGTGAAGTCGTCGCCGCCGGCAAAGGCGACGGTCGACAGCGGTGTCACGTCGCCGAAGGCATGACGCCAGCCGAGCATGCCGCGCGCGGTCGCCGCAACGCCGCCAAGGGTGATGTCGGTCGACGCCCTGACGCCGAGCGTGGTGAAGGTCGCATCTGACGTTGAGCTGCCGCTGGTCAGCGCAGCGGCGCCGCCGCTCTCGGCAAAACCATCCGTGTGCAGGTTGACATAAGCGAGATTGGCGAAGGGCTCGAAGGCAAACGGCCCGGCGTCGGTCTTGTAGGCCAGTTCGCCGAAGGCCTGCGCGGTCGCGGCGTCATAGTCGGCCGACAGACTGTCGGTAAAGCCCTGGAACGCGACGGAGCGCGACGTGGAAATCCGATGCCAAGTGTAGGCTACACCGGTACGGAAGGCGATGGCGCCCCAATTGGTCCCGCCATAGAGGCCGAGATGATAGTTGTCGCTGTCGCCGGAGGAATGCCTGTCGTCGGCATCGAAGCTGGTGCGGCTGTAGCCGCCGACCACGCCGATGCGCCAGGCGCCGGCTAGGCCGTCGGCGCCAACCAGCAGGCCGCCGGTCGACCGGTCGAAGGCAGCGGCATTGCCGCCGCTGTCGGTGCTGCCCCAGGAGCCAAAACCCTGCGACCAGATGGCGAAGCGGTCGGTGTCGGCGACAACGGGCTGAACGCCGTCCTCGCCATAGGCCATGACCGGCAGCGAGGCTGTCTTGCCGCTGTCGCCGAAGGCACCGCGCAGGCGCGCCGTCACCGCGTCCTGCAGCAAGTGGCTGTCCTGGAGGAGCATGCCCTTGGCCGAGGCATGGATTTCACCCGAAAGCTGGTCGAAAGCGGCCTGCGCCGCCGCGTCGCTCGGCAAGGCGAGCACAGCGCTGACCAAGGCGCTGCTGCCCGCGCTCTCCAGCCCGTCCCCTGTGGCAATCTGGTTCGGCGCCACGCCGGCCGAGCCGAAGGTTTTCGTCTGAGTGACGTCGACATAGACTTGCGTCGCAATGGAGTGGGTGCTCAGTCTGGCGAAGGCGGAGACTTGCGGATCGCCTATCAGGGTGAAGGTTCCGCCGACACTGACGGCTTGAAGCACGACGTAGTGGGCGCCCGCCACCAGGCTGTCCGGCCCAATATTGGTCACGCTCAAGCCGGCGCCCGGGGCTATGCTTGCCGTGCCTACGGCAACGATCAGATCGGCAGCGCCGGCAGAATTCAGTTCGACCGCATAGGTCGAGCCGGATGCGAAGCTGGCGTCGCCATAGACCGCCAGCGTGCCAATGCCATTCTTGCCGGGCGCCACCGTGCCGGAAACAGCGAGCGGGCCAACCGAGCCAGTGCCGCCGAGCGTGGCGCCGCTGTCGACTGTAACGGCCGAACCGATCAGAGAACCTGAAACCAGCAAGGTGCCGGCCTTCACCTCGGTCCCGCCCGACAACGCGTTCGAACCCGACAGCTCGAAGGTTCCCGTCCCGTCCTTGATCAGCCCGTTGGTACCTGTGATGACGCCCGAAAAGATCGTCGAGCTGTTGTTGCCTCCGGTCGTCAGCTTGCCTGTCCCGGCATTGACCGCTCCGGCGCCGGCCAGCGAACCTATCGCCTGGTCGAAATTGTTGAGATCGAGTGTTGCACCGCTTTCGATCGTATAGTCGCTGTTGGCGCTGAAAATGTTGGCGGCGAACAGGCCCGCCTTGAGCGTGCCTTGGGCGACATCGGTGGCCGTGGCATAGTTGTTGTTGCCGGCAAAGCCGTCCACCGTCAGCGTTCCGGCCCCCGTCTTGATGAATGTCCCGCTCGGCGCGCTGTCGTCTCCCATGCTGGCGGAGGTGCTGACGTCGAAGCCGTTTGTGTCGATGGTGCCGCCGGCGGCACCGAACAGGATCGAGACATTGGCAAGGGTGAGGTTCGCGCCCGCCTGCAGCGTGCCGCCGTCGAGCGTGATCGGCCCCACACCCAAAGCATAATCGGCCGTGCTCCGGATCGTTCCCTCCTCGATCCGGGCGCCGGAGCCGAAACTGTTGCTATTGGTGAGCACCAGCGTGCCGGCGCCGGTCTTGACGATCGCGGATGGATCGCTGAGGTCCGAAATCTGGCCGGCATAGGTTCCGGTTGCTCCGGATCCGACGTTGATCGTCTGGCTGAGATCGATGGTCAGGTCGTTGTTGATCGTGACGCCATTCTGGATATCGATCACCGTTCCGCTGAAGGCGGAAAGCACGCCGGTTCCCAGCGCATTATTGTTGCCGAGGCTAAGCGTGCCGCCATAGAGGTTGGTGCCGCCGGTGTAGGTGTTTGCGCCATTCAAGGTAAGCAAGCCATCACCGCTTTTGGTGAGGCCTGCACCTGAGATTGTTCCATCCGCTGTAAAATGAGCCCCGGCAGCAACCGTGAAAACGGTGTCGGACATGAGATTGAAACTGCCGCCGGCGTCCAGGTCGGGAATGAAATTGTTCGTCTTCACGTTGACCGCGGCCTGCCCAGAGGCCTGGAAATTCAAAACACCGTTTGAAAACCGGTAACCGCCGGAGGTGCTCGTGGCATTCAAGTTCAGCGTGCCGACCGTATAGGGTCCGCCAGTCAGGAAAACGGTATAGCCGAGCCCTGGTCCGGCGCATCATGGTTGAAGTTCGCGACCGCATCGGTGCCGTTGGGAACCGTTGCGGGGGTCCAGTTCGCAGCCGTACCCCAATCGCCGCTGTTGTGAGCGAAATCCTCGGCCGAGGCGCCACCTGACATGATCGGCGTTACAGCGGCCGCAATCAGCCCGGCTATCAGCAGAGCCGGAAGCGACGTGGACGACAGAAGCGAGCCCGCAAGCCGCGCATTCACCTCGCCATCGCCGTTGGCACGCGCTGCGCAAACAGAATGTCTCATCCAAAATCCCCCCGACCAACCATCTATTGGCTGAATCGACCCTTGAAGCCCGTGGCGACGCTACGAAAACCGCTGCCGAGAGACAAGCGAATGTAAGCCGTAAAGATTACCGGAACCAAGCAACACAGAGCCCAGACAAGAAATCAGAGCAAATCCGTTGCGAATTTGCATCAACCAATAGTTGGCCACACCAGCAGCGTGGCGGAATTGGTCCGCCAACACCAACATTGACCGGAAGGCCCCACCCCTTGCGGCCAAGACAAGAAAACCCGAAACAGATAGCTTCCCATGCGAAGTGACGCACGCTCAAAAAGCAGTCTTTGCTAACTTTTTCTGGTTACAATTCCCGGGTGCTGGCGGGCGGCGCGGCAATGCCGCGTGGTGTGGGGGCGAACAACGACAACCCAGCCTTCGGGCTGCGGCTGGACCAGCCCCATTCGGTTGTCAGCCAAGCAGCACTGTAGCAGGTTGCGCCAGCTGGAAATCGATTCCGCTTTCCAGGTCCATAGGCTACGGTCACGCTGATATCAGGAGGCCCATCATGTTCCAGACCTTCGATTCTGCGGGCGACCCTGCAGTCGGCAAGCCGCGCGTGGCGCTGCTGCGCCAATGGCTGGCCGCGAATGGCCTCGATGGTTTTATCGTTCCGCGCGCGGACGAGCATCAGGGCGAATATGTCGCCGATCGTTCAGCACGGCTGAAATGGCTGACCGGATTCAGCGGCTCGGCCGGTGTCGCTATCGTGCTGCGTGACCGCGCCTTCATCTTCGTCGACGGGCGCTACACGCTGCAGGTGCGCAGTGAGGTCGATCTCGACATTTTTTCGGTCGAAAGCCTGGTCGACAACCCGCCCGCCGTCTGGCTCAAGGACAATATCGGCAAGGGTGCGCGGCTGGGCTTCGATCCCTGGCTGCACACGATCAGCGAGGTCAAGGCGCTGCAGGCCTCGGCCGACAAGACCGGCGCTGTGCTGGTGCCGCTCGAGAAAAACCCGATCGACATCATCTGGAAGGATCAGCCCGCCGCACCTGTGACCCCGGTCGAGCTGCACCCGATCGGCTTTGCCGGCGAGCTCGCCAAGGACAAGCTGGCGCGGCTGGCGACGGCGATCGGCAAGGACGGCGCCAGCCATGCGGTGTTGACCGACCCCTCCTCCATCGCCTGGGCCTTCAACATCCGCGGCGGCGACGTGCCGCATACGCCGCTGGCGCTCGGTTTCGCCATTCTTGCCGCTGACGGATCGCACCAGCTGTTCATGGACAAGCGCAAATTCTCGCGCCAGGTCGCGGCCTATCTCACCCAGCTCGCCGATCCGCACGAGCCCGGCGAGTTCGAAGCAGCGATCGCCGCGCTTGCCAAGGGCGGCGCCAAGATCGCGCTCGACCCGGTGCTGGCGGCCGACAGGCTGCGCATGCTGGTCGAGGACAATGGCGGCACGGTGGTTGCCGCGCCCGACCCGGCCCGCATCCCGCGTGCCACCAAGAACCAGGCCGAGATCAATGGCTCGCGCGCCGCCCATCGCCGTGACGGTGCGGCGGTGGCCAAGCTCTTGTGCTGGCTGGAGCAGCAAAAACCCGGCTCGCTCGACGAGATCGCGGTCGTCACCAGGCTGGAAGCGAGCCGCCGGCAGACCGGCGAGGAAACGCAAATGCCGCTGCGCGACGTCTCCTTCGACACCATTTCCGGCGCCGGCCCCAACGGCGCCATCATGCATTACCGCGTGTCGCGCGCCACCAGCCGCAAACTGCAGGCGGGCGAACTGTTCCTGCTCGATTCCGGCGCGCAATACCAGGACGGCACCACCGACATCACCCGCACCGTGCCGATCGGCCAGCCGACCGAGGAGATGCGCGAACGCTTCACGCTGGTGCTGAAAGGCATGATCGGCATTTCGACGCTGCGCTTCCCCGGCGGCACGCGCGGCTCGGAGATCGACGCCGTCGCCCGCATGGCGCTGTGGAAGCATGGCTGCGATTTCGCCCACGGCACCGGCCATGGCGTCGGCTCGTACCTGGCCGTGCATGAAGGCCCGCAGCGCATTGCCCGCACCGGCACCGAAAAGCTGCTCGAGGGCATGATGCTGTCCAACGAGCCCGGCTACTACAAGGAAGGCGCCTACGGCATCCGCATCGAGAACCTGATCCTGGTGACGCCGGCCGAACAGGTCGAAGGCGGCGACATCGCCATGCACGGCTTCGAGACGCTGACGCTGGCGCCGATCGACATCCGGCTGGTGCGGACCGACCTTTTGACGCGCGAGGAGCTGCATTGGCTCGACGCCTATCACGCCCGTGTGCTGGCCGAGATCGGACCGATGCTCGATGGCGAAACGCTGGCCTGGCTGGAAAAGGCGACAGCGCCGCTGCCGCACGACGCTAAGATTTGAGCAGTCGCCATTCAGCTTGCGAGGCCCTGCTCCGCAAGCAGTGCCCGCAAGGCTTGAATGTTGGGAGAACTGGCTCCCTTGCGCCAAAACAACACCGTGAGGGCATTGTCTTCGTCCGGAGGCAGTTTGTGCAGCCGTAACATGCGGCTCTCGGGAAAGCCCGCGAGCACACATTTCGGTATCAGCGCTATGCCCATGCCAGCCGCCACGCAACCAAGCATGGCAGGGTATGAACCGAGCTCGATGGTCTGCTCGGCGATGAAGCCCCGGCGCGCGTACCATTCTTCCAGTCGCTTGCGATATACACAGCCATGTTCAAAGGCCATCATGGTTTTGGGCATGTCGCTGCGGTCCTCGACCGAAACGCGCGATGCCGCAGAGACAATGACCAGTTCCTCGTGAAAGGCAGGCTGCTTCTCGAATTGCGCGTCGGCGATCGGCTCGGCTGCGAGCGCCGCGTCGAGTTCGCCGGCAAGCATGGCGGTCGCGAGAGCCTGTGGATAGCCGGTGCGCAGCCGGATCTCTACATCTGGGTAGCGTGCGTGGTACTCGGCGAGCAGAGATGGAAGCCGCGCCGCTGCGGTGCTCTCCATGGCACCAAGGCGCAGCGCGCCGCGCGGGCGCGGATCAAGCACTGCCGTTCGCGCTTCCTCGGCGAGCGCCAGCAATCGGTCCGCATAGCCGATCAGCCTCTGGCCGGCAGGCGACACCTGCAGTCGCTTGCCTTCGCGGATAAACAACCGCACGCCCAGATCTTCTTCAAGTTGCCGGATGCGTGTGGTCACGTTTGACTGCACACGCGACAGTTTCTCCGCCGCCCTGGTGACTCCGCCCTCGCGCACCACCATGCGGAAGATGCGCAGATCGGACAAATCCATTCATCTCTCCTGGAGAATAAAAGCATCCCAATTATTCATTTTATATGATGAAACATATCCCGTAAATCGGCTGCCGTCGGCGCCAATCAGCACAGCCGACCAGGGAGATGGAGATGTCGCCCGAGCCCCTCGACATCTGGCCGATCGATCTTGACGCGTTGACGCCGAAGCAGCGTGAGACCCTTTATGCCGACGCCGTGCGTCGCGCCCGTCAGGAGAGATCGGAGGCGATCTGGCTGAGCATCGCGTGGATCGCTTCGATTTTCAGGAAGCGCGCGCCTGACAGAGAGGCGGCAAAGCGCGTGCGCGGACTCCCTGCCAAAAATCGATCAGCCGACGAACTGTCGAGCGATAATCAGCACCGCCGCGCCCGCCAGGAACATCGACATCAGCCCGCCGCGCAGCGACACCACGGCCGTGACGACCAGTGCCGCCCATTCGGCGGGTCCGGCATTTAGCAGTTCCGGCGCCACCAGCGTCGTCAGCACCGCCGCTGGCACGGCGTTGAGGCCGGCCTCGACGCGTGGATGGATGTTGTCGAAGCGGGAGATGACCAGATGTCCGCCGATGCGCGTGAGATAGGTGGCGATCGCGCCGGCGATGATGATCCAGAATGTCGTGCTCATGGCCGTTCTCCCACGCCGCTATGATGCGGTGGCAGGATGACGGCAAGCAGCACGCCGGCAACGGCGCCGATCGAGACGTGCCAGGGCGAGCCGACCGTCTTGTAGGCAATGATCGATGCGCAGGCACTGGCGACCACCACCGGCAGCCACAGCGGCCGTTTGCGAAAACCCATGACGAGGCCGAGAAAATAGATCGGCAGCAGGAAATCGATACCCAGCGCATGCGTGTCGGGGATCAGCTTGCCGAACACCGCGCCGAGCGCGCTTTCGATCACCCAGAACACATAGACCGGCAGGCCAAGCCCCAGATACCAGGCGAAGCCGACGGTCTGGCCGGATTGCGCCCGGGCTTCGGCCACGGCGTATTGCGGATCGGTCAGGATGAAATAGCCGAGCGCTTGGCAGACGACAGGCCAGTGTGCGATGCGCCGGCCGATGCCGGCCGAGTAGAGCACATGGCGGAAATTGACGGCGAAGATCGACAGCACGATCAGCCACGGCGCGACATGCTGGCCGAAGAGCTGGATACCGACCATCTGGCTGGCGCCGCCGAACACCAGCGCGCTCATCAGGAAGGCTTCGAGGACCGAGAAGCCATTGTCGACGGCAAGCGCCCCGAACAGCACCGCGAATGGCGCCGAGGCCACCACGACAGGCATGGAGAGCCGCACGCCGCTCCAGAAATCACCGGCCAAAGAATTTTCGCTCAAGGTCTCAGCAGACATATCCCGTTCCCAAGTTGCGCTGATATGTAGGGGCGAGCGGTTGGAAAGTCAGACGAATTCGTTTGAGCCAACAGATCAGCGAAACTGATGTCTTGGGTCGCGCAAGCAAATGAGGTTCCAGATGATCGTTTATGATTTCACCGGCAGGCACGCGGTCGTCGCCGGCGCTGGCGGCGGCATGGGCGAGGCGATCGCGCTCGCGCTGCTCGAAGCCGGCGCGTCCGTTACCGCCATTGACGTCAAGCCCGTTCCGGCCTCGCTGTCCAAATTCGGAGACAGGCTCACTTTTGCACAGGGCGACCTCACCGACGCTGCCTTTGTCGAGCAGGTCGTGAGTGCGGCGGGCCGTGAGCGCGGCGGCATCGACTATCTCGCCAATGTCGCCGGCGTGCTCTGGTTCGGTCGCGACAGGTCGGCACTGGAAATGGATCTCGACGTCTGGGACCAGGTCTTCAACATCAATCTGAAATCCTTCGTGCACACCGCGCGCTCGGTCGTTCCTTATATGCGCTCGGGCGGACGCGGTGGCGCGATGGTGCACTTCTCGACGATCCAATGGTACCGCGGCGATCCGAAGCCCCAGGACGCCTATCAGGCATCCAAGGCCGGCGTCTGTGCGCTTTCGAAGTCGCTGGCGATGCAGCTTGCAAGCGAGGGCATCCGTTCGAATGCGATCTGCCCGGGCATGGCGCTCACCCCCTTGCAGGCCCGCTGGGATACCGAGGAGAAACGCGCTGCCGTTGCCGACTACACACCGCTAGGCCGGATCGGCACGCCGCAAGACATGGCCAACGCTGCGCTCTTCCTGCTCTCCGACGCCGCAAGTTACATCACCGGAGTTGAGCTCGCCGTTGATGGTGGACTGTTGATGCGGATGTAGCTTGCACTCGACCCCGCGAGTGCCTAGTCCAACGCCTTGCCCTCGATCGCCCTGCCCCAGTCGAGCAGCGGCTTGGCGCGCAAGATGAAATCGACGAGTTCCTCGACCAGCGCCGGGCTGTGGATCGCAGCCGGATCGATGGAGTGGCGAACCGCGAAATGCCGGTTGCGGATGGCAGCGACAAGATCCTGGTCGGTGACATGCTCGAAGCCGCGCGGCGTGCGCTTCATGCGATCCTCTGCATCGAGTTCAAGGCCGTTCTTCTTCAACGCCTTCACCGTGGCGCGAAACCTGTCGGGCCTCGTCTCGATGGCCCTCCGCATCGCCAGCAGCAGCGCGGCCTCCGGCTGCCACCAGGCGACGCCGGCAAAGCAGCCCTCCAGTCCGATATGAACGTAGAACACGCCCTGCACGGCCTTGCTGCCATCAGGCGACAAGATCGCCGAGACATGCCGGTTATATGGCCGTTTGTCCTTGGCGAATCGCACGTCGCGATTGATGCGGAACAGTGACTTCTTGCGGTCGCCACGCAGACCGAGGCCCGCCACTGCAAAGCGCTGCGTCAGCGTCTCGACGAGATCGCCAAGGGGATCGCGCAATTCCTGTTCGAACAGGTCGCGGTTCTCCAGAAACCACTCCCGGCTCTGGTGGAAATCCAACGCCTTCAGGAACGGAATGGCTTTTGGGCCGAACCCTTTGAACGCCATCACGACTTGCCAACCCGCTGCAGCCAGGTGTCCTCGTCGATCACCTCGACGCCGAGTTCACTGGCAAGCTTGAGCTTGGAACCGGCACCCGGTCCCGCCACCAGCAGGTCGGTCTTGGCCGAAACCGAGCCGGCGACCTTGGCGCCGAGACGCTCGGCCATCGCCTTGGCCTCCGAGCGCGTCATCTTTTCCAGCGAGCCAGTGAAGACGATGGTCTTGCCGGCAACCTCGCTGTCGGCCGAGACGGTGACGATATACGGCTTCGGCTTGACCTGTTCGAGCAGCTTGTCGAGCACGTCGTCATTGCGCTCATTGCCGAAGAAATCGCGCAACGCATCGATCACCGTGTCGCCGATGCCGTTGACCGATGGGAAAACGGTGTGCGGATCCTCCGCTGCCGCCGTCTCCTTGCCGACGCGGATCAGCTCCTCGATGGTGGAAAAGGTCTTGGCAAGCGCGGCGGCCGTCGTCTCGCCGATATGGCGGATGCCGAGCGCGAAGATGAAGCGGTCGAGTTCCGGTTCGCGGCGCGAATCGATGGCCGCAAACAGCTTGTCGAGGCCTTCATAGTTGCGGTCCTCGACGCTGCGCACATTCTTGCGTGTCTTGCCGGACGCCGCCTCGCGCTGCCTGGCCTGCTCCTCGCGCCGCTCGGCCAGCGCCTTGGTGACAGCGGGGCGACGGTCCCTGAGCGTAAAAATATCGGCGGCCGTCTTGATCAGCCCGGCATTGAAGAACGTATCGATGTTCTCCGCGCCAAGGCCCTCGATATCCAGGGCGCCGCGCGAGACGAAATGGCGCAATCTTTCCACGGCCTGTGCTGCGCAGATCAGCTCGCCGGTGCAGCGCCGCCGTGAATCCTCCTTACCGGTCTTCTCGTTGATCTCGCGCGTGGCCGGCGAACCGCAAACCGGGCAGGTATGCGGGAATTCGTAAGGCACGGCATTGGCCGGACGCTTGTCGATGACGACGCTGACGATCTGCGGAATGACATCCCCTGCCCGCTGGATCACCACCGTGTCGCCGATGCGCACGTCGATACCATCGCGGATCGGCAGGCCATTGCTGTCGAAACCCTTGATATAGTCCTCATTGTGCAGCGTGACGTTCTCGACCACGACGCCGCCGACCGTGACGGGCGCCAGCCGCGCGACCGGCGCCAGCGTGCCGGTACGGCCGACCTGGATGTCGATCTTCTCTACGGTCGTCATCGCCTGCTCGGCCGGGAATTTGTGGGCAACGGCCCAGCGCGGCTCGCCGGTGACGAAGCCCCAGCGGCGCTGCAGCTCCAGCTGGTCGACCTTGTAGACGACACCATCAATGTCATAGCCGAGCGAGGAGCGTTGCTCCTCGATCCGATGGTAATGCGCGACCAGTTCCTCGGCCGACTTCGCTCGCACCATCAACGGGCTGATCTTGAAGCCCCAATCGGCAAATTTCTGTACCGATTCGTACTGGGTCGGCGCCGGATCCGCTGTCGTGAAGCCCCAGGCATAGGCGAAGAATTTGAGGTTGCGGCTGGCGGTGACGGAGGCGTCCTTCTGGCGCAGCGAGCCCGCGGCCGTGTTGCGCGGATTGACATAATCCTGGCCGCCGGCAGCGGCCGAGCGCTGTTTCAGCGCCTCGAATTCCGCATAGGTCATGTAGACCTCGCCGCGTATCTCGATGGTCTCGGGCCAGCCCGATCCTTTCAGCTTTGCGGGAATGTCGGCGATGGTCCTCAGATTCGCGGTGATGTCCTCGCCGACGGCACCGTCGCCGCGCGTCGCACCCTGCACGAACATGCCCTTCTCATAGCGCAGCGACGCCGACAGCCCGTCGATCTTCGGCTCGGCGGTGAAGGCGATGTCGAGATCCTTGTCGCGGTCGAAGAAGCGCCGGCCGCGCTCGATGAAATCGGTGACGTCCTCGTCGGTATAGGCCTTGGCGAGGCTGAGCATCGGCACGGCATGGCGCACCTTGGCGAAGCCCTCCGCCGGCGCAGCACCCACCCTGCGCGACGGCGAATCCTCGCGCACCAGGCCGGGAAAGCGTTCTTCGATGGCAAGGTTGCGCCGTCGCAACGCATCATATTCCGCGTCCGTGATCGTCGGCGCGTCCTCGGTATGGTAGCGCCGGTCGTGCCCGGCGATCTCCTCGGCCAGAAGCTGGAGTTCGGCTTCAGCCTCGCTTTCGCTGAGCGTATCGACAGGTTTTTCGGCCATGCTTTTCTCCCCCGAACGGTGGCGCGTCACCATAGATCAGGATTTTGGGAAAATCATTCCTGAACAGCAGGATGGAGCCATATCCTGACTCGGTCCCATATCCAAAATCGGCCATGACGCCGGATATTCTTATGCCGCGTTTGTATTTTCACGCAGCAGCCGCTCGGCCGCGGCGCGTGCCTCGTCGGTGATGGTGGCGCCGGCCAGCATGCGGGCGATCTCTTCCTGCCGCGCTGTCCTGTCCATCTCGGCAATGCCTGTCGCCACGCGGTCGGTGCTGCCCGATTTGGAGATCAGGAAATGCGTCGCCGCGCGCGCCGCCACTTGCGGCGCATGGGTGACCGACAGCACCTGCACGCGCTTCGACAGCCGCGCCAGCCTCTGGCCGATGGCATCCGCCACGGCGCCACCCACGCCGGTGTCGATTTCGTCGAAGACCAGCGTCGGTGCCGAGCCACGGTCGGCCAGCGCCACCTTCAGCGCCAGCAGGAACCGCGACAGCTCGCCGCCGGATGCCACCTTCATCATCGGCCCGGGCCGCGTGCCGGGGTTGGTGCGCACCCAGAACTCGATCTGGTCGATGCCCTCTTGCATCCGGGTCTCGGCCTCGCTCTTCATCTCGACGATGAAGGCGGCGCGTTCGAGTTTCAGCGCCGGCAATTCGGCCATCACGGCCTTGGTCAGGCCGGCGGCCGCCGCGTGGCGAAGCGAGGAGAGCTGAGCAGCGGCGATGTCATAGGCCTCGCGTGCCGCGGCGGCCTGCTTTTCCAGCCCATGCAGGCGTTCCTCGCCGGCATCGAGATCGGCGAGATCGGCAACCATCGTGTCGCGCAGTTGCGCCAGATCGTCGACGGCGACACTGTGCTTGCGCGACGCGGCGCGCAGCGAAAACAGCCGCTCCTCCGCCTTTTCCAGCCGCTGCGGGTCATATTCGGTGGCGCGAAGTGCCGCCTCGACACCGGATTGCGCCGCGTCGAGCGACAGCATGGCTTCGTCGAGCGACTTGACCACATCCTCGAGCAGGCCAGGCGCCTCCGTCGCCTTGCGCTGCAGCCGTCTCAGCAGACTGGCGAGCTGCGGCAAGGGCGAGGACGGGCCGGACAGCACATCCTGCGCGTCGTGGATTTCGGACGCGATCTTTTCGGCGCGCATCATATGGGCGCGCAGTTCGGCAAGTTCCGTTTCCTCGCCGGGCTGCGGATCGAGCTTGGTCAGTTCCGCCACCGCAGCGCGCAGATAGTCGGCCTCGCGCGCGGCAGCCGCTACCTTGGCGCGATGGCGCGTAAGCTCCTGCTCGCCGGCGCGCCAGTGCCGCCAGGCCTCGCCGGTCGAACGAACGGCGCCAAGATGGCCGCCGAAAGCGTCGAGCACGTCACGGTGGGCGCCGGGATCGACCAAGGCACGTTCATCGTGCTGGCCGTGGATCTCGACCAGCGCACGGCCGACATCGCGCATCAGGGTCACGCTGGATGGCTGGTCGTTGACGAACACGCGGGTGCGGCCGTCGGCCGTCTGCACGCGGCGCAGGATGATGTCGCCATCATCCTCGATGGCGTTTTCGACAAGCAGCGCGCGCACCGGATGGTTGCGCGGCACATCGAACACGGCAATGACCTGGCCCTGTGCCGCGCCATGGCGCACCAAAGAGGCGTCGCCGCGCGCGCCGAGCGCCAGCGACAGGGCATCGAGCAGGATGGATTTGCCGGCACCGGTTTCGCCGGTCAGCACGGAAAGGCCCGGCTGGAAGTCGATATCCAGCTTCTCGATCAGGACGATATCGCGGATCGACAGTCTGGAAAGCATCAGAACCCGGACCTCAGGCAACTCCAGGAAAAGTGCGTAGCGTTTTTCCCACCGGAATTGCGTAGAACAAAAAGTTGGGACGGCTCAGCGCTTCAATCAAACCACTGAACCGCCGTGGAGCGGCACGCGACCGATTGGGAGTCGCAGCGCCGCACTATCTTTTTGTTTCAGCATCGGATCAATCCGAAAAAGCGCGTCGCTGCGACGCGCTTCAGGGATCAGGCGCCGGTGATCAGCTTGCCGGCCTTGGAAATCCACGATCCGGCATTCTCGCGCGGCGAAAGCCCATTGCTCTGCAGGAGCTTGTAGGAATCCTTGTACCATGGGCTGTCGGGATAGTTGGTGCCGAGCACCGCGGCGGCAGTCTGGGCCTCCGAGGTCAGCCCCAACGCATAATAGCTTTCGGTCAGGCGGGCCAATGCTTCCTCGACGTGGCGCGTGTTGGAATAGTTCTCCACCACGGTGCGGAAGCGCTTGACGGCGGCAATGTATTCGCGGCGCTCCAGATAGTAGCGGCCGATCTGCATTTCCTTGCCGGCGAGCTGATCGTTGGCGAAGCGGATCTTCTCCTTGGCGTCGTCGACATATTCCGATGTCGGCCAGCGCGTGACCAGATCCTGCATCGTCTGCAGCGTCTGGCGCGCTTCCTTCTGGTCCTGCGTCACATCCTTGATCTGGCGATAGTAGCTCAGGCCGATAATGTACTGTGCGTAGGGCGCGTCATCGGTGGACGGATACAGCGCCAGATAGCGCTTGGCCGACGAGATCGCTTCGTCGTAGCTGCCCTTTCGATAGTCGGCGAACGCGCCCATCACCATCGATTTACGAGCCCATTCCGAATAGGGATGCTGGCGGTCGACGGCGTCGAACTTCTTGCTCGCCTCGTCCAGGCGGCCGGCATTCAAATTGGCGAGACCCTGATTGTAGAGAACGTCGGCCGGCTCGGTCTGGTCGACATATTTCGACAGGTCGATGTCTTTCTCCGACGACATGCAGGCCGACAGAAAGAGCGAAGGAACAACCAGCGAAAGCGCCAGGATAACAGACCGCTGGGGCGCTTTCGATCGACCGGCTCGCTTGAAGAACATGATTGGATTGCGCCCTTTCGGCGTTATTTTAATGCCTCTTGCATGCTGTTGTCCCAAAACTGGTCCCCACTTTTGAGCGACATGCACTAATCGACGGCAGCAGCCATAAACCATAACCGCCTTGCCGGGCAACGCTATGTCTAGGCAATCGCGCATTTTTGTGGCGGCGCGGCGGCGCCGGAGCATCCCTGTGTTTTCACCGACCGATGATGCATTCCTGCAACACTCGGCTTCCCGCCACAAGGTGCGAAAACGTGCGGAGTTCAGATCATCCAGGGCGCGTAGAGCGGCGCATTGACGGCGCTCATCTCTGCCGCGCGACCACGCTCGCGGCGGGTCGTTTCGACGATCTCGAAGGCAGTGCGGTCCGACAGCAGGCGCCGCAGCGCGGCGGCATTCATCCTGTGACCACCGCGATAGGAGCGGAAGCAGCCGATGAAGCGGGCTCCGGCCAGCGCCAGGTCGCCCATGGCGTCGAGCGTCTTGTGGCGCACGAATTCGTTGGGATAGCGCAGGCCGCCCATGTTGATGACGCGGTTGTCGTCGCCGATCACCAGCGAATTCTCGAGCGAGGAGCCGAGCGCATAACCGGCGGCCCACAGTCGCTCGACGTCCTTCATGAAGCCGAAGGTGCGGGCCCGCGCAATGTCGCGGCGGAAAATATCGGCATTGAGGTCGGAGGCGAACAGTTGGCGGCCGATTGCCGGGCTTTCGAAATCGATCTCGATCTCGAAACGGGTGCCGTCATAAGGCCTGAACTCCGCCCAGGACGCACCGTTCTCGATACGGACCGGCTTGATGACCCTGATGTAGCGCCGCTTGACCGAAAGCGTCTCGATACCTGCCTGATCAATGGCTTCCACGAAGGCCATGGCGCTGCCGTCGAGGATGGGAACCTCGGAACCGTCGATCTCGATGACGACATTATCGATGCCAAGCCCGAACAGGGCAGCCATGATGTGCTCGACCGTGGCGATGTGCTCGCCCGCGGGATCGCCAAGCATGGTGCACAGATCGGTGGCGCCGACCTCGGCAACCAAGGCGCGGAACTCGCGGCCCTGCCCGTCTCCGTTGACAAGCTGGAACACGATGCCGGTATCGGCATCCGCTGGCAGGAAACTGATGGAAACTTCTTTGCCGCTGTGAACGCCGGTGCCCGTAAGCGACGCGCGCGTCTTCACTGTCGTCTGATAGTCGTGCAAGACAATCCCCATAAGCCCGAAATGCCTAGG
Source organism: Mesorhizobium huakuii (assembly GCF_014189455.1). Classification (NCBI taxonomy): domain Bacteria; kingdom Pseudomonadati; phylum Pseudomonadota; class Alphaproteobacteria; order Hyphomicrobiales; family Phyllobacteriaceae; genus Mesorhizobium; species Mesorhizobium huakuii. Next base: position 245,096 of record NZ_CP050296.1, read on the forward strand.
TCCGCTTCTCCAGCCCGTGGGCGCGGCTCTTGTGAAAATCGGCAGGCAGGGTCACTTCCCCCGAAATCCCGACACACCGACTATGGTAAGCAGCGAAGATAATGTTCCGGCAGGGAGACTCCAAATCACGGTTTCTTACCCTTTGTAACCGCGGGCCGGAGCGAGCTCTACATTATAACCCTTTGATTTTACTGCATCTAAAGCGTTAACAGGCAAGCAATTCCTTGCCTGCCTGTTAACAAATGTTACAGTCCGTTAACCGCTCAGTTGGCCTGGCGGCGCAGGAACGCCGGAATCTCCAGCTGATCGTCGTCCTGAGTCGCCCTGGTCTGCGGCGTCAGCCGACCCTGGTCATCCAGCTGGCCGCGGCGCGGCGCGTAGAGCTGGGCGTCCTGGCTGGCGAGACGACGCACTTCGGGGGCGGCCTGGCGCAGCTTCGGCTCGCGCGGCTGCGCCGGCTGCAGCCTTGCGGGCTCCTCCTCGCGGCGGGTCAGGCCATTGGTCAGGCGCTTCAGCAGGCCCATCGGTCCGCTGTTGTTCTCGTGGTCCACCGGGCGGCTCTTGGCGTCGACCTCAGCCTTGACGACCGGCGGAAAGTCCTCGACGCGCGGCATGCGCTGCGGTGCCATCGCCACCGGCTGCTGGACCTCACGCAGCATTTCACGCGGCTGCGGGGCCGGCTGCATCTGCTGGACGACCGGCTGCAGCATTGGCTGCGGCTGCTGCGGCGGCGCCTGGAAGATCTTGCTCTGCGGACGGAAATCGTCCGCATGGGCGACAGGAGCCGGACGAGCCTGCGCCATGGCGGCGGCGTTTGCCTCGGCGAGCTGGATAGCCTCAGCGACCGGGTCGGCGGCGCGCGGTTCATAGACAGGCTGTTGCACCGGTGCCGGGCGGCTTTCCACGGCAGCCACTGCCGGACGAGCGGCCGGCTTCGGCGGTGCTGTACGGATCGAGATGGGTGCTGCGGCGATTTCAGCCGCCGACTTGTCGATGCCGGTAGCAACCACCGAGACGCGGATGACGCCTTCTAGTTCCTCGTCGAAGGTGGCGCCGAGGATGATGTTGGCGTCCTGGTCGACCTCCTCGCGAATACGGGTCGCCGCTTCGTCGACTTCGAACAGGGTCAGGTCGCGACCGCCGGTGATCGAGATCAGCAGGCCCTTGGCGCCCTTCATCGAGGTCTCGTCGAGCAGCGGGTTGGCGATGGCAGCCTCGGCGGCGGCCATCGCGCGGCCCTCGCCCGAAGCCTCGCCGGTGCCCATCATCGCCTTGCCCATCTCGCGCATCACCGAACGCACGTCGGCGAAGTCGAGGTTGATCAGGCCTTCCTTGACCATCAGGTCGGTGATGCAGGCAACACCGGAATAGAGCACCTGGTCGGCCATGGCGAAGGCATCGGCGAAGGTGGTCTTGTCATTGGCCAGCCGGAACAGGTTCTGGTTGGGGATGACGATCAGCGTGTCGACGCACTTCTGCAGCTCCTCAATGCCCATGTCGGCCGTCTTCATGCGGCGCTGGCCTTCGAAGTGGAACGGCTTGGTGACGACGCCGACGGTGAGGATGCCCTTTTCGCGGGCGGCGCGGGCAACGACCGGAGCAGCACCCGTGCCGGTGCCGCCGCCCATGCCGGCGGTGACGAAGCACATATGGGTGTTGGTGAGATGATCGAGGATCTCATCGATGCACTCTTCAGCCGCCGCGCGGCCGACTTCCGGCTGCGATCCGGCACCGAGCCCCTCGGTGACATGCGCGCCGAGCTGGATCAGCCGGGAGGCCTTCGACATGGTCAGCGCCTGCGCGTCGGTGTTGGCCACGACGAACTCGACACCGCGCAAGCCCGCGGTGATCATGTTGTTCACGGCATTGCCGCCGCCGCCGCCGACACCGAACACGGTGATGCGCGGCTTAAGCTCGGTGATGTCCGGCTTCTGCAGATTGATGGTCATTGTCTCCGTCCTTTGCCTTTCACGCCGCTTCGCCGCCGCGCCGCCTATGGGGCTGTCCCCGTCAATTAGAAACTGTCTCTCAACCACTGACTCATGCGATGCAGTTTTCCACCCGTTCCAGTCATCCTGAGACCGGAAATGCCTTTCGCCGGATGGCTCTCGAAGCTCGCCATCTGCGGATAGATCAGAAGCCCGACGGCGGCCGAGAAGGCCGGACCCTTCGCCGCTTCGGGCAGGCCCGCCACGCCGAGCGGGCGGCCGATGCGTACATTGCGTCCCAGGATGCGGCGCGCCGCCTCCGGCAGGCCGGCCAGCTGGCTGGCGCCGCCGGTGAGCACGACACGCTTGCCGACCGCATTGCCATAGCCGGACTTGTTCAGCCGGTCGCGCAGGAGCTCGAGCGTTTCGTCGATGCGGGCGCGCACGATGCGCGTCATCACCGAGCGCGGGATCTGCAGCGGCACGTCGACATCATCGCCGATCGGCTGGATCGAGACCAGGTCGCGGTCGTCGGCACTGCCCGGCAGCGCCGAACCATGCATCACCTTCAGCCGTTCGGCGGCGTCGAGCGAGGTCGAAAGCCCCTTGGCCATGTCCAGCGTGACGTGGTTGCCGCCGATGGCGATGGCGTCGCCGTGGACGAACTTGCCTTCCGAAAACACCGAGATGGTCGTCGTGCCGCCGCCCATGTCGATGCAGGCGGCACCCAGTTCCAGCTCGTCGTCGACGAGCGCCGCCAAGCCGCTGGCATAGGGCGTCGCCACCATGCGTTCGACCGACAGATGCGAACGGTTGATGGAAAGTTCGAGGTTGCGCATCGGGGCAGCGTCCCCCGTCAGCACATGCATATCGACGCCAAGCGAGTCGCCGACCATGCCGCGCGGATCGCGCACGCCGCGCTCGGCATCGAGCGAGAAGCCGACGGGCAGCGAATGGATCACCTCGCGCTCGGCCTTCAGCGCCTGCTTGGCGCCGGCGCCGAGCACGCGCTTGATGTCGGCCTCGTCGGCCTCGTGGCCGCCAAGATTGATGGTCGCCGAGAAGCTTTCGCTCTTCAGCCGGCCGGCGGTCATGTTGACGATGAGCGAATCGACCGTCAGCCCCGCCATGCGCTCGGCGGCATCGACGGACAGGCGGATGGCATGCTCGGCCCGGTCGAGATCGACGACCACGCCCGACTTCACGCCTTGCGACTTCTGGTGGCCGATGCCGATCACCTGGATCCGGTGCGAGCGCCCGCGCAAAAGCTTGCCGTCATCGTTCGGCTTGAGCTTGGCCACCATGCAGCAGACCTTGTTCGAGCCGACATCCAGCACCGTGAGAGTGCCGGACCGGCGCGACGAGGCATCGCCTGAACCGCCAAGCCAGCTCATATCTTCGTCTCCGACTTGCGCTTGATGGTCTTCGGCTTCTCGTTGAGCGCGGCCTCGCGCTGCGTCGCCGCCTCGGGCGTCAATTCCACGACCAGCCGGTCTGTCAGACGCATGTCGACAGCGGCGATGTCGCGCGACAGCAAGCCCTTGTCCTTGTCCATCTTGACGAGTTCAGCGAGCGCCTGGTCTTCTTCGTCCTCGGGCAGCTTGACGGTGATGCCGTTATCCAGCTTCAGGTCCCAGCGCCGATCGCCAATGCGGATATAGCCTTTGATCCGGCTCGCGAGGTCGGGATATTTTTCGACCTTAGCCAGGAAGTCAGGCGCCTTGGCCGGCGCGCCGTCGCCGATCAGCAGCGGCAACATCACCTGCTTGCCACCCGAGAACGGCGCGATGACGGCGCCATCCTTCTCGATAACCGAGAGATCATTGCCCTGCTGCCAGAGCGCGAAGGCCTCCCGCTCCTCGACGCGCACTTCCAGCGTGTGCGGATAGACCTTGCGCACCGCCGCCACCTCGATCCATGGCAGGCCGGAGATGCGCTCGCGCGCGGCCTCCGCGTCGAAGCCGATCAGCGAGGTCCAGCCGTCGAGTTCGAGCCTGTCGAGAATGTCGATCTCCGAAGTCTGGCGGTTGCCGACCACCTTGACTTGATCGACGGCGAAGCCGGTGCGGGCCGTGATGCTCTGGATGATGCCGTCGGCATGGCCGCCGAGATAGGCGCCATAGGCGCCGCTTGAAGCGAGCAGCACCGCCGACATCATCGCGGCGGAGAAGCGCGGCGCCTCGAATTCACCATCGCCCAGGCGCGCCAGGATGCGCACCGGGCGGCGAAGCACGCGCGGCAGCACGAAATGGCCTGATGACAACGACAAGCCGAACAGCGACGGCCCGGCCGCGCCCTTCCCCTTGCCTTGTCCCCATTTCAACGCAGACACGAAGCGTCCTCCACCATCCAACTCAACAACTCACCAAACGAATGCCCGGCATGGGCAGCGATTTCAGGCACCAAAGACGTCGGCGTCATGCCCGGCTGAGTGTTGACCTCGAGCCATACAACCTCGCCATTTTCGGAGTGACGATCGTCATAACGGAAGTCCGATCGGGAAACGCCCCGACAGCCGACAGCTTGGTGAGCCTTGAGCGCCAGTGTCTGTATTTTTTGGTAAATATTCGGTGAAACTTTTGCGGGGCATTCGTGTTTTGATCCGCCCGCGACATATTTTGAATCGTAATCGTAGAAGGAATGGCCCGTCGGAATGATCTCGCAGACGCCGAGCGCCACATCGCCCATGACGGCGCAGGTCAGCTCGCGCCCATGGATGTAGCGCTCGACCATGACGGTATCGCCATATTTCCACTCGGACGACCCGACGACCTGCGGCGGATGCGACTGCCCCTCCGACACGATGACGACACCGAAGCTCGACCCCTCATTGACCGGCTTGATCACATAGGGCGGCTTCATCGGGTGCTTGTTCTGGATGGCGAAGCGATTGGCGACCTTCGATTCGGCGACGGGAACGCCGACCGATTTCACGATCTTCTTCGCCTGCTCCTTGTTCATGGCGAGCGCCGAGGCGAGTACGCCGGAATGGGTGTAGGGAATGCCGAGATATTCGAGGATGCCCTGAATGGTGCCGTCCTCGCCGAATGGGCCATGCAACGCATTGAAAGCAACGTCGGGCTTGAGCTCGGCGAGCACGGAGCCGACATCACGCCCGACATCGACACGGGTGACTTGGTAGCCTTCCTGCTCAAGCGCATCGGCACAGGCCTTTCCGGAAGACAGGGACACGGGCCGCTCGGACGAAAAACCTCCCAGCAGGACGGCCACATGCTTGCTTTTCATTCCCCGTCATCCCCTCTCACGGCGGACCAAAAACCAAGATTTCCGCAACATTGAGTCCGAGTCTCCCGGCAGGTTGCCCCCCAGACGGAAAAACGCGGGTAACGCGTCGAACGACTCAAATCAGGAAACGCTTTCCAGCAGAGAATCAGAGAGTTGATTCACTGGCAAGTGCTTATGAATCCGAGAGATTCACTTTGTGAGAAAATGGCTGCGAAAACCGTGTCGCTGAGTCTTTGCAGCAACGGTTTTGCACATTCTGCGAGCGTGTTGAAGTTCATGCATCACATGAACTTCAACACATGTCAGAGAAGCTGACCTAAAAATTCCTGCACGGCATGGCCGGGCCGGAAATTGCCGATGCGCTTGATCTCCCAGTGCAGCCGGATGCCCGAATGTTCGAGCACGCGGGCGCGCACCGTCTCGCCGAGATATTCGAGGTCGTAACCGGTCGCCGTGCCGGTGTTGATCATGAAGTTGCAGTGCATCGGCGACATCTGCGCACCACCGATCATCAGGCCACGGCAACCCGCCTTGTCAATCTCCTTCCAGGCTGACGTGCCATCTGGATTCTTGAAGGTCGAACCGCCGGTCTTCTCGCGGATCGGCTGCACCGTCTCTCGGTGATTCTGCACCGCGTCCATCGCCGCCTTGATCACCGCCTTGTCCTCGGCAATGCCTTCGAACACGGCGGAGGTGAAGATCAGCCCGGCCGGCGCCGCCGAATGGCGATAGGCATAGCCCATCTCGGCATTGCTCAACGTCTGGACATTGCCCTTGCGGTCGAGCGCCCGCACCTCGACGACGCGCTCGCGCGTTTCGACGCCATTGGCCCCGGCATTCATCCTGAGCGCGCCGCCAATGGCACCCGGAATGCCGTGGTAGAAATGGAAGCCGCCAATGCCCGCTTCCAGCGCCAGGGCCGCGACACGCTTGTCGGGCGTGGCGGCACCCGCCTTGATGCTGGTTGGCCCGATGGCTTCGGCCTCACCAAAGCCCTTGGCCGAAAGCCGGATGACAAAACCCGGAATGCCGCCGTCGCGAACCAGCAGGTTTGAGCCGACGCCGACAATGGTCAGGGGAATCTCTTCGGGAACCGCGCGCAGGAACGCGGCAAGGTCCTCTTCGTCGGCCGGCTGGAACAGCACCTCGGCCAGGCCGCCGGCGCGGAACCAGGTGATCTTGTCCATCTCGGCATTCGGCGTGAGGCGGCCGCGCAGGCCGGCAAGCCGGTCGCCGAGTCTGTCGATCAGGGCCTGGCCGTGCATCATGAGGTGGCAAGCTCCTTTGGCAGAGCATAGGCCCATTGGGTGATGTTGCCGGCGCCTAGGAAGACGACGAAATCGCCGGGCTTGGCCAAATCGCGGATGATCGGCGCGATATCAGCCGGCCCCTCGATGTAGCGCGCGTCGCGATGGCCGCCGGCGCGGATGCGTGACACCAGCTCGTCTGACGTGACACCGTCGATCGGGTCTTCGCCGGCAGCGTAGACCGGCGCCACCATCACCGTATCGGCGTCGTTGAAGCAGGCCGAGAACTCGTTGAACAAATCATGCAGCCGGGTGAAGCGGTGCGGCTGGGCAATGGCGATGACGCGTCCCTTGGTGGCGCTACGCGCCGCCTTCAGCACCGCTGAAATCTCGACCGGATGGTGGCCGTAATCGTCGAACACGTCGACGCCCTTCCACGAACCCGTGTGGGTGAAGCGGCGCTTGACGCCGGCGAAGGACGACAGGCCCTTCTTGATTGCTTCGCCGGACAGGCCGAGCTCATGCGCGACGGCGATGGCGGCGGTAGCGTTGGAGACGTTGTGCCGGCCGGGCATCGGCAGGCGCAGGCCTGAAATCGTGCTCTGGCTGCCGGTCTTGCGGTCGCGGATAATCACGTCGAACTCGGACGTAGCACCCGCCATGCGGTGGTTGGTAAAGCGCACATCGGCCTGCGCGTTCTCGCCATAGGTGATGACGCGGCGGTCCTCGATGCGGCCGACCAGCGCCTGTACTTCCGGATGGTCGGTGCACATCACGCCAAAACCGTAGAACGGCACGTTCTCGACGAACTGGCGGAACGCCTCGCGCACCTTGTCGAAACTGCCATAGTGGTCGAGATGCTCGGGATCGATGTTGGTGACGACCGCGATCTCGGCCGGCAACTTGAGGAACGTGCCGTCGCTCTCGTCGGCTTCGACCACCATCCATTCGCCGTCGCCCATGCGGGCATTGGTGCCATAGGCGTTGATGATGCCGCCATTGATGACGGTCGGATCGAGCCCACCGGCTTCAAGCAGCGTCGCCACCATCGAGGTCGTCGTCGTCTTGCCATGCGTGCCGCCGATCGCCACCGCCTGGCGGAAGCGCATCAGCTCGGCCAGCATCTCGGCGCGGCGCACGATCGGCAACAGCTTTTCGCGCGCGGCCTTCAGCTCCGGATTGGATTTCTTGATCGCCGTCGAGACGACCACCACCTCGGCATCGCCGAGATTCTCGGCCTTGTGGCCGACGAAGCATTCGATGCCCTTGTCGCGCAAACGCTGCACATTGGCGCTGTCGGCCTGGTCGGACCCTTGCACCTTGTAGCCGAGATTGTGCAGCACTTCGGCGATGCCGCTCATGCCGATGCCGCCAATGCCGATGAAATGCACAAGGCCGATGGTCTGCGGCATCTTCATGGGTGCGTCCCCTTCCTGAAATCCGAAACGGTTTTTTGGGACGCAATAGCCTCTGTGAGATCGGCGAGCAACCGTGCCGCGTCCGGCCTGCCGGCCGATTTCGCGCCCGCGCCATTGCCACCAGCCGCTCAGGCATGTCCATCAGCCCGCCAATAAGGGCTGCGATGCGCTCGGGCGACAGCGTCGATTGCGGGTGCACCTCGCCGCCGCCTGCAGCGGCAAGGGCCGCAGCATTCGCCGCCTGATCGTGGTCGAGCGCATAGGGATAGGGTACCAGCAGCGCCGGCCGGCCGATGACGGCGATCTCCGAGACGGTCGAGGCGCCGGAGCGCGAGATCACCAGATGCGCCGCCGCCATGCGTGCCGCCATGTCGGTGAAGAAGGGCGAGACCTCGACTGCGACGCCAAGGGCGGCATAGGCCGCCTTCACCCGCGCCACGTCATCCGCCCGGGCCTGTTGGGTGATGACCAGCCGCTTGCGCTGCGCATCCGAAAGCAGCGCGACGGCCCCAGGCATGGCATCGGAGAAGAATTGGGCGCCCTGGCTGCCGCCGAACACCAGCAGGCGGAAAGGCTCCTCGCCGGTCGACGCCGCGTAAGGCGTCTTGGCCGCCTCCAGCACCGCCGGCCTGACCGGATTGCCTGTCGTCACAGTCTTTTCGCCGATGGCGCTCGTATCCTGCGGCAGGAAGCCACCGGCGATGGCATCCACACGGCCGGCCAGTGCCCGGTTGGCGCGCCCCATCACCGCGTTCTGCTCATGGATCAGCGTCGGCACCTTGCGCCGTGTCGCCGCGTAGAGCGGCGGCAGGGTCGGATAGCCGCCAAAGCCGACGACGGCATCCGGCTTGATCCGGCCGATGATGGCGGAGGCCTGCCGCACGCCGCGCCAGATTTTCCAGAAGGCACCAAGCACGGCGATGGGATTTTTCGAACCCATCGTCGCCGACTGGATCGGGTGGATGGCGGCGGCCGGGAAGTGACCGGCAAACCGCTCGGCGCGGTCGTCGGTTGCCAGATGCACCGACCAGCCGCGCCCGTTCAACTCGTGCGCCAGCGCTTCGGCCGGGAACAGATGTCCGCCGGTTCCGCCCGCCGCGAGAAGGATGACGCCCCTCGCCATGTCACTCCGCCGGCATGGCGCGCTGCGGCAGCGTAAAGCCCATTTGCTTGCGCTTTTCCGGCCGCTTGCGCGTCAGCGCCAGCACCATGCCCATCGAGATGGCGATGGCGATCTGCGAGGAGCCGCCATAGGAGATGAAGGGCAGCGTCATGCCCTTGGCCGGCACCAGCTGCAGGTTGACGCACATGTTGATGACGGCCTGCAGGCCGAACACGGTGACGAGGCCGCCTACCGCATAGCGGGTGAAATCGTCATGTTCCTTGAGCGCCGTGTTGAGGCCGCGCAGCACGATGAAGGCGAAGATCGACATGATGAAGAAGCACATGATCAGTCCGAACTCCTCGCCCGCGACCGAGAAGACGAAGTCGGCATGGCTGTCGGGGATGACCCGCTTGACCGTGCCCTCGCCCGGGCCGACGCCGAACCAGCCGCCATTGATCAGCGCGTCGCGTCCCATGTCGACCTGGAACGTATCGCCTTCGCCGGTGAGGAACTTGTCGATGCGCAAGGCAACGTGCGGAAACACCGTGTAGGCTGCAAAGACGCCGCCGACGCCGGCCGCACCCAAAACGATGATCCACAGCCAGGGCAACCCGGCCATGAAGAACATGATGCCCCAGGTGCCGGTCGTCAGCATGGTCTGGCCAAGGTCCGGCTGCGCCACCAGCAGCGACACGACCAGCACCAGCAGCAGCATGGCGAACAGATTGCCTGGAATGTCGGGCTGGCGCTTGTGCTCGGCGAACAGCCAGGCGCACATGATGACGAAGGCCGGCTTCAGGAACTCGGACGGCTGGATCGACAGGCCGGCCAGCGAGACCCAGCGCCGCGCACCTTTCACCTCGACGCCGACATAGAGCACCGCCACCATCAGCACCAGCATCAGGCACAGCATGATCAGCGACATGCGCCGGATCTGCCTGGAATCGAGGAAGGACACGGCCAGCATCACCCCGAGCGCCGGCACGGTGAAGATGATCTGCCTGGTGGCGAAGTGGAAACTGTCGAGGCCGATGCGCTCGGCGACCGCGGGACTGGCGGCGAAGGACAGCACGATGCCGAGGCCCATCAGCGACAGGAACGCCGCCAGGAACCAGCGATCGATCGTCCACCACCAGGTTGCGACAGGACTTTTATCGAGACGGCTCTGCATTATCGTGCCCCTCCGATGGGTTTGACGCCATCTATAGCGCTCGCAGCTTGCCTGAAGGCTTCGCCGCGAACTTCGAAATTCTTGAACTGGTCGAAACTGGCGCAGGCCGGCGACAACAGCACCACCACCTCGCCGCTGTCGTCCTTGGCCGCATCATGCGCGGCGTGCTCGACCGCCGCGGCCAGCGTGCCCGATATCTCGTAAGGCACCGCCTCGCCCAGCGTCGCCGAAAAGGCGGGGGCGGCCTCGCCGATCAGATAGGCCTTGGCGATGCGCGGGAAGAAGCCGCGCAGCGGCTCGATGCCGCCTTCCTTTGGCAGGCCGCCGGCGATCCAGTAGACGCGCGGAAAGCTCGACAGGGCGGGTGCGGCCGCATCGGCATTGGTCGCCTTGGAATCGTTGACGAACAGCACATGGTCCTTGCGGCCGACCTGCTCCATGCGGTGGGCAAGGCCCGGAAAACTTTCGAGCCCGGACTGGATTTCGCCGAGGTCGAGCCCGACCTTCAGGCACGCAGCGACCGCGGCAAGCGCGTTCTGCGCATTGTGCTGGCCGCGCAGCGACCCGATGCCTTCGAGGAAGGCGACCTTGCTGTAGCGGCCGTGTACGGCCTCCATCAGATTGGTGCCGTCGGCGAAGTAGCCGTCGGTCAGCGGCAGCCGCTTGGAAATGCGGATGACCTGCCGACCTGCCCGCTCCAGCCGCTCGGCGATCTGCGCGCACCAGGAATCGTCGATGCCGATGATCGCCGTCTCGCTGCCCGCCACCAGCCGCTCCTTGATCGAGGCGTAGTGCTGCATGGTGCCGTGGCGGTCGAGATGGTCCGGCGTCAGGTTGAGCAGGATGCCGGCCGTCGGATTGATCGAGGGCGCAAGGTCGATCTGGTAGGACGAGCACTCGACGACATAGTGGCGATCGGGCGTCGGCGGATCGAGCGTCATCACCGCGCGGCCGATATTGCCGCCCATCTGGGTGTCACGGCCTGCCGATTTGAGGATATGCGCCGTCAGCGCGGTTGTCGTCGATTTGCCGTTGGTGCCGGTGATGGCGATGAAAGGTGACGTCGGCGCCTGCAAAATCCGCTCGCGGCAGAAAAGTTCGATGTCGCCGATCACCTCGACGCCGGCACCCTTCGCCAGCTCCACCGTCCAATGCGGCTTGGGATGCGTCAGCGGCACGCCGGGTGACAGCACGAAGGCCGAGAATTTCGCCCAGTCCGCACCCCGCAGCTCGGCGGTGGCGATGCCGGTGGCGGCAGCCTTGGCGACGCTGTCGGGATTGTCGTCCCAGGCCAGCACGTCCGCGCCACCCTCGATCAATGCCCGCGCGGTCGCGATCCCAGAGCCACCGAGCCCGAAGAGCGAGACGTGCTTGCCTGCGAAGGATGCGGCGGGGATCAACGAGGTCTTCCTATCTGAGCTTCAGGGTGGAGAGGCCGACCAGCGCCAGGATGACGGCGATGATCCAGAAACGGATCACCACCTGGCTCTCGGTCCAGCCGAGTTTTTCGAAATGATGGTGGATCGGCGCCATCAGGAACACGCGCTTGCCGGTCATCTTGAAGTAGCCGACCTGGATGATGACCGAGAGGATCTCGACCACGAACAGGCCGCCGACGATCACCAGCACGATCTCGTGCTTGGTGGCGACCGCCACCGTGCCGATCAGGCCGCCCATGGCCAGCGAACCGGTGTCGCCCATGAAGATCGCCGCCGGCGGCGCATTGAACCAGAGGAAGCCGAGGCCGGCGCCGATCACCGAGCCGAGCACGACAGCCAGCTCGCCTGTGCCGGGGACGAAATGGATCTGCAGATATTCGGCGAATACCGCATTGCCCGAGAGATAGGCGATGACGCCGAAGGAGGCCGCCGCGATCATGATCGGCACGATCGCCAGTCCGTCGAGGCCATCGGTCAGGTTCACCGCATTGCCGGCGCCGACGATGACGAAGCAGGAGAACGGAATAAAGAACCAGCCGAGATTGACGATGAATTCCTTGGCAAAGGGGAATGTCAGCGACGACGAGAACGGTGCCTGGCCGTTATGCATGATCACCCAGGCGGCGATGCCGGCGATGATGAATTCGAGCCCCAGCCGCGCCTTGCCGGAGAAGCCGAGATGCGACTGCTTGGTCACCTTCAGATAGTCGTCATAGAAGCCGATCGAGCCGAAGCCCAGCGTCACCAGCAGCACCACCCAGACATAGATGCTCGACAGGTTCGCCCATAGAAGCGATGAGCCGATGATGCCGGACAGGATCATCAGCCCGCCCATGGTCGGCGTGCCGGCCTTCTTGAAATGCGTCTGCGGTCCGTCGGCGCGGATCGGCTGGCCCTTGCCTTGCCTGAGCCGCAGCGAATTGATGATGGTCGGCCCGAAGATGAAGACGATCAGCGCCGAGGTGATCAGCGCCCCGCCGGTGCGGAACGTGATGTAGCGGAAGACATTGAAGACCGAGATCTTGTCCGCGAAATCGACCAGCAGTGTAAACATGCGCTTTCGTCCCCCGACTAGGTCAGTTTGCTGGTTGTTGTTTCAGCCGGGTATTTGCCCAGCAGCGCATCGACCAGTTTTGCAAAACCGATGCCTTTCGACGATTTGATCATCACCGCGTCGCCCGGCTTCAGCGCGGCAAGCAGCACCGGCTTCAATTCCTCGACGCCGGCGCGGTATTCCGTCTTGATGTCTTCAGGCAGCGCTTCCGCCAGGGCCCGCATTTCCCGGCCGCCGAGAAAGACGGTCTGCGTGCCGGTGCCGACGATGAGATCGGCAAGGGCGGCATGCAGCTTGGCCGAATGCTCGCCGAGTTCCAGCATGTCGCCGAGCACGGCGATGCGGCGCCCCTCGCCCGTCACCGGCGTCGCGTTGAGCAGCGCCATAGCCGCCGCCATCGAGGCCGGATTGGCGTTGTAGCTCTCGTCGATCAGCGTGATAGGGCCGCCGGGATGCCGCAACACATGGCGCTTGCCACGACCGCGCTCGGCCGAGAGATCGTTCAGCGCGATTGCCACCTTGTCGAGATCGGCGCCAACCAGCTGCGCCGCGCCCAGAACCGCCAGCACGTTCTGCACCATGTGGCGACCGGGGGCCCCGATGCGGGCGATCATGTCATGGCCGCCGATCCGGGCGGCGATGTCGGAATGGTCTGCATACAATTCGCATTTGGTGAGCTTGAAGGTTGAGCGCGCATTCTCGCCGAAGCCGTAGACATGCTCGACGCCGGCAGCATGCGCCATCTTGTCGAGCAGCTTGAAGCGCGCATCGTCGCGGTTGAGGACGGCAGCCCCTCGGGCTCCAGCCCTTCGAAAATCTCGGCCTTGGCCTTGGCGATCTCGTCCAGATTGCGGAAGAAGCCGAGATGCGCCGCCGCGATCATGGTGACGATGGCGACATGCGGCCGCACCATCTTCACCAGCGGCCGGATCTCGTCGGGATGATTCATGCCGATCTCGAAGACGGCATAGTCGCAATTCTCGGGCATGCGCGCCAGCGTCAGCGGCACCCCCCAATGGTTGTTGAAGGACTGTGCCGAGGCATGCACCTTGCCGACCGCCGACAGCACGTGGCGCAGCGCTTCCTTGGTCGTGGTCTTGCCCGCCGAGCCGGTGACCGCGATGATCTTGGCCTGCGAGCGAGCACGCGCCGCGACACCAAGCTTTTCCAATGCGACCAGCACATCCTCGACGACGATGATTGGCGCCGTCAGCCGGCCAAGCGACGGCAGCTTGCCTTCCGCCACCACCAGCACGCCGGCACCGGCCTTGATGGCCGCGGTGGCGAAGTCATGGCCGTCCATCACCTCGCCCTTGATGGCGAAGAAGGCGTCACCCGGCTGCAGGCTGCGGCTGTCGATCGAAATGCCCGATATGCCTTCGGGCATAGGCCCGAGCGGCCGCCCGTCCATGGCGGCAACCAGCGCCTCGGAGGTCCACAGCAAACTCATGCGGCACGCTCCCGCAGCGCGGCGCGGACTTCCTCGTGGTCGGAGAAATGCAGGGTTTCGGAGCCGATCGTCTGGCCTTCCTCGTGGCCCTTGCCGGCGACGATCAGCGTGTCTCCGGCATGAAGCATGCCGACAGCCTCGTGGATTGCCTTGCGTCGGTCGCCGATCTCGATGGCCCCCGGGGCAGCGGCTAGAATGGCTGCGCGGATCGTCTCGGGCACCTCGGAGCGCGGATTGTCGTCGGTGACGATGACGACATCGGCAAGCCGGGTCGCGATTTCGCCCATGATCGGTCTTTTGCCCCGGTCGCGATCGCCGCCGCAGCCGAACACGACCATCACGCGGCCCGTCGTGAACGGCCTCACCGAGGCCAGCACATTCTCCAGCGCATCGGGCTTGTGCGCGTAGTCGACATAGACCGGTGCGCCGCCGGCGGTGGTGCCGACGAGGTCGAGCCGGCCCGGCGCGCCCTTCAGTTTCTCCAAGGACATCAAGGCTTTGGCGACAGGTGTTCCGGTGGAAATGGCGAGGCCCGCCGAAACCAGCGCGTTCGAAATCTGGAAATCGCCGGCCAGCGGCAGGTCGATTTCGTAAAGCACGCCCTCGGCCTCGACCTCAGCGCGCTGGCGGTGGCGTTCGTGCTCGACCCGCTTCAGCGTAAGGAAGACGCCATGTCGGCCAACCGTCAGCACATTGAGCCCGGCAGCTTGTGCCGCCTGGATGGTCGGCCCCGACCACGGATCGTCGGCGAAGATCACCGCGGGCGCGCCTTTCGGCAGCAGCGTGTCGAACAGGCGCAATTTGGCGTGGTGGTAATCCTCGACCGTCGGATGGTAATCCATATGGTCGCGGCCAAGATTGGTGAAGCCGCCGGCGGCGAGCTTCACACCGTCGAGACGGCGCTGGTCGAGCCCATGACTGGAAGCTTCCATTGAGGCATGGGCTACGCCGGCATCGGCCAATTCCCGCAGCAACTGGTGCAGCGCCACCGGATCGGGCGTAGTCAGCGAGCCATACTCGTTACGGCCTGGCGCGACCACACCAGTGGTGCCGATCGAAGCTCGCGGCATAGCCCGCCTGCTCCCAGATCTGCCTGGTGAAGGCGGCGACCGAGGTCTTGCCGCTGGTGCCGGTGACCGCGACCATGGTCTGCGGTTGCCTGCCGAAATAGCGGGAAGCACTCAGCGCCAGCGCCAGGCGCGGATCATCGACCGCCAGCACCGGAACCGGCAGTCCGGCGACGGAACTGCCTTTGCTTGTCACGATCGCCAGCGCGCCACGCCTGGCCGCATCGGCAGCGTAGGCCGCACCGTCCGCCTTGGTGCCGGCGAGCGCAAAAAAGACGACGCCCGGTTTTACCTGGCGGGAATCGGACGAAATCCCGGTAACCTCCAGATCGGCGGAAGCTGTTCCTTCGACTGGCAGGACACCGGCTAGATCTCTGAGCTTCATCGAGTTCCGTTCACCGCAACAAAATAGCGCGCAGTTACCGGCGCGCCCTAAGAATCACTGATAGGAAACCAGCGTTGCACCATTTTCATGGCTGAAATCTGGCTTCACGCCAAGCATGGCCGCCGAACGCCTGATGATATTGCCGGCCATGACCCCAGCATTCGAGGCCGCGACGTCCGTCATGCCAGGCTTTTCCGGGTGCGGGGCGTCGGCAATCGTAAACACCAGGTATTGTGGATCGTCCATCGGGAAAGCGGCGACAAACGTATTGAAATTCAATTCCTTCGAGTAGCGGCCGTTGATGACCTTCTCGGCCGTTCCGGTCTTGCCGCCAACGCGGTAGCCGGGGACCCTGGCGTTTCTGGCCGACCCCTTTTCGGCGTTGAGCGAATAGAGGTAGCGCATGCCCTCGACCGTCTTTTCGCTGACAACTTTCTTGGCCATCGCCATCGCTTCCTCCTGCGTGCGCACCAGGAAGGTCGGATTCATCAGATAGCCGCCATTCATCAGCGCCGCGCAACCGACAGCCGCTTGCAACGGCGTCGTCGACACGCCGTGGCCGAAGGCGATGGTGAACGAATTGACCTGTTTCCAGACCTTCGGTTCGGTCGGGCGGGCGACTTCCGGCAGTTCGGTCTGCATCCTTTCCAAGATGCCAAGGCGATGCAGGAATTCCCGGTGCCCTTCGATGCCGACCAGCTCGGCCTCGCGAGCCGATCCGATGTTGGACGAATAGAGGAAAACCTCCGGCAGCGACAGCACACGGTTCTTGCCGTGGAAATCGTGAATGGCCTGATGGCCGACCCGGATTGGATGCGAAGCGTCGAAACGACTGTTCATCGTTGCCTTGCCGGAATCGAGCGCCATGGCCGAGGTGAAGCTCTTGAAGGTCGAGCCCATCTCATAGAGCCCCGCCGACATCCGGTTCAGCCGGTCCTTTTCCTGTGCATTGTAAGGATTGTTCGGATCGAAATCCGGCACCGAGGCCATGGCCACCACTTCGCCGGTCTTGACGTTGAGCACGACGGCGCCGGCGCCGATGGCGCGGTAGCGCTCCAGGCCGGCGGCGATCTCGTCGCGCACCACATGCTGGATGCGCAGATCGATCGAAAGCTTAACCGGCTTGAGATCCTTGGCCACCGCCAGGCCCGACGCCTGCAGGTCGCTCAGGCCCTGCTCATCGATATATTTCTCCATGCCGGAGATGCCCTGATTGTCGATGTTGGTCAGGCCGACAATGTAGGACGAGGTTTCGCCGCTCGGATAGAAACGGCGCTTCTCCGTGCGGAAGCCGAAGCCGGGAATGCCAAGCTGCATGATGTCGGCCTGCTGCTTGGGCGTCAGCTGCCGCTGCAGCCAGACGAAGCCGGCGCCGCTCTTGAGCTTGTGGTAGGTTTGCTCGTAGTCGATCTCGGGCAGCACGGTCGACAGCTTCTCGATCGCCTCGTCGGCATCGACGATGCGGCGCGGCTCGGCAAACAGCGACGCCGTCTTGATGTCGGTTGCCAGCACCTCGCCATTGCGGTCGACAATGTCGGGCCGCGAGGCGGTGATCCGGCTCTGCGGGCCGCCCGACAGGTCAGGCGTCTGGAAGCCGAGATAGACCAGGCGCCCTGAAATGGTCGAGAAGATGCCGAAGAACACCGCCATCGTCATCACGATGCGCGCCTTGCCCTTGCCGCCTGTCGCCTTGCGGGCGCCCTCGACGACGATAGAACCGTCTTCACCCGTCCTGGCGCGGCGCTTCAGCAGTTTGCCGATCATTGGGCGATGTCTCCGGTCACGACGGGATCCTTGTCGCCGGACGGCGCCTTGTCGGAATTGTCGGCCATGCTGTCCTGGCGTCCTTTCAGTATGTCCTGAATGTCCAGGGCCTTGGCCGGCAGATCGCTCAAGCCGACGATCTGGCGCGCGCTGACCGGCTCGAGCGCGAGCTGCGACTTGTAGAGCTCGGCGAGCTTCTGCAGCCGCGACGGCTGGGTGAGCAGGCTCCAGTCAGCCTTGAGCAGGTCGATCGTCTCCTCCTCATAGCGTATCTGGTTATGGATCTTCTGCACCGCCGCCAACTGGTCCTCGGCCTCGCGCTTGGTCTTGTAGGTCAGGGCCGCCGCCGAAACCATGACGGCGATCAGGACAATGTCGCTGGTACGGAACACGTGCTTACCTCTCCCCGGCAGGTTGATGCCGGGAAGCTTTGGAAGGCCGAAAATTGAAAAGTCGCCGCCGCGCGCAGGCGCATCGGTGCGGATCGCCGCGCGCAGCCTGGCCGAGCGGGCGCGCGGATTGGCCGCGACCTCGGCATCATCAGCCGTCACGCCGCCACCGGCCTTGCGGAAAGTCGCGGTGCGCGCATGCGCCTCGGGCAGATGACGTGAGCCGGTGGCGACGTCGGCCCGGTCGGCGATGAAACGCTTGACGATGCGGTCTTCCAGCGAATGGAACGTCACCACCACGAGCCGCCCGCCGGGTTTCAGCGCGCGTTCGGCCGCGAACAGCGCCTTGGCCAGTTCGCCGAGCTCGTCATTGACGTAGATGCGCAGCGCCTGGAAGACGCGGGTGGCCGGATGGATCTTGTCCTTCGGCGCGCGGCCGATATGCGTCTCGATGGCGTCGGCCAGTTCCAGCGTGCGCTCGAACGGCTTTTTTCGCGGCGCGCCTCGATCATGCGGGCGATGCGGCCGGCGTGACGCTCTTCGCCGAGGAAGCCGAAGATGCGAGCAAGGTCGCCCGGCTTGAAGCTGTTGACGACATCGGCGGCGCTCAAGCCCGCTTGCGCCATGCGCATGTCGAGCGGACCGTCATTGCGGAACGAGAATCCGCGCTCGGCCTGGTCGAGTTGCATCGAGGAGACGCCAATGTCGAGCACGACGCCGTCGACACTCTCGACATGTTCGTCGAGCGTCGAGAACGGCGCCTGCACCAGCCTCAGCCTGCCGCCCGATTGCGCCTCCAGATCGCGCCCGGCAGCGATGGCATCGGGATCGCGGTCGATGGCGACGACCGAAGCGCCGGTCGCCAGAATGGCCTTAGTGTAGCCGCCGGCGCCGAACGTGCCGTCGATGATGATGTCGCCCTCCGCCGGCGCCAGTGCCTCGAGCACTTCGCCAAGGAGGACCGGAATGTGGCGGACCGATCCGCCAACGGCGTGGACGTCATCGCCGTGGCCCACCGTCATTCCGGTCGCTCCCCAGGCTTCGTCCCCTGCCGAAGCTGCAAAAGCCTGGCCCGCGCCTGCGCCCCATAGGCAGCAAGCCGTCCTGGCTCCCAGATCTGAAAGAAATTGCCGCGCCCGACAAAGGCCACCTCCGCCGAGATGCCGGTGTGTTCGCGAATGAAATCGGTCATGGTGATGCGGCCATCCTGGTCGAGTTTCAGGAACGCTCCGTCCCCATGGCAGAAGAAGGACATGTCGTCCGCCGTCTGCAGGAATGGATCTTCCAATGCGATGCGCTGCTCGTAGCGATCGAGCAGGTCGAGCCCGCCGACATCCATCGCCGGCAGGTCGAGGCAGCGCAGTGCATAGAGCTCCGAATAGCCGCGCTTCTGCACAACGGCGCGGAAATGCGCCGGAACGGACACCCGCCCCTTCGCATCGATCCTGCTCACCGTGTTCGACAGAAACCGGTCCATCACGCGTTACAGCCGCTTGCGCCGCCGCACCCCTTTTCATTGTATCGCACGCGCCACTGCCGCGCGTTCCCTGCCCCGTATCAGCCTCGCCCACACGGGCAAAAACCGGCAAACGCGCAGCCGCCGCGGCTGCCCGATTGGCGTACGCTTTACCCTGACGCGGAACGAAGGCTTTGATGTCTTGATGGGATATCATGGGGCACTATGGGCGTCAACGGGAATGGGCTTCACAAACACGCGCAGCGCGACCAATCCGAGCAGCCGTTACGGCACGTCTCGTCTTTATGGATCATTAAGCCTAACGAAGCGTTTAGAGCCCTCTGGCCCAAAAGACTTGGGCTTGCCGCAAATCACCCACCCGCATAGCGTCGAGCGACGTCTTCCGCCCAGATAACAAGGATCGATCTCATGTCCGAGACGGCAAAGTCACGCGCCGCCGAACTGTCCCATTTGCGCAGCGGCGATTTCGCCGCTGGCGATCCGATCCCCTTGCCGCTGACCATGGCTTCGATCTTTCACACGCCCGGCGTCGAGACCGGGGTCGATCAATATGGCCGCTACGACAACCCGACATGGCGCGCCGTGGAACACGTGCTCGGCCATCTGGAGGATGCGCAATGCGTGAGTTTTCCCTCTGGAATGGGCGCGATTTCGTCGGTGTTTTTCGCGCTGCTGAAATCGGGCGATCGCGTGCTCCTGCCCGCGGACGGTTATCATGCCACGCGCGCGATGGCCGAACGCTTCCTGAAGCCGTTCGGCATCACCTGCGACTCCAGGCCGACGCCGACCTTCCTTGACGGCGGCTTCGAAGGCTATTCGCTGGTCTTCGTGGAAACCCCATCCAATCCGCGGCTGGACATCTGTGACATCTCGGCGATCGCCAAGGCTGTCCGCGAACAAGGCGGGATCCTTGTCGTCGACAACACGACGATGACGCCATTCGGCCAGCGTCCGCTCGACTTCGGCGCCGATATCGTCGTCTCCGCCGACACCAAGGCGGTCAACGGCCATTCGGACGTGCTGTTCGGCCATGTCGCCAGCCGCAACCCCGACATCATCGCCAAGGTTACGGACTGGCGCGCAATGGCCGGCGGCATTCCCGGACCGTTTGAAGCCTGGCTGGTGCATCGCGGCCTCGAAACACTGGAGGTGCGCTTCGATCGCATGTGCTCATCGGCCGAAACCATCGCGCAACGGCTGAAGGACCATCGCGCGGTGCGCGGCCTGCGCTTTCCCGGCCTCAATGGCGACCCGTCGCACAACCTTGCCCGCGTCCAGATGGAGCGCTTCGGCTTCCTCATCTCATTTGAGCTCGCCTCGGCGGATAAGGCCGAGGACTTCATCAACAATTGCCAACTGATAGAGGCCGCGACCTCCTTCGGCGGCGTCCACACTTCGGCCGAGCGGCGCTCGAAGCGAGGCGATGCGGTGCCGCCAGGCTTTGTCCGCCTCTCGATCGGCTGTGAGCCGGTGGAAGAGCTTTGGAAGGCGATCGAGACGTCGCTGGATAGGATCAGCGGCTGACGGGCTGGTCACGAATGTCGTCGGCCTCGATGTTGCGATGGCCGTGCAGCACGCGGACGATTTCGATCGCATCGCCAGCGACGCGATACTAAGTTAGATATTCACCAACGACCAGATGACGAATGCCCGGCGCGCGCTCGTTCGAGGATAGGCGGTCCCTCCAGCGCCGGCCCGCTATCGACGCCTTCCTGCACCAGCCTACGCAACTCCTCGATCGTATAACCGAAGAGATCGCGGCGGTCCTTCCATTGCCGCAGCGCATCGCGGATGACTTCGCTCGCCGAGGCATACTCCCCTGCAGCGACCACATCGTCCACCGCTTGCGCCAGTTCCGGCGACAACGTGATGCTGCGTTTGTCGACCTGTCCCATGATAGGCTCCCGATATCGTTGTCGAAACCATGGTACGATTTAATCGCACCAGCTTCAAGCGACGGCCGAACCTGGCTCTCATTGGCAAACAGATGAAAGACTTGAATCGACAGGCGCGCCCGAGGGCGCAACCTGCTGATCTCAAAGGATTTCTCTTCGGGGAGAAACTGCCAGCTGGCCTGTAAGCCGGGTTCTGTATGGCCCTCGCCCCTTGCGGGACGAGAACGTGGCGGCCATTCATCTTGGGCGCATGTTGCCATGCGCCTCACGCAACCTACCCGGACGGTGAGCCGGAAACAGCCCTCGAGGGTTGCCCCTCGCACCGCCCCTATTCGGTTTTGCTCCCGGTGGGGTTTACCGTGCCGCTTCTGTTGCCAGTCGCGCGGTGGGCTCTTACCCCACCCTTTCACCCTTACCCCGACAAAGTCGTGGCGGTTTGCTTTCTGTGGCACTTTCCCTGGGGTCGCCCCCGCCGGCCATTAACCGGCACCGTGTCTCCATGGAGCCCGGACTTTCCTCACTCGCGGCCTTTCGGCGTTTGCGAGTGCGGCCGCCCAGCCAGCTGGCACGGCGTATAAAGGGGTTCAGCAGGGAAAACGCAAATGAAAAAGCCGGCTTGTCCGCCGGCTCTCGCAACTTGTAATCAAAGTGCCGCCATCTGAACCTTGACCTTGCTGCAATAGGCAGCCGAGATCGGGTTCATCCGCGTCGCGGCATGGCCGGCATTGTATTTCAAGATCGTGCCGCAGGTGGTGCCACCGCCAAGGTTCTGCGCCAAAGCGAGATACTTCATGCCGTATTTGATGTTGGTGTCGGGATCGAAGAGACCCTTGGCCGAACCATTGTAGCCCATCATCCGCGCCGTCGCCGGCTTGATCTGCATCAGGCCGATCTCGCCGGCGCTGCCGACCATGTTCGGCCGGTAGTTGCTCTCGATCGTGATGACGGCCTGGGCCAGCGACACCGGGACGCCGTAGCTCGCCGCATAGCGGGCGACGATCGCGGAGTACTGGCCGCTGCTGGCCACCGCTGCCGTCGACGCAGCCACGTTCCTGAGGCCGATCGATGCCGTTGTCGTCATGTCGACGGTTTTGCGGCCGCGCTTGGCCTTGGCGGTGGATTTCTTCGCCCTGGCCCAGCTGGCCTTTTCCACCTTCGCGGAAGCCTGCTTCGCCGTTGCCTTCACACTCCTGCTGCTTTTGGCCGAAATGGCCTTGCCTTTGGCGGTCACCGTGACGAGCCCCTGATCCGCCCGCGGGCTTACCGGCGCGGCATCGGCCGCGTTCAAGGCAAAAGTCATTACGCCGGCAGCAAGAGCTGCCGTTACAACGGTCAATTTCTGCATGTGATCCTGTTCTGTCTGGACCACGCGAAGATGTTCGCGTGGCGCTGATTGATTAATATCAGGACATCCGGAGGGCTAGAGGTCCGACAAACTGTACGGATTGCCCTTTGAAGCTCGATTTGGCGCCAATGAAGGCGGGGCAAGTCACTTTGAGTGACAGTTTGTAACCTGGCAGGGAAAAAGATTACTTGGGGGGCGTCTTGCCCCCGCGTTAGCCGCTCACCGAAGCAAGCAATTTCTGCAGCGTGCGCATGGTCGAGCCGTCGGCCAGCCCGTCGACCAGGCGCGGTCGGAAATGCCGCTGGAAGGCCTCGACGACGATCTCAGTCTGCTTGTCGAAAATGCCTGATATCTCGACGCCATAGCCATAGAGCGCCAGCATCGACTGCAGTGCCTCGACATCGGCACCGCTATCGCCGGGCTTCAGCGGGGCCCCGCGCCTGATGGGTGCGGCCGGCACGAGATGGCCGACACCGGCTTCGAACAGGGCGGCCCAAGGGAACTTCTCGCCCGGATCGATCTTGCGACCCGGCGCCACGTCGGAATGCGCCAGCACCCGCATGGCGGGGATCGCATGCCGAGCGGTGATCCCCCTTGCACAGGCCGATCACCGCATCGATCTGGCGCTGCGGAAACCCGGGATAGCCCAGCGAATGGCCCGGATTGACGATCTCGATGCCGACCGAGCAGGAATTGATGTCCGTGCGTCCGAACCAGGAACTCTTGCCGGCGTGCCAGGCGCGGTCGCTCTCCCGGACCATCTGCACGATGTGGCCATTCTCATGGACGAGATAGTGCGACGAGACTTCGCTCGCCGGATCGCACAGCCACGCCTCCGCCCCGGCCCCAGTCGCCATGCCGGTATAGTGCAGCACGATCATGTCGGGCTTCAGCGTATCGCGCCTTGGCCCGAAGTTCGGCGACACCCTGACCTCGGCGCTCGGCTCGTCAGGCAGGAAGCCGCTCATACGTGCCGCAGGCCCCGCTCGATCATCTCATAGGCGGCGTTGATCGCCGCGACCCTGGTCGTGGCGATCTTGATGAATTCCTGCGGCAGGCCGCGCGCGATGAGGCGATCGGGATGATTGTCGGAAACCAGCTTGCGATAACGCTTCCTGACCTCCTCGAACGGCTTGCCGCGCTCGATGCCGAGCACGACATAGGGGTCGCCGGCGCCAAGATTGACGTGCCGGGCCAGGATCGATTCGTAATGCGCCTCGTCGATGCGGAAGATCTCGGCGATACGGTGGAGGAAGATGCCTTCGCGTTCATGCACCAGCCCGTCGGCCTTGGCGATGTGGAACAGGCCGTCGAGTATGTCTTCCAGCATCACGCAATTGGAATGCCCGGAGCCGCACAGCTGCGCCATACGCTCGGCATAAGTTTCGAAACCGGCCACGTCACGTTGGGCGAGATCGAACAGCCGCGCAACGTTGCGTGTCTCCTTCGGCGGCACTTCGAATATTTCCTGGAAGGCACGCACCTCATCCTGGGTGACGATACCGTCGGCCTTGGCCATCTTGGCCGACAGCGCGATCATCGCCACCGAAAAGGCGACGCGGCGGCGCAGGTCCGCATCGCCGGAGAACACTGTGCGCACGGCCTCGACAACGTCGGCAACACCCGACGTCGCTGAAGACGATACCCGTGTGATAAACTCGCCGAGGCGGTCCCAAATCGACATGGCCCGCTTCATAGAGCCAACCGGTCCCCGCTATCAAGCCAATAACGGCCGCTGTCAGGTCCGTGAACCAGAGGCACCTTGTCGGTCCCGGTGGCTGCCTTTGCAAGAAAAGGCCGGCGAGACGCCGGCCCTTCCTCCCAAGACACTTGTACTGCTGTACCAACTACTGCGCGGGCGCAGGAGCGGGCGTTGCGGGAGCCGGCTCGGCAGGCTTAGTCGAATTGTCGGCAGGGGCCGCAGGCTTCATCGGCTGCTCCGCGGCCGGCGGATTGGTGCTCTGCGTGGTGGTGGTGTCAGTGCCCTTGCCGCTGTCGCTGCAGGCTGCGACGCCCAGCAGGGCAAGGACGGACACAGAAGCCAGAATGAGCTTTTTCATAATATCTCTCCTTCAATACACGCTCAAAATGCGGTGAGCGCTCGGATAAACAATGCACCACGCGGCTATGAGTTTCGTAACGTTGCGTTTCCGCGTGTAACATCAACGGGATGCGTTGCTGCCAGCGATTTGGCGCATTAACAACGAAAGCTGGAAACGAAAATGCCGGAGACTAAAGCCATGGCCGCGAAATGGGATTTCTGGATCGATCGCGGCGGCACGTTCACCGACGTCATCGGCCGTGACCCGCAAGGCGGGCTGCATCCGCGCAAGCTGCTTTCGGAGAATCCCGAAGCCTATGCCGATGCCGCCATCCAGGGCATCCGCGATCTGCTCGGCGTCGAACCTGGCGTCGCGATCCCGTCCGGCCAGATCGGCGACATCAAGATGGGCACCACGGTCGCCACCAACGCGCTTCTGGAGCGCAAGGGCGACCGCGTGCTGCTGCTCATCACCAAGGGCTTTCGCGATGCGCTCAGGATCGCCTACCAGGCGCGTCCCGACATTTTCGCCAAGGAGATCATCCTTCCCGAGCAGCTCTATGAACGCGTCATCGAAATCGACGAGCGCGTGCTCGCCGATGGCTCCGTCGAACGGCTGCTCGACATCGCCGCGTGCCGGCCGGCGATCGAGCAGGCGAAGGCCGACGGCATCGATGCCGTGGCAATCGTCTTCATGCATGCCTGGAAATACCCCGACCACGAGAAGGCGGTGGCAAAGGTCTGCCGCAAGATCGGTTTCGCCCAAGTCTCTGTCAGTCACGAGGTCTCGCCGCTGATCAAACTGGTCGGCCGCGGCGACACCACCGTGGTCGACGCCTATCTCTCGCCCATCCTGTCGCGCTATGTGCAAAGGGTGGCGGGAGAACTGGGTGCGGCGCGCGAGAGCGACCAAACCCCTCGCCTCATGTTCATGATGTCCTCGGGCGGACTCACCGCCGCCGACATGTTCCAGGGCAAGGACGCGTTGCTGTCGGGTCCGGCCGGCGGCGTTGTCGGCATGGTCGAGACGGCGAAGCTCGCCGGCTTCGAAAAAGTCATCGGCTTCGACATGGGCGGCACCTCCACCGACGTCGCCCACTATGATGGCGAATATGAGCGCGCCTTCGACACCGAAGTCGCCGGCGTTCGCGTCCGCGCCCCGATGATGCGCATCCACACCGTCGCCGCCGGCGGCGGTTCGATCCTGCATTACGAGGCCGGCCGTTTTCGCGCCGGACCGGACTCCGCCGGCGCCAATCCCGGCCCCGCCGCCTACCGGCGCGGCGGGCCGCTCGCCGTCACCGACGCCAACGTCATGCTTGGCAAATTGCAGCCCGATTTCTTCCCGGCCATTTTTGGCCCCGGCCAGAACGAACCGCTCGATGTCGGCACCGTGCGCAAGAAATTCAGCGCGCTGGCCGCCGAAATCGGCGATGGCCGAACGCCCGAGGCCGTCGCCGAAGGTTTTGTCACCATCGCTGTCGAGAACATGGCCAATGCCATCAAGAAGATTTCCGTGCAGCGCGGCTATGATGTCACCGAATATTTGCTCAACTGTTTCGGCGGTGCCGGCGGCCAGCACGCCTGCCTGGTCGCCGACGCGCTCGGCATGGAAGCGGTGCTGATCCATCCTTTCTCCGGTCTGCTTTCAGCCTATGGCATCGGCCTGGCGTCGGTCTTTGCCTCGCGTCAGCAGGCGCTGCTCAAGCCGCTTGCAGAGGAATCCAGAACCGAGATCGGCAGCCTCATCGCCATCTTGAAAAAGGCCGTCATTGCCGAACTCGCGGCGCAAGGCATTGCCGAGGACGCGGTTGCCACCAAGCCCGTGCTGCACATCCGCTATGACGGCACGGACACGACCCTGCCGGTGAATTTCGAAAGTGACTCGATTTTCCAGGCGAAGCGCGATTTCGAAATCGCCCACAAGGCACAATTCGGCTTCGTCTATGACGACAAGCCGATGATCGTCGAGACGGTCGGTGTCGAGGGCGCAGAAATCGGCGAAAGCAGCGCCGAAGCCTATGCGCCCGCCGGACCGGCAAGGATTGAAGCCGGCGCTTCCGGAACACGCCGCATCTACAC
Source organism: Mesorhizobium huakuii (assembly GCF_014189455.1). Taxonomy (NCBI): domain Bacteria; kingdom Pseudomonadati; phylum Pseudomonadota; class Alphaproteobacteria; order Hyphomicrobiales; family Phyllobacteriaceae; genus Mesorhizobium; species Mesorhizobium huakuii. The sequence continues at coordinate 271,599 of NZ_CP050296.1, forward strand.
CGAAGGCCGGTGGCATGAAGCCGGCATCCATCGTCGCGAAAACCTGCGCCCATCCAATCTGGTCGCAGGCCCCGCCCTCATCATCGAACCGAACCAGACCATCGTCGTCGAGCCAGGCTGGCAGGCCGAAATCACCAACCTCAACCACGTCGTGATCCGCCGCACGGAACGGAAAGCGCGCGCCGCCGCCCTTGGCACAAACGCCGATCCGGTGATGCTGGAGGTCTTCAACAACCTGTTCATGTCGATCGCCGAACAGATGGGTGTCACGTTGCAGAACACCGCCTATTCCGTCAACATCAAGGAAAGGCTGGATTTTTCCTGCGCCGTCTTCGACCACACCGGGGCGCTGGTCGCGAACGCACCGCACATGCCGGTGCACCTCGGCTCGATGGACCGCTCGGTCGAAACCATCATCCGGCTGAATTCCGGCGACATCCACCCCGGCGACGTCTTTGCCTTGAACGCACCTTACAATGGCGGCACGCATTTGCCCGACATTACCGTGGTGACGCCAGTCTTTTCCCTCCCCCTTGAGGGGAGGGTGGCCGCTCAGCGGCCGGGCGGGGTCCTCTCAGAAGGCACCGCAAGAGCGCCGAGCCCGGTCGATCCGACCCCCTCCGGCGGCTTCGCCGCCACCTCCCCCTCAAGGGGGAGGAAATTCTCTTCTACGTTGCCTCGCGCGGCCATCACGCCGATATAGGCGGCACCGCCCCTGGCTCGATGACGCCGCTCGCCACCACGGTCGACGAAGAAGGCGTGCTGTTCGACAATTTCCGCATCGTCGACCGCGGAAAATTCCGCGAAAAAGAGCTGCATGCGCTGCTCACCGACCATCGTTACCCCGCCCGCAACCCGCATCAGAACATCGCCGACCTCAAGGCGCAGATCGCCGCCAATGAGAAAGGCGTCGCCGAGCTGCGCAAGATGGTCGCGCATTTCGGCCTCGATGTCGTCGAGGCCTATATGGGTCACGTCCAGGACAATGCGGCCGAAAGCGTGCGGCGGGTGATCGAGCGGCTGCCGGACACGTCGGCCTATGAATATCCCACCGATACCGGACAGGTGATCAAGGTGAAGATATCGGTCGACCGGCAAAAGCGCGAGGCGACGGTCGACTTCACCGGGACGTCGCCTGTCATGAAGAACAATTTCAACGCGCCGGAACCCGTTGCCCGCGCCGCGTCCTCTATGCTTTCCGCGTCATGGTCGAGGACATGATCCCGATGAATGCCGGGTGTCTCAGGCCGATCAACATCGTCATTCCCGACGGCTGCATGCTGAAGCCCGCCTACCCTGCCGCCGTCGTTGCCGGCAATGTCGAGACCTCGCAGCATGTCACCAACGCGCTGTTCGGCGCCATGGGCGCCATGGCCAATGCGCAGGGAACGATGAACAACCTCACCTTCGGCAACAAGAAATACCAGTACTACGAGACGATCTGCTCCGGCTCGCCCGCTGGACACATGAATTCCGGCCGCGGCTTTGCCGGTACCTCGGGCGTCCACACCCACATGACCAATTCGCGCCTCACCGACCCGGAAGTGCTGGAACTGCGCTTCCCCGTGGTGCTCGAGGATTTCCACATCCGCGAAGGCTCCGGAGGCAAGGGCAAATGGAGTGCCGGCGACGGCACCAAGCGCACCATCCGCTTCCTCGACAAGATGGAATGCGCGATCCTGTCCTCGCACCGCAACCGCCCGCCGCAAGGCCTGGACGGTGGCGGCGACGGCGAGGTCGGCTCGACCAAGATCCGCCGCAAGGATGGGACGGTCGAGGTGCTGAGGGCCTGCGACCAGACAGTGCTCGATGTCGGTGAGGCTGTCATCCTGACGACGCCGACGCCGGGCGGGTTTGGCATGCTGTAAAGAAGACGTCAACAGGCTGTCACCGGGCTGTCATGACGCTGCGCTACCCGCTTGCGACAAAGCAAATGGGGAATCACTTTGTCATGACGGACGTCTCCTCGGATCTGGTTTTTCGCCGCGGCAAGGAAGTTGGAAAGGCCGTCTATCAGAACCGCGCACTTTCCAAAGCGGGCATCTCCGAGCGGCTGTTCGCCTTCCTGTTTTCCGGCCTCGTCTATCCGCAGATCTGGGAAGACCCCGATGTCGACATGGAGGCCATGCAGCTTGGCCAGGGCCACCGCGTCGTCACAATCGCTTCGGGCGGCTGCAACATCCTGGCCTACCTCACCCGTTCGCCGGCAAGGGTCGACGCCGTCGACCTCAACACCGCCCACGTCGCGCTGAACCGCATGAAGCTTGAGGCGGTGCGCCGCCTGCCCTCGCAGGGCGACCTGTTCCGTTTCTTCGGCGCCGCCGACACCAGCCACAATTCGCAAGCCTACGACCGTTTCATCGCGCCCCATCTCGATCCGGTCAGTCGCCAGTACTGGGAGCGCCGCAACTGGCGCGGCCGTCGGCGCATCGGTGTCTTCGACCGCAATTTCTACCAGACCGGCCTGCTCGGCCTGTTCATCGCCATGGGTCACCGCACTGCGAAATTCTTCGGCGTCAACCCGGCCCGCATGATGGAAGCCAAAAACATCGGCGAGCAGCGCCGCTTCTTCAACGAGGAACTGGCACCGGTCTTCGACAAGAAGCTGCTGAAATGGGCAACGTCGCGCAAGGCTTCGCTGTTCGGCCTCGGCATTCCGCCGGCGCAGTATGATTCACTGATCACCTCCGGCGACGGCACCATGGCCAGCGTGCTCAAGGCCCGGCTGGAAAAGCTCGCCTGCGATTTTCCCCTAGAGAATAACTACTTCGCCTGGCAGGCTTTCGCCCGCCGCTATCCCGAGCCCGGCGAGGCCGCCCTGCCTGCCTATCTGGAGAAGCAGAACTACGACACCATCCGCGGCAACATCGACCGCGTCGCCATCCACCATGCCAATCTGATCGAGTTCCTCGCCGGCAAGGATGCGGGCACCGTCGACCGCTTCATCCTGCTCGATGCGCAGGACTGGATGACCGATGACCAGCTCAATGCGCTGTGGTCGGAAATCAGCCGCACCGCGTCCACTGGCGCCCGCGTCATCTTCCGCACCGCCGCCGAGCCCAGCCTGCTGCCGGGCCGCGTCTCGACCTCGCTGCTCGACCAGTGGGATTATCAGGACGAGGCGTCGCGCGAATTCTCGGCCCGCGACCGCTCGGCCATTTATGGCGGCTTCCACCTCTATGTGAAGCGCGCCGCATGAGCACGACGGAACTGCCGGCCAGCCATGCCGAACTGATGGACGGCGTCTACCGCTGGCAGCGCCACATCTACGACCTGACCCGCAAATACTATCTGCTCGGCCGCGACCGGCTCATTGACGGGCTCGATGTGCCGGCTGGCGGCACCGTGCTGGAACTCGGCTGCGGCACCGGCCGCAACATCATCCTGGCCGCCCGCCGCTATCCGGATGCCCGCTTCTTCGGCCTCGATATCTCGGCTGAAATGCTGGAAACGGCCGGCAAGGCGATCGACCGTGAAGGCCTGTCCAGCCGCGTCACGCTGGCACGAGGCGACGCCACCGATTTCGACGCTGCGGCACTTTACGGCATCGAGCACTTCGACCGCGTCTTCGTCTCCTATTCGCTGTCGATGATCCCCGGTTGGGAAAAGACGGTGTCGGCGGCACTGGCCGCGCTCGCCCCCAACGGCTCGCTGCATGTCGTCGATTTCGGCCAGCAGGAAGGTTTGCCGGGTTGGTTCCGAGCGATGCTGCGCGGCTGGCTGAAAAAATTCCACGTCTCGCCGCGTGAATCCCTGCGCGAAGTCCTAGAATCGGAATCCCGACGAACCGGCGCAACCTTCCGTTTCCGCACGCTCTATCGCGGCTATGCCTGGCTGGCGGTGATCAAGATTGCTAGCTGATCTGATAGCACTGTTCTGAGTTGCAATCTGAAGGCCTGCTTCTCCCACCCTCCATGAGGTGCATAAACTGTTGGCACATTGCCACATGCCCCACGGAGTGGTACATTAGCTCCACGCTGGAAGTATGCAATGATCGTTGGCTTTAGAGACGGATGGCTCCGGGCTTTCTTTGTAGACGACTCCCGCTCCCGCAACATCCCGTCCGATCTCGAAAGCCGCTTGTTCCGCAAGCTCCAGATGGTTGACGACGCTGTGACCGATCTGGATTTGCGCGTGCCGCCCAGCAACCATTTCGAGAAGTTGCGCGGCAATCTGGAAGGCTTCCATTCGATCCGCGTCAACAAACAATGGCGGCTGGTCTTCCACTGGGACGGCGGTCGCGGTGAGGCGTCGGATATCTATCTCGACGACCACAGTTACAAGTGAGGTGAGACATGTTGATGACCGCACGCAAGCCGGCAACGGTTGGCGAGATTCTCACGGAAGAATTCATGCAGCCGCTCGGCTTGACGCAGGCGGCTTTAGCCGAGGCGATGGGTGTTCAGCGCAAGCATGTGAACGAATTGTGCAACGACCGCCGCAACGTGACGGCGGCAACCGCGCTCATTCTGGCGCGGGTGTTTGGCAACAGTCCCGACTTCTGGCTGAACGTCCAACGCCGAAGCGATCTTTGGGCCGTTATGAATTCGCCCGACGAACGGGCGCGTGTTGACCGCGCCAAGCCTCTGCCGACAGCCGCATAGACAATTTGCAAGGCTAATGCAGCGCCTTCACCAGCGCGCCCACCATCGTCTGCGGGCGATAGCCGAGCTTGGCAGGCGTCAGCCCCAGCCGCACCACCACCAACTGCTCCGAGGGAATGATGGCTACCGTCTGCCCGTCATGCCCCTCCATCCAATAAGTGTCCTTCGGCAAGCCGGCGGCGACGCCGGCGCCCGGCTTTTCCTCATCGCCCGGCGCCTCGATCCACAACTGGCCCTTGCCGTAGACTTTCGAGGCCGGCGCCGGCTCGCGCATCCAGTCGACGAAGCCGGCGGGCAACACCTGGTTGCCGTTCCACACCCCGCCTTGCAACAGGAACTGGCCGAAGCGCGCCCAGTCATGCGCCGTGGCGTAGAGATAGGATGAACCGACGAACGTGCCCTGCTCGTCGGTCTCGAGCACGGCGCTGTGCATGCCGAGCGGCCCAAACAGGGCCGTGCGCGGCCATGTCAGCGCCTTGGCCTTGTCGCCGATCGCGTCCTGCCAGAGGCGCGACAACATCACCGCCGTGCCGCTCGAATAGGAAAACACCTTGCCGACCTCGGCCGCCAGCGGCTTGGATTCGGCAAAGCCCGCCATGTCGGGTTCGAGATAGAGCATGCGCGTGACATCGGCGACGTCGCCATAATCCTCGTTGAATTCCAGCCCGCTCGACATCGCCATCATGTCGGCAAGGCTGATCGCGGCGCGGCCGTCGGCTTTCCAGGGGGCGAACAGGCCCTTGTTGTCGACGGCCATCTTGCCGTCCTTGACCAGCGTGCCGATGATGGCGGCGTTCACCGTCTTGGTCATCGACCAGCCAAGCAGCGGCGTCTTGGCCGAAAAGCCGTCGCCATAGCGTTCGGCGACGACGCGACCGTTCTTGACCACGACGATTGCACGCATGCCGGTGCCGATCAGCGCCGCATCGTCGAGCAGCTTGGCAATCACCGGATCCTGCGATGCCTCGACCCGCTCGCCCTCCGGCCACAGCGCATCCTGGCTGGTTGCAGCGGGTTCGGCATGGACCGCCGTACGCCGCGCCTTACCGACATCGCCGTCGGGAACCGAGGCGCAGCCCAGCCCGTCACGCGAAACCGCCTCGCTCTTGCCGAGGAAACCCAGCAGGCCCGCCGAAACCGTCCCCCTGTTCTTGTCGACCGAGACCCGCATCAACCGCAGCAGCGGGTGGCCTGGCGCCTGCACGTCGACGGCAAGCACGTCATTGGGGTCGCGCCCGGCGATGAAGACGTTGGAGCAGACGATCTTGGCCGAATAGCCGGAACCGACGCGGATCAATTCCGGCGGCGCGATGTAAAGCCAGGCAAACAGCGCGGCGACCGCCAGCACGATCAGGCCAAGCAGCCATTTGACGATCTTGACGACCACTCGCATCCGTTGCCTCCCAGGCTCTCGCCCGACCCTTATGTCATCGAATTGCCGCCATTGCTTCCGCAAAATCGGGGCTCTTGTCGAGCGCCGTCAACGGATTATCAACCATGATCGGCGATCACATGGATGCATGTCGCCCAAAAGTGCGCAGCGGTTTTGGGACAACGACATGCACAAAAGGATATGCTGGACGATGCGTGGGGCGATCGTTCGGAGGGGGCCAGACCGGCCATCAGTTCACAGACCCATCAGCGACCGGCTGATTCCGGCTTGGAAGTTGTGATGCGCCGTCTTGCGGCTCTTTTCATGCTGACGCTGCTTGGCGCCTGCTCGACCGTGGACGATCTGTCGCCGCTGTCACCCTCTTCGTCGAGCAGCCCGACAGTCGCCGTGCGCGCGCCGCGCTTCGCCGATTCCAAGCCGCATGAATGGGACAGCGGCGCACCGTGGAACTATGCCGTTCACGGCACCGACGTCTCCAAGTACCAGACCTCGGTCGACTGGCCGACGGCCAAGGCAAGCGGCATCTCCTTCGCCTTCATCAAGGCCACCGAAGGCGGCGACCGCTTCGACGAGTATTTCAACGAGCATTGGGCGAACACGAAAGCCGCCGGCGTTCCGCGCGCCGCCTATCACTTCTTCTACTTCTGCACCCCGGCCGCCCAGCAGGCGCGCTGGTTCATCCAGAATGTTCCCGTCGACCGATCCGCCATGCCGCCGGTGCTCGACATGGAATGGAACCCGAAATCGCCGACCTGCAGGCTGCGTCCCGACGCCGCCACGGTGCGCAGCGAAATGACCACCTTCCTCGAGATCGTCGAGCGGCATTACGGCAAGAAGCCGATCATCTACACCTCGGTCGACTTCTTCGACGACAACGAGCTGTCAACCTTCCGCGGCTATCCCTATTGGCTGCGCTCCGTCGCCGGCCACCCGCGCGAGAAATACGGCAGCCACCCCTTCACCTTCTGGCAGTACACCGGAACCGGCATCGTTCCCGGCATGACCGGCAAGTCCGACATCAACGTCTTCAACGGCTCGGAAGCCGCCTGGAATAAGTGGCTGCGGCAGAACACCCGTTGACGTCAGGTTCAACGGCAGCGAATCCTTGGACTAAGTTGTCCCAGCAGAACTGCCGTTGAACCGGGTCCAACGGCAGCGAGCGGCATTCAACGAAGGACTGTGGCAGAAGAACCGTTGACACCGGGCCTGCCGCCTGCTTTTCGACACAGCCAGCGGTAAAGAGTGCAACCGCCGGTAATTCAGGGCGTTGGGCATCCAGCCAAGCACGACAATGCCCTCTTCGTTTCGAAAGGAAGCTGATGCGACTGCGTTCTCAAGCCCTCGCGGCGCTATTCCTGTGCGCCACGGCCTTGCCGGCGATGGCGCAGGAATGCGGCGGCGACTTCGAAACCTGGAAACAGGGCGTGGCGGCGGAAGCCAAGGCGGCCGGTGTCGGCGCTGTCGGCCTCGACGCGCTGGAGGATGCCACCTTCGACGAGCGGGCGCTGGCGCGCGACCGCGCCCAGGGCGTCTTCACCCAGACCTTCATCGAGTTTTCCAACCGCATGATTTCAGCCTACCGGCTGAAGCAAGGTGCGGCGAACATGAAGAAATACGCCGACATCTTCGCCCGCGCCGACCAGCAGTTCGGCGTCCAGGCGCCGGTCATCACCGCCTTCTGGGCACTGGAGACCGATTTTGGCGCGGTGCAGGGCGATTTCCACACGCTGAGCGCGCTGGTGACGCTTTCGCATGATTGCCGCCGCCCGCAGCTGTTCCGCCAGCAGCTTGTGCCGCTTCTGGAGCTGATCGATCGCGGCGTGCTGCCGGCCGACGTCAAAGGCGCCTGGGCCGGCGAGATCGGCCAGACGCAGATCCTGCCTTCCGACTATCTGACACACGGCGTCGATGGTGACGGCGACGGCAAGGTCGACCTGCGCGGCAGCGTGCCCGATGTGATCATGACCACGGCCAGCAAGGTGCTGTCGCGCGGCTGGAAACGCGACGAGCCCTGGATCCAGGAAGTGCGCGTTCCCGACGAGATGCCCTGGGACCAGACCGGGCGCACCAACAAATTGCAGCTGACACAGTGGGCGCAGTGGGGCGTCACCAACCCCGACGGCTCGCCGCTGGTCGACAAGGGCCTGAAGGCCGGCCTGGCCCTGCCCATGGGTCGCAAGGGCCCGGCCTTCCTCACCTACGACAATTTCGACGTCTATCTCGAATGGAACCAGTCCTTCACCTATGCGCTGACCGCGGCCAACCTCGCCGCTCGGCTCGCCGGCGCACCGCCGCTTGATCCGCGCACCCCCGAACCAGGCCTCAACAACGAGCAGATGAAAGCGCTGCAGACCAAGCTCGAGGCCCGGGGCTACGATGTCGGCACGGTCGACGGCATTCTGGGCACCAACACCCGCGAAGCCATCCGCAAGGAGCAGATGCGGCTGGGGTTGCCGGTGGATGGCTGGCCGACGCAGGAGCTTTTGGCGAAATTGTAGCGAGTAGCGAGTAGCGAGTAGCGAGTAGCGAGTAGCGAGTAGCGAGTAGCGAGTAGCGAAGAAGATAATTCCCTATTCGCTACTGGCTATTCCCTATTCGCTAATCAGCCATCGTCTCCAAACTCGCAAACCCCTGCGGCGCATCACCCTCGTCGAAGGGCGTCGTCACCTCGACGAAAGTATCGGGATAGAAGCCGTTGAAGCGGGTCCGGAGCGACAGCGAATAGGCGCCGATATGGCCGATCTCGATCCAGTCGCCGGTATCGACGGTTTCCGGCAGCCAGAATGGCCTGGACAGGATGTCGACGGAATCGCAGGTCGCGCCGCAGACCTTGAACGGCACGATGTTCTTTTCGTCGCCATTGCGGGTCCTGATCGCCGGATCGGGAATGAAACGCGCCGGCAGCGTGATCTTGCCGGTCCATGAATCCGACAGCGATGCCCAGATGCCGTCATTGATGTAGAGCCGCTTGCCCTTGCGCAAAAGCACGCGCACGATCAGCGACAGGCAGCGCGCCACGATCACCCTGCCCGGCTCCGCCACCAGCGGCATCTGGTCGAACTGATATTCTTTCAGGTCTCCGGAAAACCGCGACATGATCTGGCCGAGCGATGGCATCTCGATCAGCTTGCGGTTGGGATCGTGGCCGTACTCGGCCGGAAAGCCGCCACCGACATCGAGCCCGGCAATGTCGAAGGTCAACCGGTTGCGCACCCAGTCGGCCGAGGCCAGCGCCCGCTCATAGGTATCGGGATCCTCGATCTGGCTGCCGACATGGAAGCAGAGGCCGACTTTGTAGCCGGTGCGGTTCAGCCGCTCGGCGAGTTCCACGGCATAGGCCGGACCGGCGCCGAACTTCTTCGACAGTTCGTAGGCCGCCGATCCTTTCGTCTGGATGCGCACGAAGACGCTGATGGCGCCGGGGTCGATATCGAGCGCCCGCACCACCCGGGTCAGCTTGGTGATCTCGTCCTCATGGTCGAGCGAGATGACGCGGATGCCGTATTTCTCCAGCGCCAGCTTGATGTCGGACTGCGCCTTGACCGGGTGCATGTAGAGCATCTCGGCATCGGGTGAGACGGCGCGCACGGCGGCGAATTCGCCAGGCGAAGCGACATCGAAGGCGGTGACGCCGGCCTCGACCAAAGTCTTCAACACGATCTGCTCGCCATTGGTCTTGACCGCATAAGCGGTCTTGCCAGGGAACATGCCCATGAACTGCCTGGCATCGGCCTTCAGCACCTGCGGGCGGAAGCAATAGACCGGATCGTCCGGACGAAGCGCCAGTGCTGCCTCGCGGGCATTCTCGAATCGTTGCATTGACGAATCCTCGATCTCGGCTGCGCACAATTAATCCAAGCTAGCGGCTAATGAAAACAATTCTGTGTCTCGCGGCACTAACGCAGCGGCTCTAGTTTTTGGCAGCATCGTTTGCCAGCGATCAGGTTTCGGGTGGCCCTTGTCATCAGACCGGCTATGCCATCTTCCTGACCGGCCGGCATTAGGGCCGACATGTCGGCCCATCCGGGGGAGGACGATAGACATGGCAATAGCCGCGACATCCGCACCACGCGGACCGATGACGCTCACCGACTGGGGGCAATTGCTGCTGCTTGGGGCCATCTGGGGCGGTTCGTTCTTCTTTGCCCGCATCGCGGTGGCGGAACTCCACCCGCTGGTGCTGGTGCTGTTTCGCGTCGCCATCGCGGCGATCGCGCTGCAGATTTATCTCGGCCTGCGCGGCCCGTCCTTCCGCCTCGCCCTTCCGCATGCCGGGCTGTTCTTCCTGCTGGCCTTCACCAACAATGTCGTCCCCTTCTCGCTGATCTTCGCCGGCCAGACTGAGCTTGGCGCCGGTGTCGCCTCGGTGCTCAACGCGACGACGCCGTTCTGGACGCTGATCCTCGCCAACGCGCTGACCTCGGACGAGAAGCTCTCCTGGAACAAGCTCGCCGGCATCGGGCTCGGCGTTGCCGGTACCGCTGTCATGATCGGTCCCGGCCTGCTCGCCGGGCTAGGCGGCCCGGTCTGGGCGAAATTCGCGCTCATCGGCGCGTCTTTGTCCTATGGCGTCGCGCTCATGGTCGCCCGCCGCTTCAAGGGCGTGCCCTCGCCGGTCCTCGCCACCGGGCAGCTGACCGCTTCGACCATCATCATGATTCCGGTCGTGCTGCTGGCGCACGGCCCGGCCGGCCTGTTCTCGGCCACGCCCTCGGTCTGGGTGGCGGTGCTGGCGCTGGCGCTGCTCTCCACCGCCTTTGCCTACATCCTCTATTTCAACCTCGTCGCCTCGGCCGGCGCCACCAATGCCTCGCTGGTCACGCTGATCGTGCCGGCCAGCGCCATGCTGCTCGGTTTTCTTTTCCTCGGCGAGCGGCTGGAACTGTTCGAGATCGGCGGCGTGGTGCTGATCGCGCTGGGCTTGGTCACCATCGACGGACGGCTGTTCGGCAGACGATAGAGCGCCGCGCGTCTGATTGGACGCGCAAAGGACGCTCTAACGACTTAACCAAATCCCGGCATTGGCGCGAAAGTCGAAGTCGACTTTCGCGGTGGTAGCGCTGCCATGACATGGTAACGACACCGTCCCGCCACAATTTATTCACAGGTCTGAAGCCGGTTTTTGCCGAGAAGTTTCAACGGCTAACGGCGAAACCGAGGTCGCAAATTTCACAATCACGTCGCAATGCAGCACATTTTCCGCTTGCCTGTGGCACAAATGACCCTAGACTCTCAGGCATAGCTCTTTAAGAGGAGGCTATGTCATGGGACTCACGAGGCCAATCAACGCATTGATGATTTGTGCTGCGTTTGCTTTCATCGGCGCCCTCATTATGGGCGTCCTTCCCTGAACCCGCCAAGACGGGGAAGACCAGCACCAGATAGTCTAAGCAATTCGAAAGGCCGGGTTTTTACCCGGCCTTTTGCTGTTCAGCCCTGCCTCACGCCGCAGCCGAGCCTGCCACCTCCGCCTCGTGCGAGCGGATGCCGATCATGTGGCAAATGGCAAAGACGAGGTCGGCACGGTTCATCGTATAGAAGTGGAAATCGCCCACCCCGCGCTCGACCAGGTCGAGAACCTGTTCGGCGGCGACGGCCGATGCCACCAGCGCATGCGTCTGCGGGTCGTTCTGCAAGCCGTCGAAGCGCTCGGCCAGCCATGCCGGCACCAGCGCGCCGCAGCGTGCCGAGAAATTGGCGACCTGGGTGAAATTATGCACCGGCAGGATGCCGGGCACGATCGGAATGTAGATGCCGGCGCGGCGCGCGCGCTCGACATAACGCTCGTAGAGATCATTGTCGAAGAAGAACTGGGTGATCGCCCGCGTCGCGCCATTGTCGACCTTGCGCTTCAGCATGTCGATGTCGGTGGCGAAATCAGGGCTTTCCGGATGCTTCTCCGGATAGGCCGAAACCGAAATGTCGAAATCGCCGGCATCCTTCAGCGCGCCGACCAGTTCGGCGCCATTGGCATAGCCATCCGGATGCGGGCGGTAGGCGGTGCCCACGCCGGCTGCCGGATCGCCGCGCAGGGCGACGAAGCGCTTGACCCCCATATCGACGAATTCCTGGATCACCGCGTCGACCTGATGGCGGGCGGCGTCGACGCAGGTCATGTGCGCGGCCGGCGTCAGGCTGGTCTCGTTCAGGATGCGGCCGATGGTGCGCGCTGTGCGTTCCCGCGTCGAGCCGCCGGCGCCATAGGTCACCGAGACGAATTTCGGCTTCAGCGGCTCCAGCCTGGTGACGGTGTCCCAGAGCCGCGCTTCCATCTCGTCGTTCTTGGGCGGGAAGAATTCGAAGGAAACCTTGACCTTGTCGCCAATGTCGGGGCGGCGGGAAAAGCGGAACTGGTTCATCAGGCGATTTCCCCTATCGAGTTCACTTTGGTCTGCTCATTGGCGGGATCGGCGATCAGCAGGCGCCGGTCGCGGCCGAGCCAGAGTTTTACGGTAAGCCTGGCCTCGTTGCCGCCGCGCGGCTCGAACTCCTGGGCATCCTCGAGATCAAGCCCTGCCTCGGCAAACCATTCGCCGATCTGCCGGTCGGAAAAGCCGAGCCGCATATGCGCATGCTCATCGCGTAGGAATTCCAGCGTGTGCGGCGCGAAATCGACGATGACCAGCCGGCCCGACGGGCGCAAAAGCCGCGCCGCCTCGTGGATGGCGCGGGCCGGATCGTCGAGATAGTGCAGCACCTGATGGATGGTGACGAGATCGAAGGCGTCGCGCTCGACCGGCGGCGAGAAGATGTCGCCCTGCCGCACCTGCGCGTTCGAAACGCCGGCCTTATCGAGATTGGCGCGCGCCACGGTCAGCATCTCGCGCGACATGTCGATGCCGACGCCGCGCCGGTAGAGCGGCGAGAAGATTTCGAGCAGCCGCCCGGTGCCGGTGCCGAGATCAAGCATCGACTGGAACGGCCGCTTGCCGACCAGCTTCAACATCGCGGCCTCGACGGCGCGGTCCGGCACATGCAGCGAGCGGATATGGTCCCAGCTTGCCGCGTTCACCGAAAAATACTCAGTGGCGCGGTCCTGTCGCTTGCGCTTGACCGAGGCCAGGCGTTCGAGATCGCGCTCGACCTGCGGATCTGCGCCGCGAATGCTGGAAATCAGCCCCATGACGAAGTCACGCGCGGAATCGGCATCCGACAGGCGGAAGAAGGCCCACGACCCTTCCTGGTAGCGGCCGATCAGGCCGGCCTCGAGCAGCAGCTTCAGGTGCCGCGAGACGCGCGGCTGCGACTGGCCGAGAATTTCGGTAAGATCGGAAACGGTGAGGTCGCCGCGCGACAACAGTGCCAATATGCGCAGGCGGCTGGATTCGGCCGCGGCCTTCAGCGTATCCACCATCGTGTCGAGCGAGACATGCATCAGCGTATTCTCTTTTCAGCGCATTTCATTTTGAAAAAGATATAAACATATGTTTATGTCGATTTTCAAAACCTTGCAAGCGCTATGTCGCTTGCGGACAAGAAAATGCCGCATGCGTGATTTTCCGGTGCGTGCCGCTCAAAAATGTGGTGCGGTCTTCCGGCAATGACAGGTACCAACACAGAGATGGGCAGAATGAGCGCGCCACGCGAAATGTTCGAGGCACGCGAAGGCGAGCAGAGGCTGGACCAGGATCCGGCAACGATGCCGGCGGATGGCGGCGTCGTCTTCATCGGCAGCATCACCTCGCCATGGACGACAAGGGAAACCTGCCCAAAAAACATGCGCACGGCCCGCGACACCGGGCAGCCGGCGGTGCTGACCATCGACGCGCCCTATCGCAGCGGCCTGCGGGGACTGGAGCGCGCCAGCCACGTCATCATCCTGTCCTGGCTGCATCACGCGCCGCGGAATCTGATTGTGCAAAAACCCCGCCATGCAGCTGAAGCGAAAGGCGTATTCGGCCTGCGCTCCCCTGCCCGACCGAACCCGATCGGCCTGCATGTGGCAAGGCTCGTCGGGCTGGACATCGCCACCGGGCGCATCGATCTCGACGCCATCGACGTGCTCGACGGCACGCCGGTGATCGACGTCAAGCCTTACTTCGCCTCGACCGACGCCATACCGGAGGCGACCATCAATGGGCGCGAAGAACGATGACGGCACCGACCGGCCGCCGCCGCGCCATCGCCAAGGCGCTGACCGCACTTCTGCCGCTGGCGCCTTACGCCGACATGGAAAAGATCCGCACTGACGCCGGCGCGGTGCATATGAAGACCTTGCCGCCAGGCATTGCCGTGTGGCTGGCAACCATCGCCCACATCCGCCACATGCACACCGATTACGAAAAGCTGCTGGCCGAGGGCTATGACCGCGACTCCGCTCGCTTCTTCGTCATCGAGCAGACAAACATCGTGCTCACCCGCTGGCGCGCGACACGCCTGCTTGACGCCGACGATGAGGAGGAATGAGGCGGCTATTGCCGGGTCAAAACGGCGATCGCATTGTAAGGCTGGCCATCGGCCTGCCCGACCCAGGTCCAGGACAGGTTCCCCTTGAAGAAGCGGACGGTGATGTCGCCGCCGTCGATGCACTTGTCCTGGCCATAAGTGATGCTCTCGTGGAATTCCGCCGACGTCTCGTCCCTCAACGTCTGCGACAGCAATCCGCCGCAGCCGAGTGAGGGATAGTCGATCGATCCGCCGTCATCCCTGATGGTCATGGCGATCGACCAGTCGGCACCGGCGTCACCCGCCGGGCTCTGGTGGCCGCTGCCGACCCAGATGCCGGTCAAAGACGGCGCCGGCACATTCACCGCGCAAGGCACGTTCTGGAAAATCGGCGTCAGCTCGCTGCCGGTCTTCTCGCAGCGATAGGTCTGGCCGCTCTGGCAGAACTCTTCGCCTTCTTTGCTACACAGCGCGTTTGCTTCGCCCGCGGCGGCGAAGATCATCATGGTTGCGATGACAGCCCCAAGCCTGCCCATATCCCCCTCCAGCTCAGTGTTCCACGACCATAAGGCAATTCCAATCCAGTGTATCGGCCAGATCGTCGTGGAGGACGAACAGCGCCTGATGGCTGGCTCTATGTCTTCTGTCCGGCGCCGATAGGCTGATGACCCTGCGCGCGAGGAGACCCCGATGGACCAGACGACGGCAACACAGGCTTCAAAGCCGCTGCCCACGGTCAGTGACCGTCATATCGACCCGCATGCCTATCCCAACGGCATCGCCTTCCTCGACGGCCAGTACCTGCCGATGTCGCAAGCCAAGGTGTCGGTGCTGGATTGGGGGTTCCTGCATTCCGACGCCACCTATGACACGGTGCATGTCTGGGACGGCCGCTTCTTCCGCCTCGACCTGCATCTCGACCGCTTCTTCGGCGGGCTGGAAAAGCTGCACATGACCATCCCCTTCGACCGGGATGGCGTGGCTGAAATCCTGCACAATTGCGTCGCACTTTCGGGTCATCGCGCCGCCTATGTCGAAATGCTGTGCACGCGCGGCGCCTCGCCGACCTTCAGCCGTGATCCGCGCCAGGCGATCAACCGCTTCATGGCCTTCGCCGTGCCTTTCGGCTCGGTCGCCAATGCCGAGCAGCTGCAACGCGGCTTGCGCGTCGCCATCAGCGACAAGGTGCGCATCCCGCCGGCCTCGATCGATCCGGCGATCAAGAACTACCACTGGCTCGATCTGGTGCGCGGCCTCTACGACGCCTATGACCAAGGTGCCGAGACCGCGCTCCTCCTCGACTTCAACGGCAATGTCGCCGAAGGCCCGGGCTTCAACGTCTTTTGCGTCAAGGATGGCAAACTGTCGACGCCGGCCATCGGCGTGCTGCCCGGCATCACAAGGCGCACCGTCTTCGATCTCTGTAACGAGGAAGGTCTTGCCGCCACTGCGGCCGATGTCAGTGTCGCCGCGCTCAAGGCGGCCGACGAAGTCTTCATCACCTCGACCGCCGGTGGCATCATGCCGGTGACTGAGATCGATGGCGCGGCGATCGCTGATGGCAAGGTCGGTCCGCTAACCAGCCGGCTGATGGCGCTCTACTGGCAAAAGCACGACGACCCGGCGTGGTCGTCTCAGGTGAATTATCCCTGATCAAAGGGTGTCCGTTCAAAAAGATTCCGCCTCGCCTCTGGAAAATCACGGCATAGACCGTATATGCGCGAAAGCGGAGAAGCCTCCGCTTTCACCCAAAATCACGCCCGCAGGGGCAAGGATTCCACATCATGACAAACAAGGTTTGGTTCATCACCGGATCGTCGAAGGGTTTTGGCCGCGTCTGGGCCGAGGCCGCATTGGCGCGTGGCGACCGTGTTGCCGCGACCGCCCGTGACGCCGGCACGCTCGCCGATCTGGTCGAAAAATATGGCGACAACATCGCCGCGATCAAGCTCGACGTCACCGACAAGAAAGCCGTCGATGCCGCTGTCGCCGAGGCGAACAAGCGCTTTGGCCGGCTCGACGTCGTCATCAACAATGCCGGCTATGGCCATTTCGGCGCCATCGAGGAAGTCAGCGAGCAGGAAGCCCGCGACCAGATCGAAACCAATGTGTTCGGCGCTCTCTGGGTCACCCAGGCCGTGCTGCCGATCATGCGGGCGCAGCGCTCCGGCCACATCATCCAGATCTCGTCGATCGGCGGCGTCAATGCCTTCGCCTCGCTCGGCCTCTACCACGCCTCGAAATGGGCGCTGGAAGCCTTCAGTCAGTCGCTCAGCATCGAGGTTGGGGAATTCGGCATCCATGTCACGCTGGTTGAGCCGGGCGGCTTCTCCACCGACTGGTCCGGCGCCTCTGCCAAGGTCTCCAAGCCGATCGAGGCCTATGCGCCTGCCCACGCCAAGATGGCCGAGCGCCGCGCCAACTCTGTCGCCGGCGATCCCGAGGCGACCGGTCCGGCGATGCTGGCCATCGTCGACGCCGCCGAGCCGCCGCTGCGCGTGTTCTTCGGCGACGGCGGCCTGCCGATGATCCGCCAGGAATACGCCAACCGCCTCGCCACCTGGGACAAGTGGGACCACGTTTCCGTCATGGCGCAAGGCGCGAGGAAGAACCGTAAGGGCTGAGGCCCAGCGCTTCTGCTACGCCGCTCAGTGGGCGGCGTAGCCCATCGGCCACGAGGAGGGCCCGCGGCTACGCCTAATAAATCCACTGTTCCGGCACCCGCGCCGAAATCTCTTCGCCGGCGCTGATCGTTCCCGGCTTCTCGACCCAGGCAACGACACCGCGCAGCCGCTTCGCCACTTTCGGGAACAACAGCGCGCCGGCTTCGATGTCGGCCATCCCGGCATTTTCGGCGATCGATCGCCCGGCGATTCGGCATGGTCCGTTCTGGGCGTCGACCTTGAGCGTCACGCCGTCCTTGAAGAACAGCAGCGTGCCCGCCGGCAGCATCGACAGATGCGGCACGCCTTCGATCACCAGATTGGCGCCGATCCATTCCGGCTTGATCTCAGGCAAACCCATCCGCCCGGCGACGATGGCCAGTTCATCCGCAGCCACGATCGACAGCTGCCGCTCGTTGCGCATTTCGGTGCCACGCGGATACCAGGGTTCGCGCCCGCCCGAGCGCCGCGTCGATCCGGCGTGGAAATCGCCCGTTATGCCATCGAAGCCAAGCCGCAACTCCTCCACCGGGCGCGTCTGGAAATGATCCGCCGGCGCTACATAGAGCGCTGCCGCGCGGGCGGAAAGTTTCTTGGCCGGGATGATTTCGACCGGTTTCTCGGCCTCGGGGAAGAGATCCAGCATGGCGTTCCGTCCTTGAATCATGCTTCCCGTTTTTGCTCTTCGGCCGGCAAGACCGCAAGAGCGGTTTGGGCCAAAATGCGCAGCTCTTCGACCGATGCGCCGTCCCGCGCCTGGATCGACATGCCGTTCATGACGCCGGCGAGATATTTGGCGAAGCCTTCGACGAAGAGGCCTTCCGGCAGATCGCCCACTGCCCTCCCCCTGGCCAGCCGCTCGGCGATCGCCGCTTCACTCGCCTTGCGATAGGCCTTGAGCTCATCGGCAATGGCTTGCGCCTGCGGTGAGGCCGCCAGGGCACCGCTAACGAAAAGGCATCCGCCGGGCTTGCCGGGCCTGGAATAGGCCTCCGCCGCCCCCAGCAGCAACCGCCGGATCGCCTCGCGCGTCGGCACCGGCGCGCTCAGCGCGTCCAGCGCAAAGCCGATCTCCGTCTCGTGGTAGCGCGTCAGTGCCTTGCGGAACAAAGTCTCCTTGTCGGTGAAGGCGTTGTAGATCTGCGGCGGCGTCAGCCCCATCGCCTCGCGCAGCATGGCGAGCGACGTCGCCTCATAGCCATGCTCCCAGAACAGATGCATCGCCGCATCCAGCGCCCGGTCGGGGTCGAACGCGCGGGGACGACCACCCCTAGCCTTTTCCGAATTATCCATAGTGATCGATACGAAACCTGTTGACTTGCTCGGCGGACATAACGTAACAATTGATACGAAACATGGCAAGCCGGAAGACGATCTTCCGGCAAGGCCGTGCAGCCCGAGGACAAGGAGAGACCGAATGCCCATCACCGTGACCGCGCCGGAAGGCGTACTGACAGAGGCCGGAGAACGCGAGATCCTGCCGCGCCTCAGCGCCGCCCTCATCGAAGCCTCCGGCGCCACCGGCAATTCCTTCTTCACCGCGATTGTCGGCGGCACGGTCCACGTCCTGCCGCCCCGCCACATCTATGCCGGCGGCGCCAACAGGCCCGTCGTCATGGTGGAGTTGAAATTGCCCAATATCGGCCTTGGCTCTGTCGAAGCCCGCAGGGCCTTCATCGACGCCGCTTCCGGGATTGTCGCCGAACTCTGCGTGCCCGAGCACAGGCCCGAAAACACCTGGATCAACATCGTCAACGCGCCTGACGGCGGCTGGGGCATCGGTGACAGGCAATTTACGGGAGACGCGCTCGTCGCTGCCGCCATGGCCGCCGCGCACTGATGATGGGGAAAGAAAGGATGCGGCTCTCCCCTTCGCTGTTCTTCACCACCAATTGCGAGCCGGCACTGGCTTTCTACGAACAATGCGGCCTTGGCCGGGGAACCATCCTGCTGCGCTGGGGCGATAACGGCATGCCGGTGCGAACCGAAGCCATGCGCGGAAAGGTCCTGCATGCACGCTTCGAAGGTCCAGGCGTTCTGTTCCATGCCTCCGACAATGACGATGCGGAGCCGATGAAAGGCTCCGCCATGATGCTGGAGTTCGATAACCTCGCCGCCATGCAGGACCTCTTCTCCCGCATGGCCGCCGGTGGCCGCATCACCGTGCCCCTGGCGCGGCAATATTGGGGGAGCAGTTTTGGCATGCGGGTCGACGCCTATGGCGTGCAGTGGATGTTCAGTTGTTCGAGTGAATGAGGATCACGATCTTCTTACCGGAAATGGAATTGGTGCCGCATTGCCGCCGCGTCGGATCGCTTTCATGGCGGTCTGATGCATGTCGCCCAAAAGTGACCTCGGTTTTGGGAAAACGACATGCATAAAAAAGACCTGACACTGCGGAGGTTTCTCATGCGACCGGCGACGGTAATCGGGCTGCTCTGGCTGATTTGGGTGGTCACCT
The DNA here is from genome assembly GCF_014189455.1 of Mesorhizobium huakuii. Taxonomy (NCBI): domain Bacteria; kingdom Pseudomonadati; phylum Pseudomonadota; class Alphaproteobacteria; order Hyphomicrobiales; family Phyllobacteriaceae; genus Mesorhizobium; species Mesorhizobium huakuii. The sequence goes on from NZ_CP050296.1 coordinate 291,105, forward strand.
GGCTTGCGGCCGCCATGTGGGCTGATCCGGCTCAAAAACGCGCCACAATCGGAGCGGAGGTTCGTTATCGTATCTTCTGGCTGGCAGGCACCGTCCTGCTGTTCGTTCCGGCGCACGGCTACGAAGGCAGGTTGAGATTGTGGACGCCAACCCTGGCCGAGGCCTGGGTTTGCATTGCCTTGATCGCCATCGGCCTCATCTTCTCGTGGTGGGCGCGCATTCATCTGGGCAGGCTGTGGTCGGCCTCGGTCACCGCCAAGGCAGACCACCGTGTGGTCGATACAGGCCCTTATGGGCTGGTCAGGCATCCGATCTACACAGGATTGCTGCTGGCGCTTCTCGCCACCATGGCGGCGAAAGGCACGGTCTGGGGCATTGCAGGTGTCGCACTGCTCACCATCGGCATCATCATCAAGGCAAAGCTCGAGGAACGTTTCCTGCGCGGCGAACTTGGCACCGCCTATGACGATTACGCGCGGCGGGTGCCGATGCTGGTTCCCTTCACGCCGGCCTGACACGGCAAGCAGCGCTGCGACGCCAGCTCAGTCCGATTTTTTCGCCCCGCTGCCTTGCCGAAAATGGTCGACGCCACCGTCGATTTGAACCCAATCATGTTTCGACTGTTCGAAGACCGACCGGATGGGAGGCGGATATTTCGGGTCGGCCAGCGCGCCGACGGCAACGCCGATCATCGACGGCAGCCTGTCGGCCTTCCAATAGACCGTCGAGCCGCAGTTGGGACAAAAATAGCTATGGACCTTGCCGCCGCTTGCCGCATCGCGGGTGAATTCCTTCGGGGTTCCGGAGATGGCGACAGCCTCGGCCGGATAAAAGGCGCCGACGCCAAAGGGCGCGCCGGTTCTGCGCTGGCAGTCGAGACAATGGCAGGCGACAACCAGTTTTGAGGGTCCTGGAAGCGTCAGCGTGAGAGCGCCGCAACTGCATCGGGCATCAACCATTGGAAACTCTCCTTTCTGAAACGGGATCGCGTTGATTCAAGCCCGCCCCGACACAGGCTGTGTCGAGGGTCAGGTCAGGCTGAACGGGAGTGGAAGACGGGCGCTAAGCGGTCCAACTGGGGACGAAAGTCCGATTGGCCTTTCAGGCCAGAAGTTTCGAAATGCCCTGACGTGTGTTGAGATTCAGGTCAGGCCGAGCCGAAAACGATGGTTTTCGAGAACCGGAGCGGAGCGTACTCAAGTACGCGAGCACCGGAAGCGCAGAAAGCCTTCGTTTGCAGGCCGGCATCACCTGAATATCGGCGCACGTTAAAGCATTCTGATAAGCGCGCCGCCGATCGAATACCCCGCGCCAAAGGCGCAGATCAAGCCGAAATCGCCGGGCTTCATGTCGGCATGGTTTTCCGACAGTGCCACGATGGCGCCGGCACCCGCCGTGTTGCCCAGCCGCTCCAGCACCATCGGCGCACGGTCGTGATCGACATCGTGGCCGAAGGACAGTTTCAGGATCATCGCATTCATGCGCGCATTGGCCTGATGCAGCCAGAATCGCCGGACGGCCTGAGGGGTCAGCCCGTGCTCGGCCAGGAACTCGACGATGAATTTCTGGCCGGCGACGGTGACTTCCTTGAACACCTTGTTGCCGACCTGTTTGATCAGATTGCCTTCCAGATTGATCATGTAGGGATCATCCTGGGCGGTGCGGCTGTGGTAGCCGAGATTGGTGCGGATGTTGTTCGACATCTGCGTCCACAGGCGGGTGTCCAACACCTCGAAACGCCCCGGCCGTTTGTCGCCCTGGGCAAGTCCCTCCACCACCATCGACACCGAGGCGTCGCCGAAGATGAAATGCGTCTGCCGGTCGCGGAAATTGAGATGGCCGGTGATGATTTCCGGCGTCGTCACCAGGATGCGCTTGTGCGCGCCCGAGCGCACCAGATTGACCGCCATATGCAGCGCGGCCGCCGCGGACGAACAGCCAAGCCCCATGTCGAAGCCGGCGCCCTTTGTCCCCAACGCCTCCTGCATTTCGATGGCGATCGCCGGATAGGGACGCTGGTGATGCGAGGCCGAGCAGATGATGAGGTCGATCTGGGACGATTCAATTCCGGCATGGTCGAGCGCCTTCCTGGCCGAGGCGATGCCGAATTCGGCTTCCAGCGACAGTGCATCGTCCGGCCGCGCCGGAATGCGCGGCGTCATCCGGGTCGGGTCGAGAATACCTTCGCGCTCGATGACATGACGGGATTTCACACCCGAGGCATGGACGATGAAGGCGCTGTCGGATTTCTGCAGCAGCGCCTCGCCGGTGCGCTGCCGGCGCGCGTTCTCCGTGTCGACCCAGCTGTTGAAGCTCTCGACCAGCTCTTCGTTCGTGATGACAGCTTCAGGAATTTCAGCGCCGATGCCGCTGATGATGACGCGATGCATGTTTCAGTCTGTCCCATCCGCGGGCGTTGCGGCTTCATGTGGGCGCCGAAACGCTTCGGCGCAACACTTTTCTCATCCGGCCGGTTTACGCCGGCTTAAACCAAAGGTTTTGCCGGCTTGAATCCGATCTTACCAGGCGCACAATTTGGTGTTCGTCTGCGGGTTGTTCCAGCAGGCGCCGTCGTCGCGGCTGCGCACAAACTGTCCCGGCAACGGCACGTTGCGGCGGCCGAGATTGACATAACCATAGGCAAAGCCCGGCCCGTCGATCTCCAGCACATAGGTCGGGTAGCCCGGCGCCGAGATGCGGAAGCTGCCGGCATCGTCGATCGCAAGGTAGGTGCACGCGAAATAGCCGTCATCCGTGGTGAAGCAGCGCGCCCGCTTGGCCTCGGCCGAAACCGAGAATGCCAGAAGCGCTGCCGCGCACGCGCCGCCACCATAAAGCAATCTTTTCAAAGTCATCATCCACCCCCTGCCATCATGGCCATCATGGCGCCACGCGATGAGTTGGCCATGGCCGCGAAACCGGGTCAAGCAGCGGCAACCGGCCGCTGGCGAAGTGGGTAATTCTTTCCTAGCCGGCCCGCTTGGCGATAATGAAAATTCGCGGGAAACGCAGCAGCACCTTGCCATTCGCGGTCTTCGGATAGGCCTTGGCGATCTTGGCTGTGTAGTTGTCCAGGAACATCTTGCGCTCGTCGACATCGAGCGGATCGAGGAACGGCTTCAGCCCCGTCGACTTTACCCATTCGACGATCGCCTCGGCGTCGGCAAGCGGATGATTATAGGCCGTGTGCCAGATATCCAGCCGGTCGGAGAGTGGCGACAAGAGGTCGTAATAGAACGACACCGGCGGCAACGGTCCGCGCGCCGCGCCTGCCATCTTTGCGGCGAACGGCATTTCGGCGGCGGTCTCGCGCATCACCTGATGTGAAGGCTCAAGCAGATTGTCAGGCATCTGAACGGCCAGCGCGCCACCAGGGGCGAGAAAGCCCATCAGCCGCTGGAAGACTGCCGGATGCTCGGGCAGCCACTGGAACACCGCGTTGGCGAAGATCACATTGACCGGCTCGGCCGGCTGCCAAGTCGCCGCGTCCGCCAGGTCGAAGCTGACATTGGGCAGGCGCGCCCTCGCCTTCTCGATCATGTCGGGAGAGGTGTCGAACCCGCTCACCTGCGCATCCGGCCAGCGCTCGACCAAAAGCTCGGTCGAGTTGCCCGGCCCGCAGCCGATATCGACGACCCGGCGCGGAAAATCGACCGGCACTTGCGCGACGAGGTCACGCGCCGGCCGCGTGCGCTCGTCTTCGAATTTCAGATATTGGGCGGCGGACCAGTCGGGCTTTTGTGAAGCAGCGGTACTGTTCATCGATAGACCTCGCGACGGTTGCCCACTTCCACGACCAGGACGACAAGCCTGCTGTCATGGAACTGAGTGATGATCCTGTAGTCACCGACGCGAAAACGCCAAGTCTCTTCCTTGGTCGCGGTCAGGCGCTTAGCAAGCGCCCTCGGATTGGGATGCGTCGAAACTCTCTGATTTAAGAACTCCAGGATGCGTCGTTGATCTTTCGTCGAAAGCTGCTCGATGTCTCGCTCGGCGCGCCGGGTGAACTCGACGCGCCAAGTCATTCAGCGGCAGGCTTCTTGGCGCGCTCCTCGACTTCACGACGTTCAAGCTTGCGGATCATCTCCTTCAGCGGAATGCGAACACCGTCATCATCTTTCAGGCGTTCGTCCGCGATCTTGGCATCCTGCCAATCCTCGATGGCCTCGAGGATAGCATCCACTGCGACCTGATCGGCCGTTCGACCGCTGGCCTTGGCCATGTCGGCCAGAAGCTTCTCGGTCTTGGGCGGCAATTTGATTGTGATCATCGAAAGCTCCGTCAGCCCAATTTAGGTCAAACGACGATCCCTCGCAACGATCCTACCGCGTCAGCCTCTTGTAGGTCATGCGGTGCGGGTTGACGGCTTCGGGCCCGAGCCGGCGGATCTTGTCCTGCTCATAGTCCTCGAAATTGCCCTCGAACCATTCGACATGGCTGTCACCCTCGAAGGCGAGGATGTGGGTCGCCAGACGATCGAGGAACATGCGATCGTGCGAGATGATGACCGCGCAGCCGCCGAAATTTTCCAGCGCATCTTCGAGCGCGGCAAGCGTTTCCGTATCGAGATCGTTGGTCGGTTCGTCGAGCAGCAGCACATTGCCGCCGGTCTTCAGCATCTTGGCCAGGTGCACGCGGTTGCGCTGGCCGCCGGAGAGATTGCCGACCTTCTGCTGCTGGTCACCGCCGCGGAAGTTGAACGACGCGCAGTATGCACGCGTGTTGGCCTCGAACTTGCCGAGCTTGACCACTTCGGCGCCGCCCGAGATTTCTTCCCACACGGTCTTCGAAGGATCGAGCGCATCGCGGCTCTGGTCGACATAGCCGAGCTTGACCGTCTCGCCGACGCGGACGGTGCCGGCATCGGGCTTTTCCTGGCCGGTGATCATGCGGAACAGCGTCGTCTTGCCGGCGCCGTTCGGGCCGATGACACCGACGATGCCGCCCGGCGGCAGTTTGAATTCCAGGCCCTCGATCAGCAGCGTGTCGCCAAACCCCTTCGACAGGCCGTCGACCTCGATCACCACATTACCGAGCCGCTCGCCATGCGGAATGACGATCTGCGTGTCGGTCGGGCGGCGCTTGTCGGCTGCGTCCAGCAGGTCCTGGAAGGCCTGGATACGCGCCTTGGACTTGGTCTGCCGCGCCTTCGGGCTCGACTGGATCCACTCGCGCTCGCGGCCGATGGCGCGCTGTCGGGCGTCGTCCTCGCGGCCTTCCTGCTTGAGGCGCTTGGCCTTGGCTTCGAGATATTTGGTGTAGTTACCCTCATAGGGAATGCCGCGGCCACGATCGAGTTCGAGGATCCAGCCGGTGACGTTGTCGAGGAAGTAGCGATCGTGGGTGATGATCATCACGGCGCCGGGATAGGCGCGCAGATGCTTTTCCAGCCACGCCGTGGTTTCGGCGTCGAGATGGTTGGTCGGTTCGTCGAGCAGCAGAAGGTCGGGCTGGCGCAGCAGAAGCTGGCAGAGCGCGACGCGGCGACGCTCACCGCCCGAAAGCTTGGTGACGTCGGCATCCTTGGGCGGGCAGCCCAGCGCTTCCATCGCCATTTCGACCTGCTGTTCGAGATCCCACAGGTTCAGCCGGTCCATCTCGTCCTGGAGCTTGGCCGACTCGTCGGCCGTCTCGTCGGAATAGTTCATCATCAATTCGTTGTAGCGTTCGATGATGGCGGTCTTGGCGGCGACGCCTTCCATGATGTTCTCGAACACCGTCTTGCTCGCGTCGAGCGCCGGCTCCTGCGCCAGGTAGCCGACGGTGGCGCCTTCGGCGAGCCACGCCTCGCCGCTCCACTCCTTGTCGATGCCGGCCATGATCTTGAGGATCGTCGACTTGCCGGCGCCGTTGGGGCCGAGAATGCCGATCTTGGCATCGGGATAGAAGGACAGATGAACGTTCTCGAGCACCTTCTTGGTGCCATAGGCCTTGTTGAGGCCGGCCATGTGATAGATGAACTGGCGTGCCACGCGCGCTTTCCCTGAAAACTTGACTGGATTGTCGAATTGAATGGAGGTTGGCCGCTATGTAGGCGATGCGGCGACGAACGGCAATCGCTTTTGCCAGATCAAGCCGAACACACGGACAAGTGTGCGCTGACCGGCGAAGTTTTCCACCGGTCTCAAGGCGCGTTGAAATCCCTGGTTAACCCTTCCGCGTCACAACAGGATCGGGGTGGAATCGCTGGCTGGCCGCGATTCCGGTAGAGAAAGCGGATCGACGGCATTGCTGAACAGTTTCCTGCTCATTGCCGAAGCGGTCGTCTACTTCAGCGTCATGGTGACGCTTTTCCGCTTTCGCAAGCGCATTGGCCTCGGCGTCTTCGTCTGCGCGCTCGGCGTCATGCATTTCCTGGAGACCTATCTCGCCAGCGTCTTTTATGTCGCCTTGCCGTTCGGCATGGTCTCGCCGGGCTCGGCGGTGCTGTTTTCGGGCAAGCTGGTGATGCTCCTCCTGCTCTACATCAAGGAGGACGCCGCCACCGTGCGCCAGCCGATCTACGGCCTGCTGCTCGGCAATGCGCTGATGATCGGGCTGGTGCTGCTCTTGCGCCTGCACGTCATCGCTCCCCTCCCCGACGGCAAGCTTCCCGATATCGGCTTCATCGACGAGATGGGCTGGCTGATGGTGTGGGGCACGACGCTGCTCGTCATCGACGCCATCCTGATCATCCTGCTCTATGAGAAACTTGGGCGCCATCTACGCAAGGCTCAGTTCGCGCGCATCCTGACCTCGGTTGCCTGCGTGCTGACCTTCGACCAGGCCGGCTTCTTCACTGCTCTGCATTTCGTCGCCGGCGCGCCGATCGCGGTGTTCTTCGGCGGCTGGTTCGCCAAGATGGCGGCAGCGCTTACCTTCAGCGCCATGCTCGTGGCTTACCTGAAATGGTTCGAGGCCCGCGACATTGCGCTGCCGCGCGGGCTGACCGATATTTTCGAAACCCTGACCTATCGCGAGCGCTATGAAGCGCTGGTCGAACATGTCGGCCGCGACGGCCTGACCGGCCTGCTGCACCGCGGCCGCTTCGACGCCGACGGTGAAGCCGCCGTCGAGGTCAGCCTGCGCACGGCGAGACCCCTCAGCCTGCTGATCGTCGATGTCGATCATTTCAAGTCGATCAACGACCGTTTCGGCCATGCTGAAGGCGACAAGGTGCTGAAAGCGGTCGCAAGCCTGCTTCGCGAAGTGGCGAGCGCCGAAGACCAGGTGTTCCGGATCGGCGGCGAGGAATTCGCCATCCTCAGTTCACGTCCGCATTCGGTCGCCAGGCTGTTTGGCGAAAGCATCCGCCACGCTGTCAAGGCATCGACGGTGACCAGCCGCTTCGAGTTGACCGTCAGCGCCGGCGTTTCAACCGTCGGCGAAACGACACGCTGCCTTGCCGATTTGTTCGCGCTCGCCGACCAGCGCCTCTACAAGGCGAAGTCGACCGGACGCGATCGCGTAATCGGCGAGCCGGGCGGCCACGAGCCCGACACCGCCCTCGCCTGGACGAAGTCGGCGCAGTTCTAGTTCTGATCTAGGATTTTCTCTGTCGCGCAATACCTGTCAGCGTCGAGCCCGCCATCAGCGCGATCGCCAGCCATTTCAGCGCGGTGATGATCGGTCCCGCCTGGATGTCATAGGCGATGAACAGAAGAATGCCCGGCACCAGCAGTCCACACATGATCAGCATGATGCGGTTGATCTGCCAGGACACTTTTGCGGCCAACGCCTCATCGCCGGCACCGGGGACCAGCGCCGCGCGCACCGTCTTGCCGCCCACCAGCATGGCCGAGAGGCGCATCGAGATCGGCAGGCCGAGCCCGATGATGAGGAAGGCGCAGGCGGCCAGCAACAGCGAAAACTTCAGCGCGCTGGTTTCAGCCGGCACCGGAAACAGCAGCGTCGCCAGCGGCAGGAAGACGCCGAAAATGCCGAGTGCGGCTATGGCGATGAAGATCACCGCGTTGACGATGGTGAACAGCTGGTAGGTGCCGGTGCCGATCGGCTCGGACAGCGTGCGCATGCGTGCCCACTCGGCATCGCTATAGGAAAAGCCCGGCCACTCCATCCGGGCGTCGTTGATCGAAACCATGCCCTTGGCCCAGAAAGCCAGCCGCGCCAGCGCCCTGTTTGTCATGCCATTCATTGCCGCCCCCGTTCAATGATGCCGCGACAGCATAGCACCACTTCACTGGCCGGCGACAGCCGCGACGGCGTATCGAAAGCCCGCTGCGTCCTTACTGGAACCCGATCGCGTCAACGGTGCCGGTCGGGCAACCCGCCTTGTTGGTCGGCACAGAGGCCAGCAGCAGGTCCTTGAGCGAAGCGTTCGGGCCAATCGGGCCGGCTAGGCCGAGCGTCAGTTCGCCGATCAGCCGCCGGCCGTTCGAAGGGTCGATGACGCAGGATACCCGCACGCGATCCCCTGCCCCGGCGCCGAAAGCCTGATCGAAGGCGCCACGGATCTGGTCCGCCGTCAGCTTGCCGCCAATGGTCTTGACGAAGAGTTCGCGCACCGGCGAGGCGTTCACCTGTCGCATCAGGCCGAGCGCATCGGAAAAATACTCCTGCTGGCTCTTGCCGTAGCAGGTACCGTGCTTGATCCATTCATGCCGTTCCAACTGGGAGGCCGTGCCCGGCATCACCTGATCGAGCTCCTTGCGGGTGCCGGCGTCGAGATTGACCGGCGGCAGGTCCTTCCAGTGGGCCGGATTGTCGTTGGCCTTGTCGCCTGCGGCCACCTGGCAATAGAAATTGCCGTTCGGCTGCGGCCACAGGCCGTGCAAGGTGAAGTTGGTGGCATCGAACTCGTTCGGGCTCTGCGCCCTGCATTCGGTCTTGTTCGACTTGGTCTCGCAAAAAGCCGGCTGCCAGCTCAGCGCGAAGACATATTCGGGTTTTCCCGAGGCGGCAGGCTTGCCTTGTCCGCCAGGTGCCGCCGGCACCGTCGCGGCATTGCTGCCCGACAGATGGCCGCAAGTGACCTTTACCCAGCGGCGTTCCGGATCGGCGCCCGGCACCAGGATCAGATAATGCGTCGGCGTATCCTTGTTGCCGGCAAGCAGCTGGTAGCTCTGTCCGGCATCGGTCGAAACATTGCCGGGGTTCTTGCCGTTCTTGATGGCCTGCGTTGCCGGACAGGCGGCGTCGGCAACGAAGGTGCCGCTCATCTTGACGTCGGCATGCGCAGCATTGACCAGCGACACCGCCAGCATGGCCAATCCGAAAACGACACCAATGCGCATGAGAAATCCCCGGCTGAGAAAGTGGGCGACAGACTGCCTCTGTCTCCATGTCAGAATTGCGATATTTTGTTGGTCAAACGCAAGAGACATCGTCGCGCGAAGCAGCTGGTGTGGATTGACGCCAAACCGGCGCCGGCGCAAACAAAGCCAACAACGATAAATGGGGGAGATCGGGCTGCCATGCCTTTCAATCAACAACGCATGGTCCGCTCACCGACCGGCGCCGACCTCAACCTCTTCGTGAGAAATGCCGAAGTCCGGCCACGCGCCGTCGTCCAGATCAATCATGGCCTGGCCGAGCACGCCGCGCGCTATGCCCGCTTTGCCGATTTTCTCTCCGCGCGCGGCTTCCATGTCTATGTCCACGACCATCGCGGCCACGGCGCGACCAAGGCATCAGATGCACCGCTCGGGAGATTCGCCGATAGGGATGGCTCGACCAAGGTGATCGCCGATGTCGATGCCATCCACGATCTCATCGCCGGCGAATGCACGGACCTGCCGGTCATCCTCTTCGGCCATTCCATGGGCGCGTCGGTGGCGCTGAACTATCTTTTGGAACACTCGCCACGCGTCCATGCCGCCGCGATCTGGAACGGCAATTTCTCGCAAGGGCGGCTTGGGCAGGTGGCGCTCGGCATTCTCGCCTGGGAACGCATGCGGCTTGGTTCCGATGTCCCGTCACGCCTGCTGCCCAAACTCACCTTCCAGGCCTGGGGCAAGGCGGTGCCCAACCACCGCACGCCGTTCGACTGGTTGTCGCGCGACGAAGCGGAGGTAGCGCAATACATCGCCGATCCGCTGTGCGGCTGGGATGCCTCGGTGTCGATGTGGCAGGACGTGGTCTCGATGGCGCTGAACGGCGGCAAGGATGCCGGCTTTGCCGGCGTCCGGCGCGACCTTCCCGTCGCCATCGTCGGCGGCGAGAAAGACCCAGCTTCGGAATACGGCAAGGGCATCACCCATCTTGCCAACCGCATGCGCAGGATGGGCTTTTCGAATCTCGTTTCAAAGGTTTACGATGACACCCGCCACGAAAGCCTGAACGAGGTGAACCGCGACATCATCATGGATGATTTCGCCGCCTGGGCCGACAGCGTGTTGAAATAACGACCCGCATCCTTTCGAACCGGCCCGTTGGCCCACTGCAAGGGCCGTGACAGCCGCTGCCGGGCTTGATAGAGGCTCTGCTTTCGCAGCAATCACGGTGATTTATGGCCGAACCACCCCTGAAAGGCGTCCGCGTCGTCGAACTCGCCCGCATCCTTGCCGGGCCCTGGGCCGGGCAATTGCTTGCCGATCTCGGTGCCGATGTCATCAAGGTCGAAAGCCCAGATGGCGGCGACGACACCCGCAAATGGGGTCCGCCCTTCGTCATGAGCCATGACGGGGAGAACCTGTCCGCCGCCTACTACCATTCCTGCAATCGCGGCAAGCGTTCCATCGCCATTGATTTTTCGACGCCTAAGGGTGCCGAGACCATCCGCCGTCTGGTCGCCACATCGGACGTGCTGATCGAGAATTTCAAGCTCGGCGGGCTGAAGAAATACGGGCTCGACTATGACAGCCTGCGCAAGATCAACCCGCGCCTCGTCTATTGCTCGATCACCGGTTTCGGCCAGGACGGACCCTACGCGCCACGCGCCGGCTACGACTTCATCATCCAGGCCATGGCCGGCATGATGTCGATCACCGGCGAGGCCGGCCGCGAGCCGCAAAAGGCCGGCGTCGCCATCTCGGACATCTTTACCGGGCTCTATTCCGTCATCGCCATCCAGGCCGCGTTGCGCCATGCCGACCAGACCGGCGAAGGCCAGCATATCGACATGGCACTGTTCGACACGCAGATCTCGGCGCTCGGCAACCAGAACCTCAACTATCTCGTCTCCGGCAAGTCGCCGGTGCAGATGGGCAACGCGCATATGAACATCGCGCCTTACGAGGTGGTGCCGGTCCGGGACGGCCACATCATCCTGGCGGTCGGCAATGACGGTCAGTTCGCCAAATTCTGCGCCGCCGTCGGGCTCGATGAACTGTCGACCAATCCCGACTTCGCCACCAATCCGGCTCGGGTCGCCAACCGGGTGAAGCTGCGCGAGCACATGATCGAGGCGCTAAGCACGATCGATCGCGATCCGCTGCTGGCAAAGCTGGAAGCAGCAAGCGTGCCGGCGAGCCCGATCAACACGATCGGCCAGATGTTCGCCGACCCGCAGACCATCGCGCGCGGCATGCGGCTCGACCTCGACGACGGCCATGGCAATCTTCTGCCCTCGGTGCGCGCGCCGATGGTGATGTCGGGCACCCCGCTGGTCTATGAGCGCCCCTCGCCGCGACTGGGCGAACACACCGACGAAATCCTTGCCGAACTGGAGAAATCAGCGAAATGAAGACCGGTGGACAACTGATTGTCGACGCGCTGGAAGCGAACGGCACCGACCGCATCTTCTGCGTGCCCGGCGAATCCTACCTCGCGGTGCTCGACGCGTTGCATGACTCGGCGATCCGCACCATCGTCTGCCGCCAGGAAGGCGGTGCGGCGATGATGGCCGACTGCCAGGGTCGGCTGACCGGCAAGCCCGGCATCTGCTTCGTCACCCGCGGCCCCGGCGCCACCAACGCCTCGGCCGGCATCCACATCGCCATGCAGGATTCGGTTCCGCTCATCCTGTTCATCGGCCAGGTCGCCAGCCACGCCAAGGAGCGCGAGGCGTTCCAGGAGGTTGATTACAAGAAGTTCTTTGGCGACATCGCCAAATGGGTGGTCGAGATCGACGACGCCGCGCGCATCCCCGAATTCGTCACCCGCGCCTTCGCCGTGGCGACGTCGGGCCGGCCAGGCCCGGTCGTCATCTCGCTGCCCGAGGACATGCTGACCAGCGAGGTCGAGGCGCCGCAAGCCCTTCCCCACACGCCGGTCGAGACCTATCCCGGCGGGGCCGAACTCGACGCGCTGGAAATGCTGTTTAACGGCGCCAAGCGACCGTTCGTCATCCTCGGCGGCACGCGCTGGAATGAGGAAGCGGTCGCGCGGATGCGCGCCATATCGGAGGCATGGTCGCTCCCCGTCGGCTGCTCTTTCCGCCGCCAGATGCTGTTCGACCATCTTCATGCGAACTATGCCGGCGACGTCGGCATCGGCATCAACCCCAAGCTGGCGGCGCAGATCAAGGCGGCCGACGTCGTGTTGTTGATCGGCGGCCGCATGGGCGAGATGCCCTCCTCCGACTACACGCTGCTGAAAAGCCCCTACCCCGACCAGGCGCTGGTGCATGTCCACGCCGACGCCGGCGAGCTCGGCCGCGTCTACCGGCCCACGCTGGCGATCAACGCCTCGCCCGCCGCCTTCGTCGAGGCCTTTGCCAAGCGTAAGCCGGCCGGCACGCCGACCTGGGCAGCTGAGACGGCGAAAGCACATAGCGTCTATCTCGAATGGTCGACACCACCGCAGACAGGTCCGGGCGACGTGCAGATGGGCCCGATCATGGACTATCTGGAAAAGGTCTTGCCGGATGACGCCATCCTCGCCAACGGCGCCGGCAACTATGCCACCTGGGTGCATCGTTTCCACCGCTCGCGCCGCTTCGGCACGCAAGCGGCACCGACCTCCGGCTCGATGGGCTATGGCACGCCGGCGGCGGTCGCCGCCAAGGCGCTTTATCCGGATCGTACCGTGGTCGCCTTCGCCGGCGACGGCTGCTTCCTGATGAACGGCCAGGAGTTCGCCACCGCAGTGCAATATGACCTGCCGATCATCGTTGTCGTCGTCAACAACGGCATTTACGGCACCATCCGCATGCACCAAGAGCGCGAATACCCCGGCCGCGTCGTCGCCACCGATCTCAAAAACCCTGACTTCGCGGCATTGGCGCGCGCCTATGGCGGCCATGGCGAGACCGTCGAGAAGACGGCAGACTTCGCGCCGGCCTTCGAACGTGCCCGCGCCAGCGGCAAGCCCTCAATCGTCGAGATCAGGCTCGATCCCGAAGCGATCACGCCAACCCGGACGATGACGCAAATCCGCGACAAGGCCTGATCCAACCCAAAAAGGGGGCGGTCGCCCGCCCCCTTTTTGTCGACGCGGTTTGCGCTACTTCGCTGCCTCGATCTGGCGCGGATCTCGCCGTCCTTGTTGGCGGCGGTGTGGACGTTGACATAGTAGTTGCCGGCCGCCAGGTCGGCGGCTTGCGCATCCGTCAGCGTCGCCGACCCCTTGATCGGGCTCTTGAGTTTACCTTTGAACGGGATGACGGGGCCGGCATTCGCCCCCATCGCCGCCGGGCCATGAATATGCGCCGCCGTTGCCGGTCCGCTGAGGCCGGAATATTTGACGTCCCAGCTGAGCTTCTTCTTGGTGGTGTCGAAGGTGAGTGTGGCGGTGCCTTTGCCCTTGGTGGTGACGGGCGGACTCTGCTGGCTGCCATCGAGCGTCGCCTTGTATTTCACCACCTCGGCCATGGCCGGGGATGCGAGCAGGAAAGCGGTCGAAATGGCCAGCGCCGAAAATACCGGCAGGAAAGAATGTGTGCGCATGAAGAACCTCCGATTGGCTGTCGCATGGGTCACGGTCCCCCGACGCGCGCATGCTCCAACGCAACGGCTGGGCGGCGCAATGTTTCCCTGCACACGTTTTTGTGACCGGGAAAGCAAAAAGGGGCGATCGCCCGCCCCTTCCAGCTTCGAGAAGAGAGCCGTCAGACCGCCGCCAGCGCCTGCGTCAGGTCGGCGATCAGATCGTCCGGATGCTCGACACCGATCGACAGCCTGACCGTGGTCTCCAGCACGCCGATGCGCTGGCGCACGTCGAAGGGAATGCCGGAATGGGTCATGGCCGCCGGATGGCTGGCGAGCGATTCCGTGCCACCGAGGCTTACCGCCAGCTTGAAGATCTGCAAGGCGTTGAGAAAGGCGAAAGCCGCCTTCTGTCCGCCCCTGATGTCGAAGGAGAAGGTCGAGCCGGCGCCGCTGCATTGCCTGATGTAGGCGCGGCCCGCCGGTGTGTCCTCGCCCAGGAACGGCAGATAATGCACCTTCTCGACCTTGGCATGATCGCGCAGGAATTCGGCCACCAGGCGCGCATTGTCATTGGCCCGCTCCATCCGGATCGACAGCGTCTCCAGCGAGCGGCCGAGCATCCAGCAGGAATGCGGATCGAGCTGCGTGCCGATCGCGCCGCGCAGCGCCTTGATCGGCTTGGTGACCGCCTTGCTGCCCATGGCCGCACCCGCGATCAGGTCGGAATGGCCGCCGACATATTTGGTCAGCGAATAGACGGAAACATCGGCGCCATGCTCGATCGGCCGCTGGAACACCGGGCCGAGCAGCGTGTTGTCGCAGACGATGATCGGCGTCGTCCCTTGCTTGGAGCCGATCTCGTCGGCGATCATCCGCATCAGCGCGATATCGACCAGGCTGTTGGTCGGGTTCGATGGCGTCTCGATCAGGATGACCGAAACGCGCCCCTTCGCAACCGCGGCATCGGCGGCCGCCCGCACCGCCTTCTCGTCGACGCCGTCGGCGAAGCCGACAGCACCGATGCCGAAGCCGGACAGCGTGCGCGTCAAGAGCGTCTCGGTGCCGCCATAGAGCGGCTGCGAATGCAGGATGACGTCGCCCGGGCGGGCATAGGCGAGCAGTGTGGTGGCGATCGCCGACATGCCCGACGAGAACAGGATGCAGGCATCCGTCCCCTCATAGATCGCCAGCCGATCTTCGACGATCTCGCTGTTGGGATGGTTGAAGCGCGAATAGACCAGGCCTGACGCCGTACCGCTCGGCGGCTCCTTGCGGCCGGATGTGTAGTCGAAGAAGTCTCGCCCCTCTTCCGCCGATTTGAACACAAAGGTCGAGGTCAGGAACACCGGTGGCTTGACCGCGCCCTCCGAAAGCTGCGGGTCAAAACCATAGCTCAGCATCAGCGTCTCCGGATGGAGCTTGTGGTTGCCGATATGGGTTTTCGACGGGCGTGGCGCGGTCATGGCTTTTCCTGCGTTCGAGGGATGTCGCGCCGCAATTTATGCCATCCCGATCAGCCAGTCCTTGCTATTCTTGGGCTCGCGTGGCTGCATATCGGCAACAAACTGCCGAGAGAGAGCAAAAGTGCAGCAGAAGATAGCCGATGATTTCGACCTCAGGATTCTGCGCGAACTGCGAGCGGACGCCCGCATCACCAACAACGAGCTTGCCGAGCGCATTGGCCTGTCGCCGTCGCCCTGCCTGAGGCGAGTGCGACGACTGGAGGAGACCGGCGTCATCAGAGGTTACACCACGCTGGTCGATCCCGCCGCCTTCGGCTGGAGCATGGTCGCCATCGCCACCATCCGGCTCAGCCGCCAGAACGAGGACGAGATCGTGATGTTCGAGGAGGCAATCCGCGGCTGGGAAGAGGTGCTGGAGTGCCACCTCGTCACCGGCTCGCGCGACTATGTGCTGAAGGTGGTGACAGGCAGCCTCGAACAGTATGAGCGCTTCATCAAGGAGAAGATCGCGCGGCTGAAATGCGTCGCTTCGATCGAAACCAGCTTCGTCATGAACACCATAAAGGAACGGCGCCTCTGAGGGCGCCGTTCCATTTTACGTTTGAGCATGATCTTTGCGGGATCGCGCTCTGCAAGGTTTACTTGATCGCCTTGTCGGTGATCGCGGTGGTGTAGGCGCCTTTCGGCTCCTTGGTGATGATCTTCTGGTCGAGCAGCGCCTTGGCGGTACGCTCATAGGTCGCCGGATCGAGCTTGCCGTCGGCATTGTCGACCAGCTTGGCGATTTCGCTCATCATCCGCTTCTGGTGGTTCTCGTCCTGGCCGCCGCCGTCCATGACGATGCCTGCCGCTTCGTCATTGTTGTCGATGGCATATTTCCAGCCCTTCATCGAGGCGCGCACGAAGCGCACCATCTTGTCCTCGAAGGCCGGGTCCTTGAGCTTGTCTTCCGAGGCATAGAGCCCGTCCTCGAGCAGGTCGTTGCCCATCGCCGAATAGTTGAACACGGTCAGCTGTTCCGGCTTGTAGCCGGCATCGATCAGTTGCCAGTATTCATTGTAGGTCATGACCGAAATGCAATCCGCCTGCTTCTGGATCAGCGGCTGCACGTCAAAGCTCTGCTTCAAGACGGTGACGCCGTCCGGGCCGCCGTCGGTCTTGAGGCCAAGCTTGTTCATCCAGGCATAGAACGGATACTCGTTGCCGAAGAACCAGACGCCGAGCGTATGGCCCTTGAAGTCGGCTTCGGTCTTGATCGGGCCGTCCTTCGGGCAGACCAGCTCCATGCCGGCCTTCTTGAACGGCTGGGCGATGTTGACCAGCGGCACGCCCTTTTCGCGCGCAGCCAGCGCACCGCCCATCCAGTCGACGATGACGTCGGCGCCACCGCCGGCGATCACCTGCTCGGGCGCGATGTCGGGACCGCCCGGCTTGATATCGACGTCGAGACCCTCGGCCTCATAGAAACCCTTGGCCTTGGCGACATAGTAGCCGGCAAACTGGGCCTGCGTGACCCATTTCAGCTGCAACGTCACCTTGTCGGCGGCCATTGCCTGGAAAGCGGCCAGCGACATCGCACCGGCCAGAACGGGAATAACAAGTCTTTTCATCTTTTTACCCTCTGAAGTTAGCACCCTTAAACCCACCGCCCCTATCCACCACGGACAGAGGGATGCCAAAACGTGACGGCTCTTTCGACAAGAGCGACCACGCCATAAAAGACCGAACCCGCAAGTGCTGCAACTGCGATTTCGGCCCAGACCATGTCGATGTTCATCCGCCCGACCTCGGTCGAGATGCGGAAGCCCATGCCGACGACGGGCGTGCCGAAGAACTCGGCGACGATGGCGCCGATCAGCGCCAGCGTCGAGTTGATCTTCAGCGCGTTGAAGATAAAGGGAGCGGCGGCCGGCAGCCTGAGCTTGATCAGCGTCGGCCAGTAGCCCGAGGCATAGGTGCGCATCAGGTCGCGCTCCATATGGCCGGAGGCGGCCAGCCCGGCGACCGTGTTCACCAACATCGGGAAGAAGGTCATGATGATGACGACCGCCGCCTTGGACTGCCAGTCGAAGCCGAACCACATCACCATGATAGGCGCCACGCCGATGATCGGCAGCGCCGAAACCATATTGCCGATCGGCAGGAGCCCGCGCCGCAGGAACGGCACGCGGTCGGCAAGCACCGCGGTGATGAAGCCGGCGCCGCTGCCGACGACATAGCCGAAGATCACCGCCTTGAAGATGGTCTGCCGCACATCGGCGCCGAGCACCGGCAGCGAACCGGCAATGCGCGCGCCGATGGCGCTCGGCGGTGGCAACAGGATGAAGGGAATGCCGGCGCCCCGCGTCACCGCTTCCCAGATGATCAGGATCCAGGCGCCGAAGATGGCCGGGATAATGAGGCGCAGTGCGTTCCGGAACGAACTCGCCATCGGGCGAAGCCCCGACAGCACCGCCACGCAGCGCCAGCCAAGCAGCCAGGCAGCCGTGAGCAGCAGGAAGTACGGTGCCAATGCCGTGCCCTCGAACCCTGCGATGCCCGAGATCAGCAGCCAGGCAACGAGATGGGCACCGACAAACAGCACAACGGCCTCGGCAAGGGGCGGAATCCTGATCATCGAAACCAGCGCCGCAACGATCGCCAGGCCGAGCATCACGCCCTTGGTTCCGAGATAGGGATAGTTGATGCTGGCCGCCGGGTCTGCAAGCGCCGCCGCTTCCGGCTTCGACATGGCGCCGAGCGCGATTGCGATCACGCACAACACGATCGCCAGGGCGGCTTGCCAGGAAGGTTTCAGCCAGTTCATGCCGGCCTCCCGCCCATTGCGCGGTCGACGAGGCGGCCGGCAATGCCGACCACCATGACCAGAAGCGCCGCCACGATCGAACCGGCGACCAGCGCCGACCAGATATCGATGGACTGGCTGTAATAGGCGCCGGCGAGCAGCTTGGCGCCGATGCCGGCGACCGCGCCTGTCGGCAGCTCGCCAACGATGGCGCCGACCAGGCTTGCGGCCACCGCCACCTTCATCGAGGTGAACAGGAACGGCACCGAGGCCGGCACGCGCAATTTCCAGAAGGTCTGCGGGCCGCTGGCATTGTAGGTATGCATCAGGTCGAGATGCATGATCTCGGGCGAGCGCAGCCCCTTCACCATGCCGACGGTAACCGGGAAGAACGACAGATAGGTCGAGATCATCGCCTTCGGGATCAGCCCGGTAATGCCGATAGCCGCCAGCACGACGATGATCATCGGCGCCACCGCCAGGATCGGAATGGTCTGCGAGGCGATGATCCACGGCATCAGGCTGCGGTCGAGCGTCGCCACATGCACGATGCCGACGGCAATGATGATGCCGAGCGCGGTACCGAAGGCAAAGCCGAGCAGCGTCGACGACAGCGTCACCCAGGCATTGTAGACGAGGCTGCGGCTCGAAGTGATGGGCCGCAGGAAAGTGTTTTCGAAGAAGTTCACCGCCACCTGATGCGGCGCCGGCAGTGTCGGCTTCGGCTGCGCCAGCGTCTTGCCGATGAACTCGACGGCGCCGGGGGTTTCGTTGGCACGGGTGTCGAGATCGCGCTGGAACGGCGCATTGAGGATGACGGCGAAGACGTACCAGAGCACGACCACGCCAGCGAGGATCGAGGTGACGGGGACGAGCTTGTCGCGGAAGGAGTCCATCTAGCGGGCCGCCTCAATCATCATAGCTGTGCCCTGCCCGCAGACCGTCACGCACGCGCGCTGCGATCGCCAAAAACTCCGGCGTCTCGCGGATGTCGAGCGGGCGCTCCTTCGGCAGCGTCGATTCGATGATGTCGCTGACCCGGCCGGGCCGCGGCGACATCACCACGATCCGAGTCGACAGATACACGGCCTCCGGAATGGAGTGGGTGACAAAGCAGATGGTCTTGTTGGTGCGCGCCCACAGTTCCAGCAATTGCTCGTTGAGGTGGTCGCGCACGATCTCGTCCAGCGCGCCGAATGGTTCGTCCATCAGCAGGAGGTCGGCGTCGAAGGCGAGCGCGCGTGCGATCGAGGCGCGCTGCTGCATGCCGCCGGACAGCTGCCAGGGGTATTTCTTTTCGAAGCCCGACAGGTTGACGAGATCGAGCGTGCGCTTGATGCGTTCCGCCTGCTCTGCCCTCGACAGGCCCATGATCTCCAGCGGCAGGCCGACATTGCGCTCGATGGTGCGCCAGGGAAAAAGGGCCGCGGCCTGGAAGACATAGCCATAGGCGCGTTTCTCGCGCGCCTGTTCAGGCGTCATGCCGTTGACCGAGATCGTGCCTGATGTCGGCTTCTCCAGATCGGCGATGACGCGCAAAAGCGTGGTCTTGCCGCAACCCGACGGTCCGATGAAGGAGACGAACTCGCCCTTGCCGATCGTCAGGTCGACATTGGACAGCGCCTGGACGGGGCCGTCATTGGTCTGGAAGGTGAGGCCAAGTTTGCTTGCCGCGACGACGGCTGGCGAAATCCCTGTCATCGGCCGTTGCCTGCCTGTTCCCGCCACAGCGGCGGCGGCCGGAATCCGATTGCTTTTATCGCGATGTTGTTTTCCACTTACCCTGTCCCATTTGGCCCTGTCCCACTGACCTTGTCCCACTCAGATCGACGCCCGGAGTTCCCCGATGTCGCCCAAACCCACTTGTCATCTTATCCGCCCTGAAAGCACTTATGAAGGCAAGCAGGGATTGACCTATTTCGCCGGCATCGCCACGGAGTCGGTCGGCTCCTCCGGCATCTGCATGCATGTGCTCACCATGCCGCCCGGCGCCCGCGCCAAGGCGCATCTGCATGAGAACCATGAAACCGCGATCTACGTGCTCTCCGGCGAGGTCCATACCTGGTATGGCGACCGGCTCGAGCACCACATCGTCGTCAAGGCCGGCGACCTCTTCTACATTCCGGCCGGCGTGCCGCATCTGCCGGCCAATCTGAGCAACGCTCCCTCTTCGGCCGTCATTGCCCGCACCGATCCCAATGAACAGGAGAGCGTCGTCCTGCTGCCGGAACTGGATGCGCTGGTCGCCTGACGCTGACGGGATCGCGGTCATTTGCACCGCGAGACTTCCCCCATGACGTTGCCGTCCGCATCGGTGATCGTCAGCTTCTTGGCGTTCTTGGCACTGCGCTTGATGGTGAAATTGGTCGGCGCCTGTCCGTCTTCGCCTTCGGCCTCACATGTCGCCGTCACCACCAGCGATCCGTCAGCTTGCGCTTGCGTCTTCGTGAACGTGCAGGCGCTGGCGGCGGTGATCAATTCCTTGTCGGTCAAAAGCAGCATCTGATCGGCGGCGACTTCCTGGCCGTTGCGGTTGATGCAGCCATATTTATCGCCATAGGGCTTCGACAGGTCGATGCCTGCCGCGAATGCCTGACCGGCAGCCAAAACGACGACCATCGCAACAGACAGACTAAAACCACGCATGCTCATTCCCCCATTGCCCAACGTTAAGAACATGATTGCAGCGGCCCCAGTTCTTCCAGGCCGGGAATGGTGACGAAGAAACCATCCCCTCCCTTGTTGGTGACCACAACGGTTTCGATCGTCGTTCCCGCCTCGCCCTCGGCGGAACAGGTAGAACGCAGCGATTGCGGGCCTGGCACTGAGGTCAATTTCTGCTCGAACCGGCAACCGCTGCCATAGGTCTCGATGCCTTCCGCGGTCAGCAGGATATAGGCATCGCTGTCCTGATAACCGGCCTTTACGCCGGCACAGCCGACATCATTGCCCCAGGAGCCGGC
This sequence comes from Mesorhizobium huakuii, assembly GCF_014189455.1. Lineage (NCBI taxonomy): Bacteria > Pseudomonadati > Pseudomonadota > Alphaproteobacteria > Hyphomicrobiales > Phyllobacteriaceae > Mesorhizobium > Mesorhizobium huakuii. Next base: position 312,064 of record NZ_CP050296.1, read on the forward strand.
CAGCACACCGGCCGCGGTCGCCGGACCACCGGCAACTGCCGCCAGGACCACCGGGATGAGCGCGGCCGAACGCGCCAAGCCTAGACCCCCGTCGCCGGGATACCGGTCCGTTCCACCTTGCGCGGCGCGGTGATGTCTTTCCAGGTCGACAGCGCCCGGTTGACTGCGGCGTTCGGCTCGCGGCCGACGAACTGGCCATGGCCGGGCTTGGCCTTCACCTCGGCTTCCTCGATCGACAGCTCGCCGCGCGAGAAGACGAAGCGCGGCAGGCCGGTCACTTCGAAGCCTTCGAAGACGTTGTAGTCGATGACAGACTGCTGCTTCTTCGAAGAAATCGTCTTCTTCCGCTTCGGGTCCCAGACGAGGATGTCGGCATCCGCGCCTTCAACGATGGCGCCCTTCTTCGGGTACATGTTGAGGATCTTGGCGATGTTGGTGGAGGTCACCGCGACGAACTCGTTCATCGTCAGCCGACCGGTGTTGACACCCGTGGTCCACAGCATTGGCAAGCGGTCCTCGAGGCCGCCGGTGCCGTTCGGGATCTTGGTGAAGTCGCCGATGCCGTTGCGCTTCTGCTTGGTGGTGAAGGCGCAGTGATCGGTCGCCACCACTTGCAGCGATCCAGCCTGCAGGCCGGCCCACAGTGAATCCTGGTGCAGCTTGTTGCGGAAGGGTGGGCTCATCACGCGCCGCGCCGCATGGTCCCAGTCCTTGTTGAAATACTCGGTCTCATCCAGCGTCAGGTGCTGGATCAGCGGCTCGCCGAACACCCGCATGCCCTTCTGCCGCGCCCGGCGGATGGCCTCGTGGGCTTGTTCGCAGGAGACATGCACAACATAGAGCGGCACGCCGGCCATGTCGGCGATCATGATGGCGCGATTTGTGGCCTCGCCTTCCACTTCCGGCGGCCGCGAATAGGCATGGCCTTCCGGGCCGTTGTTGCCGGCGGCCAGCAGCTTCTGCGACAAAGCGGCGACCACGTCGCCATTCTCCGCATGCACCAGCGGTAGCGCGCCAAGGTCGGCGCAGCGCTGGAACGACGCATACATCTCGTCGTCATCCACCATCAGCGCGCCCTTGTAGGCCATGAAGTGCTTGAACGAGGTGATGCCCTTGTCGACGACGGTGGCCATCTCATCAAACACCTGCTTGCCCCACCAGGTGATCGCCATGTGGAAGGAATAGTCGCAGGCAGCCTTGGTGGTCTTGTTGTCCCACATCTGCAAGGCCTCGAGCAGCGATTGCTGTGGCGACGGCAGGCAGAAATCGACCACCATCGTGGTGCCGCCGGCAAGGGCGGCCCGCGTACCGGATTCGAAATCGTCGGCCGAATAGGTGCCCATGAACGGCATTTCGAGATGGGTGTGCGGGTCGATGCCGCCGGGCATGACGTAGCAGCCGGTGGCGTCATATTCATGGTCGCCATGCAGGTCCGAGCCGATCGCAACGATCTTGCCGTGGCTGAACAGCACATCGGCCTTCCAGCTGCGGTCGGCGGTGACGACGGTGCCGTTCTTGATAACTTTGGTCATTTTCTGTTCCCTTGTTCTCTTCGCGCTTCTTTATGAGCGGCGTTTGGAATCTAGATGTCTAAGTTCACTCCACGATGACGGCCGTCTCCACCACCGCGTGGAACAGAACGTCAGCGCCAGCCGAGGCCCATTCCTTGGTGATCTCTTCGGCCTCGTTGTGTGACAACCCGTCAACACACGGGCACATCACCATGGCGGTCGGCGCGACGCGGTTGATCCAGCAGGCGTCGTGGCCGGCGCCCGAGACGATGTTGCGGTGGGTATAGCCGAGGCGGTCGGCGGCATCGCGGATGGCCTTGACGCAGCCCGCATCGAAAGTCACGGGATCGAAATGGCCGACCTGCTCGATCTTATACTGAATGTCGAGTGCCTCGCAGATCGTGTCGATGCCTTCGCGGATGCGGCCGTCCATGGCATCAAGCACTTCCTTCTCGGGCGAGCGGATGTCGATGGTGAAGACGGTGCGGCCGGCAATGATGTTGCGCGAGTTCGGGAACACTTCCATGTGGCCGACCGCGCCGACGGCATCGGGCTGATAGTCCATGGCGATCTCGTGCACCAGTTCGATCACGCGGGCCATGCCGAGCCCGGCATTGCGGCGCTTGGGCATCGGCGTCGAGCCGGTATGGGCTTCCTTGCCGGTCAGCGTCACCTGCAGCCATTTCAGGCCCTGGCCATGGGTGACGACGCCAATGTCGATGCCTTCGTCCTCGAGGATCGGCCCCTGCTCGATATGCAGTTCGAAGAAGGCGTGAATCTTGCGATCACCGACCTTCTCGGTGCCCTTCCAGCCGATGCGCTCGAGCTCCTCGCCGAATTTCTTGCCTTGCTTGTCGGTATGCTCGTAGACATCGGCCTGGTCGAGCACGCCGGCGAACACGCCCGACGCCATCATCGCCGGCGCGAAGCGCGCACCTTCCTCGTTCGTCCAGTTGGTGACGACGATCGGATGTTTTGTCTTGATGTCGAGATCGTTGAGCGAGCGCACGATCTCCAGGCCGCCAAGAACGCCGAGCACGCCGTCATATTTGCCGCCGGTCGGCTGCGTATCGAGATGGCTGCCGACATAGACCGGCGGGAGGGTTGGGTCCGTGCCTTCGCGGCGGGCAAACATCGTGCCCATCTCGTCGACGCCCATTTCCAGCCCGGCGGCATCGCACCAGCGCTTGAACAGATGCCGGCCCTCGCCATCCTCATCGGTCACGGTCTGGCGATTGTTGCCGCCGGCAATGCCGGGGCCGATCTTCGCCATTTCCATCAGCGAATCCCACAAACGGTCTGAATTGATTCGCAAATTCTCGCCGGGTGCGGCCATTCAAAACCTCTCCAATTGCGCGGCGTCCCCCTCCCCCTCGAGGGGAGGGTGGCCGCGAAGCGGTCGGGTGGGGTCGCCTGACATAAGCTCGACCTTCCCCTTGACCGCCTGCGCGACATGCCAAGCGCTGTTTATGACATCGGGCTCGTCAACGCGAAAGATATCGAAGCCGAGCGAACGCAGATAGGCATCGCGGACGGCGTCGTGCCGCTTGCCCCTTTCATACTCGTGCAGATCGCCATCCACCTCGACCACCAGCTTCACACCAAAGCAGGCGAAGTCGACGATGTACGGCCCGATCGGGCACTGGCGGCGAAACTTTATGCCGATCGATTTGAGATCGCGCAGCTCATACCAGAGCAGGGATTCACCCTTGGTCGCGTGAACTCGAAGCGCGCGCGCCTTCTGGCGCATTTCGTAGCTCACACGAGTGCGGGGCATCAGCGGCGGCCTCGCGGCAAAAGATCAGGTCGGCGTCCGGTCGCACCGACCCCACCCGACCGCTTCGCGGCCACCCTCCCCTCGAGGGGGAGGGATATCCGCGCCCAGATCATCAATCGATCGACCTCAGCACTTCACGCACATGGTCGATCAATTCGTTGATCTGGCCCTTGGTGATGATCAGCGGCGGCGACAGCGCGATGATGTCGCCGGTGGTGCGGATCAACGCGCCGCGCTCGAACGCCTTGACGAAGGCCGAGAAGGCCCGCTTGGTCGGGCTGCCGGCGATCGGCGCCAGTTCGATCGCACCGATCAGGCCAATGTTCCTGATGTCGATGACATGCGGCTCGCCCTTCAGCGAATGCAGCGCGTCTTCCCAATAGGGCGCCAGTTCCTCGCCACGGGTGAGCAGGCCCTCTTCCTTGTAGGTGTCGAGCGTGCCGAGTGCCGCCGCGCAAGCGATCGGATTGCCCGAATAGGTGTAGCCGTGGAAGAACTCGATCATGTGCTCGGGGCCAGTCATGAACGCGTCGTGGATTTCCTTCTTCACGAACACCGCGCCCATCGGGATGACGCCGTTGGAGACGCCCTTGGCGGTGGTCATGATGTCGGGCGTGACGCCGAAATAGTCGGCGGCGAACGGCGCTCCAAGACGGCCGAAACCGGTGATGACCTCATCGAAGATCAGCAGGATGCCGTGCTTGGTGCAGATTTCGCGCAGCTTTTGCAAATAGCCCTTGGGCGGCAGGATGACGCCGGTGGAGCCGGCGACCGGCTCGACGATGACAGCGGCGATGGTCGAGGCGTCATGCAATGTGACGATGCGCTCCAGCTCATTGGCGAGCTCCGCGCCATATTCCGGCACGCCCTTAGAGAAGGCGTTCTTCTCCGGCAGATGCGTGTGCGGCATGTGGTCGACGCCGCCGAGCAGCGTGCCGAACATCTTGCGGTTACTGACGATGCCGCCAACCGAGATGCCGCCGAAATTAACGCCGTGATAGCCGCGCTCGCGGCCGATCAGGCGGGTGCGCGCCCCCTCGCCCTTCATGCGGTGATAGGCGATCGCCATCTTCAGCGCGGTCTCGACCGATTCCCGAACCGGAATTGGTGAAGAAGACGTGGTCCATGCCCTTAGGCGCGAGGTCGACCAGGCGGTTGGCCAGTTCGAACACGATCGGATGGCCCATCTGGAAGGCCGGCGCATAGTCGAGTTCGGCGGCCTGATGCTGGATCGCCTCAGTGATCTTCGGCCGGCAGTGGCCGGCATTGACGCACCAGAGGCCGGCGGTGCCGTCGAGCACCTTGCGGCCATCGCTGGTGGTGTAATGCATGTCCTTGGCGGACACGAACATGCGTGGCGCCTGCTTGAACTGCCGGTTTGCCGTGAACGGCATCCAGAATGCGCTGAGATCGTTCGGCGTGACTTTCAGCCGGTTGGACATGACCAAGACTTCCCCTTGTAACCTGTTTCGGTGCGTCCAACGCTTGGTCTTTGCGCCGTTTTCATGCTACGCAAATTTTTGACCGATTGGACAAACGTTAGCACCGCCCTGTCGGCGGTCAAGGGATTACTAGCGGAAATGCGGCTCCTGAAGTGCGTTCCACAGCCCAGAGAAAAACTGGTCCAGAGAATTGGTCCAGATGCCCCTGAACGCGAGATTTGGCAACATGAGGGTTCGCAACGGTGAACACCGGCACGGAAGCGCCTCGCCGCACCCGCATCCAGCAGGAAAAGCGCGAGCTCATTCTGGAGGCGGCGCTCGAAGTGTTCTCCACCAACGGCTTCCGCGGCTCGACCATCGACCAGATCGCCGAAGCCGCCGGCATGTCGAAGCCGAACCTGCTCTATTACTTCCGCCGCAAGGAAGACATTCACGAGACGTTGATGCAGCGCCTGCTCGACACCTGGCTGGCGCCGCTGCGCGAGCTCGACGACATCGGCGACCCCATGACCGAACTCAGGAGCTACATCAGGCGCAAGCTCGAAATGGCGCGCGATTTTCCCCGCGAGAGCCGGCTCTTCGCCAATGAAATCCTGCAAGGCGCGCCACGCATCATGCCGCTGCTGGCCGGCGAACTGAAGACGCTGGTCGACGAGAAGGCCGCCGTCATCAAGGGCTGGATGCGTGCCGGCAAGATCGCCCGGACTGACCCCTGGCACCTGATCTTCTCAATCTGGGCAACCACGCAGCACTATGCCGATTTCGACGTCCAGGTCCGCGCCGTGCTCGGACCGAACCGCGGCGGCGACGGCCGCTTCGAGGACGCGGCACGGTTCCTGGAGCAACTGTTTCTTGAGGGGCTGAAGCCGAGGGGCTGACCCCTCTCAGGCGCTGCGCCGCTCGGCCGGCAGCGCGTCCAGCAGCTTCTGCAGCTTGGCGATCGAGTTGTGCTCGGCGAGCGGCGTGTAGACGATCAGCTTCATATCGGAGCCGTCATCGATCGACAGGCTCATATGCTCGAACACCATCGGGCCGGCGATCGGGTGGCGCAGATGCTTCATGCCGGACAAGCGGTGCACGACGTCGCGTTGCGGCCACCATTCCCGGAACTCCGGACTTGAGCGCATCATCAGCGCGATCAATCGCTCGAAATCCGGATCGCCGACATATCTGGCGCTCTCGGCGCGGAACGCGGCAAGGGTTGCACGCGCCAGCTGCTCCCAGTCGACCAGCAAATGCCGCCGGTGCGGATCGGTGAACACGCCGTGGATGATGTTGCGGGCGTCGCCCTCGAGCAGGCCATAATCGCCGAAAATGGCGACGGCCGCGTCATTCCAGGCCAGCACGTCCCAGCGCGGACCGACGACATAGGCGGGCTGCAGGACAAGGCTTTGCAACATATGCAGCAAGGGGCCTTCGACCTTTCCTGCCGCGATGCGCCGCCGCTCCGGCTGCTGGCGGCCGGCAAGCGTGAAGAGATGCCGTTTCTCGGCGGCGTCGAGGCGCAACGCCCCGCACAGCGCCGTCAGCACCTCCACGGAAGGCCGCACGTCCCTGCCCTGCTCCAGCCAGGTGTACCAGGTGGCGCCGACGCCTGCGATCATCGCCACCTCCTCGCGGCGCAGGCCTGGCGTGCGCCGCCTGAGGCCGGTCGTGATGCCGGTCGCCGAGGGCGTCAGCCTTTCGCGGCGTGAGCGCAGGAAAGCGCCGAGTTCGCGCCGGCGGCTGTCTTCAGCGGAATGAGAGGGAGCGTCCATGATGTCTATTATAGCAGTACTGATACCAGGATAAAGTTTGAACTGTTTGAGATCCGTGGGACGTCCCATCTTGCGTCTGGAGCAACAGACAGGAGGCTCCCGACATGGACCTGAAAGACAAGACAATCCTCATCACCGGCTCGACCGACGGCGTCGGCCGCGTCGTCGCGCAACGGCTGGGTGCCGCCGGCGCCCGCGTGCTGGTGCACGGCCGCGATGCCGCGCGTGGCAAGGCCGTGGCAGCCGAAATCGAGGCCGTCGGCGGCGGAGCCGAGTTCTTCGCCGCCGACCTCGCCTCGCTGGCCGAAATTCGCCGCCTTGCCGAGGCCGTGCGTGCCCGAACGGACCGGCTCGACATCCTCATCAACAATGCCGGCATCGGCACGGCAGGCGCCAAAAGACAGATCAGCGCCGATGGCTACGAACTGCGTTTCGCGGTCAACTATCTCGCCGGCTTCCTGCTGACCTCGGAACTTCTGCCGCTGCTGAAGGCGAGCGCACCAGCGCGTATCGTCAATGTCGCCTCGGCAGGCCAGCAGGCGATCGACTTTGGCGATGTCATGCTGACCCATGGCTATAGCGGCGTGCGTGCCTACTGCCAGAGCAAGCTGGCGCAGATCCTGTTCACCGTCGATCTGGCGGAGGAACTGAAAGGCACCGGCGTCACCGTCAATGCGCTGCATCCGGCGAGCTACATGGACACGACCATGGTCAGGCAGGCCGGCGTGACGCCATGGAGCTCTGTCGAAACCGGCGCCGACGCCATCGTTAATCTGGCGACCTCATCCGCGCTCGCAGGGCGCAGCGGCCTCTATTTCGACGGCCTGCGCGAATCCCGCGCCGATGCCCAGGCTTACGACGCCAGGGCAAGGCAACAATTGCGAAGCCTGAGCCTCGACCTTGTCGGCCCAGCCTCCCCAGAATCCAGGGAACAGCACTCATGACCAACACCACCGAACACACAGTCATCATCGGCGGCTCCTCCGGCATCGGCCTGGCAACCGCGCGCAAGCTGATTGGGCCCGGCATGAAGGTGACGATCACCGGCCGCAACCAGGACAAGCTCAACGGTGCCTGGAAAAGCCTCGGCGGCGCCGCCGACAAGGCCGCCTTCGATGCTTCGAAGCCGGACGAGGTGCGTCAGTTCTTCGAGCGTCTCGGCCCGTTCGACCACCTCGTCCTGGCGGCGAGCGGCGGCAAGGGCCTCGGCCCGTTCGCGACGCTCGACCTTGCCGATATCGGCAGCGGCGTCGAGGAGAAGGTGCGGCCGCAACTGTCCTGCCTGCAGGCCGCCTTGCCGACGCTCAACAAATCGGGGTCAGTAACCTTCATCTCGGCGGTGTCGGCTCAGGTCACCATGCCCGGCGTCGCCGGCATCGGCGCCGTCAACGGCATGCTGCTGACCGTGACGCCGATCCTGGCTGTCGAACTGAAGCCGCTGCGCGTCAACGTCGTCGCGCCTGGTGTGATCGATACGCCGTGGTGGGATTTTTTGCCTGAGGACCAGCGGCAGGCGGTTTTTGCCGAATATGCCGGCAAGACCCCTGTGGGCAGGATTGGCCGCGCCGAGGACGTCGCCTCGGCGATAGCCTTCCTCGTCTCCAACGGCTTCATGACCGGCCAGGTGCTGACCTGCGATGGTGGTCTGCGGTTCGCGGCGTGACCTCAGCCTTTAAACGGACTGCGCGATCAGCGTCAGGAAACCACCGCTCAGCGCGACATTGCCGACGAAGCCGTTGATGCGCGCCGCGCGGTCCGGGCCTTGATGATCCCAGAAATTGTGGACCATCGGCGTCGCTGCGATCAGGAACAGCACCAGCACCGCGCAGGCGATCGCGGTCCACAGCCCAGCGATCACCAAGGCGCCGGCAAGGATCTGCAGGACAATGCCGGCCCACAGCGCCAGCCGCGCCTGTGGCACGCCGCGCGCGGCCATCAGCCCGGTGAGGAAGGCCGCGTTCTGGATGTTGCGCAGGCCGGCGAAGACGAAAGCGCCGCCGAGCAACAGGCGGCCGAGAAACAAGAAGGTCGATGGTAAATCGGCAGGCATAAAACACTCCCCTTGAAAACAGTTGGAGCGCCACCTCCTCGACGGCGCTCCAAAACACATCAGGACAAGTCAGGCCGCCTTGGCGGCCGGCATCGGATGAATGGCCTGGAACGGGATGCACAGCCGGTTCCAGGTGTTGATCATGCCCAGCGCAACGGACAGCTTGACCAGTTCCTCTTCCGAGAAATGCTCGAGCGTGCGGGCGTAGAGTTCGCCCGACACGCCATTGTTGGCGATCAGGGTCACCGCCTCGGTCCAGGCGAAGGCGGCGCGCTCACGCGGGGAAAACAGCGGCGATTCCTTCCAGGCCGCGACAAGATAGAGCCGCTGTTCGGTCTCGCCATCGCGCCGCGCCTCGCGGCTGTGCATCTCGACGCAGTAGGAGCAGCCATTGATCTGCGAGGCCCTGAGCTTGATCAGGTGCAGCAGGCCGACCTCAAGCCCGCATTCGTCGACCGCCTTGTTGAGCGCCGACACCGCCTTCATGATCTCGGGCGCCTTGGCGAAAAATTGCAGTCTCGGCTTCATCGTCTTTCCTTTCACATCTGCTTTGGGGTTTGCGGGGTTGAATTGGGTTTCTGCGGCCGCTGGTGGCGCGCAACGAAGGCGCAGCTGGCGGCAAAGGATCTCGGATCGCCCTCTGCCGCGTAGTCCGCCACGATGTCGGACAGCTTTGTTTCGGCGAGCGCTGCCCGATAGGCCCGCTCCGCCTTCAGCATCGCGGCATTGATGCCGCAGGGTTTGACATAGGCCGAGGCATCGATCTTGACCGGGCCGTTGCGGCGGATTTCGCCGCAGCGAAACGCCGGTTCGCGCCCTTCGACCGCCAGCACGATGTCGAGCAGCGTGATGCGTTCGGCCGGCCGCGCCAGCCGGTAGCCGCCAGCCGGACCCGATACCGATTCCAGGATGCGCTCGGCGGTCAGCATGTTGAGATGCTTCAAGAGATAGCTCGGCGACAGTCCGAAGGCTTCGGCGAGCGCCGCACCTGGCATGGTGCTGTTGCCCTCGACGCTCGCCAGCGTAGCAGCACAGTGGATGGCAGCTTCAACGCCCTCGCCCAGCTTCATGATGATGCCGATCTCCTATTTATGGATATCTTTTATCGTGGATAATTTTTATCTGCAATAGGGAAATGCGGAAATGCACATGTTCGCGATGGCTTCACAGGACTTGGGTTCCTCGCACCCCGCAAAGCGGGGAGAGGTGGCCCGGCGAAGCCGGGACGGAGAGGGGGACGACCTTTGTGAAGTCAAAACCGGTGAGGAATCAGGCGCAAGCAAGATGAAAGGCGATCTGAAGCCTGGGTAAGCTCCCAGTCGTCCCGAAAGTCCCTCTCCGTCCCGGCTTCGCCGGGCCACCTCTCCCCACTCCGTGGGGCGAGGAACCCAAGTTCTGCCAAGCAGCCCTACCTGCGCTGGAGCAAGCCCTACTCCGCAGCCACCTTGGCCATCGGGTTGTTCGGGTGCGTCGTCCAGTTGGCGTAGACCGGCGACACCGGCTTGCCGGTGCGCTGGTCCATCACGCCGGCGGCCAGCGGCTCCATGGTGATGCAATTCTCGACCGGGCAGACATTGACGCAGAGGTTGCAGCCGACGCATTCGGCCTCGATCACCTCGAAATGCCTGACGCCGTCGACCATGCTGGTGATCGCCTGGTGCGAAGTGTCCTCGCAGGCGATGTGGCAGCGGCCGCATTTGATGCAGGCGTCCTGGTCGATACGCGCTTTGGCGACATAGTTGAGGTTGAGATACTGCCAGTCGGTGACGTTGGGCGTGGCGCGGCCGACAATGTCGTCGAGCGAGCGGTGGCCCTTCTCGTCCATCCAGTTTTCCAGGCCGGCGATCATCTCCTGCACGATCTTGAAACCGTAGGTCATCGCCGCCGTGCAGACCTGCACATTGCCGGCGCCGAGCGCCATGAATTCGGCCGCGTCACGCCAGGTGGTGATGCCGCCAATGCCGGAGATCGGCAGCCCATGCGTTTCCGGATCGCGCGCGATTTCGGCCACCATGTTCATGGCGATCGGCTTCACCGCCGGGCCACAGTAGCCGCCATGCGAACCCTTGCCGTCGATGGTCGGCTGAGGCGCGAAGCTGTCGAGATCGACACCGGTGATCGAATTGATGGTGTTGATCAGCGACACCGCGTCGGTGCCGCCGGCGAGTGCGGCGCGCGCCGGCTTGCGCACATCGGTGATGTTGGGTGTCAGCTTGGTGATGACGGGCATGCGGGTGTTGGCCTTGCACCAGCGCACCACCATTTCGATATATTCCGGCACCTGGCCGACGGCAGCGCCCATGCCTCGTTCCGACATGCCGTGCGGGCAGCCGAAATTAAGTTCGATGCCGTCGGCTTCCGTCTCCTCGACCACCGGCAGGATCGCCTTCCAGCTCTCCTCGACACAAGGCACCATCAGCGAAACGACGATGGCGCGGTCGGGCCAATCCTTCTTGACCTGTTTGATTTCGCGCAGATTGACCTGCAGGTCGCGGTCGGTGATCAGTTCGATGTTGTTGAGGCCGAGCAGGCGCCGGTCGGCGCCCCAGATCGCGCCGTAACGCGGGCCGTTGACGTTGACCACCGGCGGACCTTCCTCGCCCAGCGTCTTCCACACCACGCCGCCCCACCCCGCCTTGAAGGCGCGGACGACATTGTAGGCCTTGTCGGTCGGCGGTGCCGAGGCCAGCCAGAACGGATTTGGCGATTTGATGCCGACGAAATTGTTGCGGATGTCTGCCATGACAGGTCCCTTTCAGCCGAGACGAAGAAGCAGTTCAACGGGTGCGAGAATACCGCCTTCAAGCGCGGCGGTGATATTGGCGATCTTGGTGCGGGCATCTTCGCCCATGACCAGGCCGACGCCGGGCGCCGGCTTTTTCCTTCCGCCTGTGCGGCGGCCATCCGGGCACGTATCGCGGCGAAGAATTCGACGGCGAAAGCACCACGCTGCCTCTCGGCGACGACGGAGAAGCCGGAAGCCGTGGCCGCCGAGCGATAGTCGTCTGGCGTGGCGACAAAGGACATGGTCTCGTTGGAGGCCCATGGCACGGGATAGGTCAGCGCGCCGTCCTTAAGCCGCATCACATCGTAGACCGCAAAAACGCCGCCCGGCCTGAGCACGCGCGCGGCCTCGCTCATCAGCCTTGCCTTGTCGGGAAGGTTCATGCCGACATGCAGGATCATGGCCGCGTCAAAGCTGGCGTTGGCGAACGGCATGTCCAGCGCGCTGCCTTGCACGAACCGGACTTTGTCGGCAATTCCCACCCGCTTCGACAGGCTGGTCGCGACGTCGACATAGCTTTGCGTGAGATCGATGCCGGTGACATCGGCGCCGGCATGGTTGGCGGCAAAGCGGGCCGGACCACCCACCCCGGAACCAATGTCGAGCAGCCTGGCTCCGGGCTTCAAACCCATCTGGCCAAGCAGTTCCCTGGTGGCGGCGATACCGCCAATGTGGAATTCGTCGACCGCTTCAAGATCGCCGGCACGCAGATGGGCAATGTCCACGCCGGTATCGGCGAGCGCGGCAAGGATGCGCTGCTCGAGACCAGCTATGTCGTAGTGACGGGCGACGCCCGGTTCCACCGTGGCCATGATCCTTATCCCCGCGTCAGACTCCTGTGTATGCTCTCCGCCGCATCGCGCCCCTGCGCCACGGCCGAGACGGTCAGGTCGTCGCCACCAAAGATGCAGTCGCCGCCGGCCCAGACCTTGGCCAGCGATGTCCGCCCTTCCGCATCGACCTTGATGCGGCCGGCTTCGAGCTCGATCGCGGCGCCGCTGCCATTGAGGGCGGCCGGGACAAAGCTCTGGCCAATCGCCTTGAATACCTGGTCGGCAACCAGCGTCAGCGTCTCGCCGGTACCGGCGAGCTTGTCGCCGTTGAGCGCTGTGTATTCGAGTTCGATGCCTGACACCTTCCCGCCTTCGGCAATGACCCGCTTCGGCTGCAACCAGTGGCGGATGGTGACGCCGTTGGCGGCGGCCAGATCCTGCTCGAACCCGGAAGCGTTCATATGCTCCTGGCCGCGCCGGTAGCAGATCGTCACCTCCTCGGCGCCGAGGAGTTTTGATTGCACGGCCGCGTCGATCGCCGTCATGCCGCCGCCGATGACGACGACGCGGCGGCCGACCGGCAGGCCGGAGAGGTCGCTGGCCTGGCGCAGTTCGGCGATGAACTCCACCGCATTGGTGACGCCGGCGGCATCCTCGCCATCGGCGCGCAGCGCGTTGACGCCGCCAAGTCCCATGCCGAGGAACACCGCATCGTAATTGCGGATCAGGTCGGAGAGCTGGTAGTCGCGGCCGAGCGCCTTGCCGTTCTGGATGTCGATGCCGCCGATCGCCGTGACATAGTCGACCTCGGCCTGGGCGAAATTGTCGACGCTCTTATAGGCGGCGATGCCATATTCGTTGAGGCCGCCGGCCTTCGGCCGCGCTTCCAGTATGGTCACGTCATGACCATGGCGGGCGAGCCGGTGCGCGGCGGCAAGGCCGGCCGGGCCGGCGCCGACCACGGCGACCGTCTTTCCGGTCGGCTCCGGGCGTGGATAAAACTGCTTGTTCTCGGCCATCGCGACATCGGTGGCGTAGCGCTGCAGCCGCCCGATCTGCACCGGCTTGCCCTCCGCCACCTCACGCACGCAGACCTCTTCGCACAGCGTTTCGGTCGGGCAAACGCGGGCGCACATGCCGCCAAGGATGTTCTGGTCGAAAATGGTCTTGGCCGAGCCGATCGGGTTGCCGGTCGAGATCTGGCGGATGAACAGCGGAATGTCGATCGAGGTCGGGCACGCGTTCATGCACGGCGCGTCATAGCAGAAATAGCAGCGGTCGGATCCGACCAGCGCCTCGTGATGATCGAGCGGCGGATGCAGGTCGGAAAAATTGTCCGCGTACTGCTCGGCCGCAAGCCGGCCGCCGACGATACCTTCCTTGAACTGGCCTTCTGGCATTGTCAGTTCCCCATGTTTTCGTTTTGGGGAAGGCTAGCACGTTTTATTTTTTTATCAATTGGTCAATTTTCACCGCAAGCTGCTGAAAAGGCTCGATAAAAACATGATTTTTTCACTCATGTTATGCAGTGGACGGCTGCTCTTGCCGGACTGGATGGTCCTCGCCGACCGGCCGGCCATAAATAGCCCGCACCTCGTCCGCCACCAGTTGCTGCAGCCGCCACAGATTGCGGTCGTGGATGCCGAACGCTTCGAGATGGCTGACCGTGTTGTAGAGATATTCGGCGCCGGAGCCGATATGGCCACAGGCTCTGGCAAGCACGCTTGCCACTCTGTCCAGCGGCTGGCCGAGTGACGTTCCCCTGCCCTTCACGCCAACCCAGAAACCGAGCGCCCGCAGCGTGCCTTGCGCCGTATGCACAGGCAGCCACCGGACCGAGCTGACGCTCTCATGGTCGCTGATCTCACGCCGCAGCAGCCTTTCGATCTGGGCCGGCTTTTCGCCCTCCGGCAAGCGGTAGATCACCCCATTGCAGCGCCCGCCGCGCTCGAGCGCCATCATCAGCCCCGGCTGCGCGGCGCTGCCGCGCCAGCGCACCATGTCGAGGCAGAAGGAGCGATGCCAGCCGAAGGCCGTGGCGAGCCGCTGCTCGACCGATCTGAATTCCGGTTTCCAGATCAGCGAGCCGTAGGCGAACACCCAGAGCGGCCCCTCATCCGCGTCGCCGGAAAGCCGCAAGGCAAGGCTCTGGAAATCCCCGTCCTTCAACTCGGTCCAGCTTGGGTCCGGGCCGGGATCGGCCTCTTCCCTGTGACACAGTGCGACAAGCTCTGGCGTGAGCGACATAAGGCGCATGAACAACCCCCTTGCCGTACAAAAATCGAAAACCGCGGGCGCGCAACCGGGGAACGCATGTCATGGGCAGACATTATTGTCCGGGCGGTTGTCGGATTTCCGCCGCCAGGATCGTCCTGGGGTGGATCGGACAACGATCGATGCTTGAACGGTGAGGAGACCGACCATGCCGAAATCCCCGATGCCCTTCTTCTGGTACGAGCTGATGACAACAGACCTCGACGCCGCCGAGGCCTTCTACACCAAAATTGTCGGCTGGACGGCGCAGCCCTTCGACAAGGCGCCCGGCATGCCGCGCTACATCGTCATGAATGTCGGCGAACGCGGCGTCGGCGGCCTGATGACGATGCCCGAGGATGCCGCTAAGATGGGCATGCCACCCGCCTGGCTCGGTTATATCCACACCAAAGATGTTGATGCTTCGACCAAGGCACTGAAGGCTGCTGGCGGCGCTGTTCATCGCCAGCCCGACGACATTCCGGGCGTCGGCCGTTTTGCCGTCGTCACCGATCCGCAAGGCGCTACCTTCATGTTCCTGCAGCCCAACGGCCCCGACCAGCCCGTCGTGCCGGCCAGCACGCCTGGCCATATCGGCTGGCACGAGCTCTACACCAGCGATTGGAAGGCCGCGTTCGATTTCTATTCCGGCCAGTTCGGCTGGGCCAATGCCGGCGATTTCGACATGGGTCCGATGGGCACCTACCAGACTTTCACGGCCGGCCCCGAATCCGGCGGCGGCATCATGAACAAGCCGGCGCAAATCCCCGTCCCGGTGTGGCAGTTCTATTTCAACGTGCCGGCCATCGATGCGGCGGCCAAGCGCGTCACCGACAATGGTGGCAAGATCCTGATGGGGCCTATGGAGGTCCCCGGCGGCAGCTGGATCGTGCAGTGCCAGGACCCGCAAGGCGCGCATTTCGCGCTGATGGCGCCGGTGCGTTGACGGCAACACCGCTGGTTCGAAGCGACGGCCTTTCATCGCACCTCCGATGAAAGGCCGCATGCCTCTGCCTGGCCGTCTTATTCCGGCGTCAGCACCGCGACCTTCAGCTCAGCCTTCTTCGCACCACTGAACTGGACGGTGGCCGGTCCGGCCGCGAGCTTGAAGCGCACGCTCTTGCGGATGCCGGGGCAGGTTTTCACGCCGCTATAGCCCGCCGATTTCACCGCCTTGCCGTCCTGGATGACATCGATCCAGGCCTCGCCCGACAGGCTGATCTGAATGGCGCCTTCGGCCGGCACCTCCACGCTGGCGACGGCACCGAACGTGCCCTCCGCCGGCGCGCGCTCGGGCGGCAGCGTGAAACCGGCTTTCTCCGCCGGGACCAGTGCCAGATCCGCGGCAGCGCCCACCGCCAGCGTCGCTCCAGGCGGTGCTGCGGGCGCCGCGGCAAACAGCGCCTGTTCGCGCGTCACCGGCCATTTGAAGGCCTCGCAGCCGGCGTCCTCCGCCATGGCGAAGCTGGTGCCTGCAAGGAGTGCGAATAGGCTGATGACGGCTT